>CAYIIH010000200.1:0-3569 GCA_964363225.1 uncultured Verrucomicrobiota bacterium | reverse complement strand
GGCTCGCCCGCGAGATTCGTTGCTCCTTCCAAACACGCGGGCGAGCCGCCCGCGCTCCGCCGGTTCACGGAAAGCCGCCTGGGAACCCAAATCTGGAAATTGAGCACGGACGCGGCGAAGCGGGTCAAACCAGGCAGGAACAGCCACGATAAAACTGCGCGAGGCCAATGCATGGCGCCAAATTTAGGCCAAGTGGATTGGATTTGGCAAAGGCTAATCTGGCCCGAGTTCTTGATTGCTAGAAGAAGATTCTCTGACTATATGCTTGGAGAGCACGGCGGTTTTGCAGCTATGGCACGAACGGTTCTCAACTCGTCCGCAGCGTTTCGGGGACGGCGGCCCTCTAGGCCGTGGTTCCGAATGTTGGTTCTTCGCTGCTGCTTTCTCTGCCTTTGGTTGAGTCTCAACCCAGCGGCGCGGGCCGCCCTGCAATTTGACGTTTTTGTCGGCTATGACGGCTTTGTCCGCGAGGCAGGCTGGTTCCCCATCGTTTGTGAGGTTTTCAATGATGGTCCCTCCTTCCAGGCCGTGATCGAGATCAGCTCCGGCCCGTTTGGATCGGAACAAACGCGGCAGTTGGCCGTGGAACTGCCCACCAACACGCGCAAACGTCTGGTCGTGCCCATGTTCGCCGGCGGCGGGCGATTCTCAACCTGGGACGCCAAACTGATGGACGACCGAGGCCGGCTCCAAGCGGAGCGCCTCAATGTCCAAGCCAAAACCCTGGCCTGGGAATGCCGGTTGCTGGGAGCGGTGTCGCGCACGTTTGGCGGCTTGCCCACCTTGCCCGATCTGCGGTTGAACCGGCTGGAATTGAGGCCCCAGGTGGCGCGCATGCAGTTGGACCAGTTCCCGGACAATCCCATCGCCCTGGAGGGACTCGACGTGCTTTATCTCAATTCCGAAAAAGCTCTCGAATTGAAGGCGGACCGCGTCGCCGCCTTGCTGGCCTGGGTGCGCGGCGGCGGCCATTTGATTGTCGCCGTGGAACAGCCGGCCGACATCAACGCCACTCCTTGGCTGCAACAATTGGTCCCTTGCGAAATCAGCGGCGTCGCAAATGTCAGAATCAATGAAGCGCTCATGAACTGGCTCAAAAGCGATCTGCCGGTCAGAGCGGGCGGCAGCGAAGGAAATCCTCCGCCGCAGAGAGGCCCATTCAATCCGCGGCCAGGAAGGTCCGCCCCGCCATTGGCCAATCCGTTCGCGAACCTGCCCGTTGATTCCACCTTTGCCGGAGCGGAGATGGCGGTCGCCACCGGATCGCTGCGCGACGGCCAGGTCGTGCTGGCGAGCGGACAAAACCCTTTGATCATCGCGGCCCACCGCGGACGAGGCAAAGTCACGGTCCTCATGTTTAGTCCCGAAAGAGAGCCGTTCCGGTCCTGGAAAAACCGGTCCTACTTTTGGGCGAAGCTCTTGCCCATTCCGCCCGCATGGTTTTCTGTCGGCGAGCCGGCCGCTTACGGGGGCTGGAGCGTGGATGGCGTGTTTGGAGCGCTCATTGACAGCCGGCAAGTGCGCAAGCTGCCGGTCGAGTGGCTCTTGTTGCTGCTCCTGGTCTATCTCGTCGTCATCGGGCCGTTCGACCAATATCTGCTGAAGCGGATTGGCCGGCCGATGCTGACCTGGCTGACCTTCCCGGCCTACGTGGTATTCTTTTCGCTCTTGATCTATTTTATCGGCTACAAACTGCGCGCCGGAGAGACCGAATGGAATGAATTGCATCTGGTGGACGTTTTGCCCCGCGGCACCGAAGCCGAATTGCGCGGGCGCACCTACGTTTCCGTCTATTCCTCCGCCAACGCCAAGTACCCGCTCGCCGGCGACCAGCCTTACGCCACGTTGCGCGGCGAACTGCTCGACTTGTATGGTGGCGGAAGAAGAACCGCCAGCCGGGCCAAGGTCGAGCAGCAAGGCAACGGGTTCCGCGCCGAAATCTTCGTGCCGGTGTGGACCAGCCTGCTCTATGTCAGCGATTGGCTGCAACCGGCCGTCCTGCCCTGCCACGCCACGGTCGCATTTCAAGAATCCGGCTGGCTGGTTACGGTGGAGAATTTCTTGGACCAGCCTTTGACCAGCCTTCGACTGGTTCTGTACGATCGAGTTTACGACCTCGGGGACGTGCCGGCCCGGCAAAAAAAAGCCTTCCCGGTCCAGCGAAGTCAAGCAATGGCGCTGAGCGACTTTGTGCGGCTTAATGGCCAAACCTTCCAGAGAGCGGTTGAGAAACGCCGCAATCCGCTCGGCGATGACAAAGGGGGGCACCTGGAAAACGCGCCCCTGACCGCCATGGTGGCCTCGTTCAGCTCACAATTGGGCAATCCCAATCAATATCAGCGGGCCTTCGTCGCTCCGCCCGGATTGGATTTGACGCCGCTGGTGGAGCGCGGCGACGCGGTGTTGTTGGCCTGGTATGCCAATCACTCTTTCGTGAGTCCGCTCCATCAATTCAAGCCGCCCCGCCTGCAACGCAACACGCTCCTGCGCCTGGCTGTTCCGGTCAGCAGATAAAAACGTAACTGTAACTATGCAATTGAAGCGATGCTGCACCCTGTCCCTCACCCATGAACCTCGTAGCAGCGGACGTGAGTCCGCTCACTTCATTTCCGACCCGATTGATCAGAGCCGACTCACATCGGCTGCTACGGTTCAGGGGTTCAAAGCGCGAAAAACGGTTTCGGAAAATTCTCACCCAGTGGGAGCGTGGGCCTGCCGATCCAACCCGCGGGACGCGGGTGCTACCCGCAGACCTTCGCTGCCCTGCCGCGCGCAATTTGACATTTGAAAAAAGCTATGGCGAACAATTCCAGCAACCCTGCACCCGCCGTCCAGACCTTCAGTCTAACACGCCTTTATGGTCCCCTGGTCGCGCTCGACGGCCTGAGTCTGACCGTGAACAAAGGGGACCTCTTTGGCTTCATCGGCTCCAATGGCGCCGGCAAAACCACCACGCTCCGCATCCTGGCCACCTTCCTCGCCCCTTCCGGCGGGCGCGCTGAAGTGTTGGGCAACGACGTGGCGAGAGACGCCGACGCCGTCCGGCACGTCATCGGGTACATGCCGGACTTTTTCGGCGTTTATAAGGACATGGAAGTGACCGAGTATCTCGATTTCTTCGGCGCGTGTTACAAAATCCCGTCGGCCCGGCGCGAAAAGACCGTCAACGATGTGCTCGAACTGGTAGGTTTGAGCGAAAAGAAAGGCACGCTCATCGGAGCCTTGAGCCGGGGCATGCAGCAGCGGCTCGGCCTGGCGCGGGTTTTGATCCACGATCCGCAATTGCTTTTGCTGGACGAACCGGCCAGCGGACTGGACCCCCGCGCGCGCGTCGAGATGATGGCCATCCTGCAAGAACTCCAAAAGCTGGGCAAAACCATCATCATTTCCTCACATATCCTGAGCGAACTCCAAACCCTCTGCAATCGCGTCGCCATCATCGAAAAGGGAAAACTGATCTACAGCGGCCCGGTGCAAGGCGTGCGGGATCAAATGGCCGCCGGCCAGATTTATTGGATCACCGTGGCGGGGGATGCGCTCGAGATCACCTATCAGCCAGATGAAATAAA
>CAYIIH010000199.1:0-15504 GCA_964363225.1 uncultured Verrucomicrobiota bacterium | reverse complement strand
GGGCCAGCGAGATGCGGATGGCTTCGAGGCCCAGTTTGAACAGGCGCGGCTTGCCCTGGAAGACGGCTTCTTTGCGCTCGATTTGGATGGATGCCAAATCCTGATTCGAGAGCGTCACGCCGCCCCGGAACGTGTTGGTGCGCGTGCCGACTAGGTTGACCAGGACGAAGCCGTCGCCGGTCGTGGGCGTGCCGATAACGCGCATCGGCTCGCTAAACTGCGAACCAATCAAGACGACACTGTCGATGATGTCGTTGGCAGAAACGCTCATTGGTGGCAACTCATTGCCTATCACAGATCACCGGACTGGGGCCATAATGCGCGCGCCGCCGAACTTTGGCCAAGTTATTCGGCCCAACTCTGAAAGACGGTTCACTGGCTCTCCAGTCGCACAGTCCGCCCGAAGCGATGTTCAGGAAGGCAGCCTATCAAAGCGAGCCTGGGTGGGCAAGGTTGACGTTGCCATAATCCGAGTTTTCCGGCGCGATCCAGGTGTGCTGGGCGCACAGGTGAAGTCGAAAGTCGCTCTTGCGACAAAGCTATTCCGGCACCGGGAGGTTTACGGCCCTTCCGGTATGCTCAGCAAATCGGCGGCGTTCCAGGGCTGCCCGGCATGCCCTTGGGTCTGCTCACTGATGGCCTTGACTTGATCGGGCGTCACCGGCCCGGCTTTGTTCCCCCATTCCTGCCGGACGTAAGTGATGGCCGCGGCAATGTCCTCGTCGGACAACGTGCCGCGCCACGGGACCATGGTGTTGCTCCAATCGACGCCTTTGACCTGCATCGGTCCCGACAAACCGTCGAGCACAATCCGGATGATCCGATTTGGCCCTTGGGCATTGACCCACTCGGAGGAGGCTAAAGGAGGGAATTGGCCGGCTGTCCCTTCGCCATTGGGCTATCGGCCTCTTTGGAGGCGATTCTGAAGTAATCGCTCAGTGACGGCGGGCGAATGAATTCCTATGGAAAGGAACGCCGGTTTCCAACCGGCTTTGGGACGGCGAGAACTGATCAGCCGGCTGGAAGCCAGCGCTCCGCCCGGCCGTCACTGAGGAAATACATTTTTAGATGGACTTACTTGTGAGAATTGGTAACATCACGTGTGTTAAAACGTCAGATTCGACCATTGCTGCACGTTCATCATTTATCGAGACTCATGAAAAAGACCATTAGCTCCCGGTGGCCCGCCAAGATCAAGATCATTGAAAGGGCTTTCATTTGCGTTCTGTGCGTTGCCAGCATGGTTCTTTTGGTTCGTGATACGATGGCCCAGGGGAAGGACGACTTGTCCATCACCTTGACCGCCAAGAAGATCGTAATGAAGGCGGATGGAAAAGAGTCATTTGAGCCGGCGGACAAAGCCAAACCGGGTGAAATCATCCAATACACCGCTGTTTATCTCAACAAGAGCAAAGGAAACATCCGCAATCTGGAACCGACGTTACCCATACCTGGCGGCATGGAGTACGTAGCCGGATCGGCCAAACCGGTGCCAGCCAAAGCCAGCACGGATGGAAAAATCTTCGAACCGATGCCGCTCAAACGAATGGTGAAATCACCTGATGGCACCCAGCGGGAGCAAGCCGTTCCGCCCTCGGAATATCGCGCGTTACGTTGGGTCGTTGGTGATTTGGCAGCGGGCCGAAGCGCGGTAGTGATCGCCCGGGCGCGATTAACCGCCGCCGCCGGTTCCAGCTCGATTAAGTAATAAGCCACCGGACCACATTCCGCTGTCCTATGGAAGCTTGGCGTCTGAATCGTCTCCACGGCTGTCAGGCCAAAATGAGCCTGCCAGTCAGGAAATGCTGTAAGAACGCCTTTCCTATTCCCCCTCCACGGCCAGCAAGTTGTTTTTTCGATTAACCCTCAACAAGAAACCACAAAATGAAAACCCAAAATACATCGAACCAGTCTGCAGTTTTGAAGGCCTTTCGAGGCCACAAAACGAACGGGACTCGCTCCTGGCTCTGGCGGGCCATGGCAGTCATACCTTGATCGGACTATGCCATTGGACGGCGTGGACGGCTTCGCCACCAGCCGGCAGCAGCATTGGCAACCAGGCCTCCGCGACTTACACCGATTCATCGGGTGTGGAACGGACGGCCACTTCCAACGTGGCGATCACCATCGTCCAACAAGTCGCCAGCTTCACCTTGACGGCGGACAACACGAAAACTGTTTCCCCGGGCGGGCAAGTGGCCTTTCCGCATACGATCATCAATACGGGCAACGGCAGTGACAGCTTTACACTGTCCGTCGCCCAACTGACCGGTGACAGTTTTGATCTGACCGGCGTGGCCATTTACGCCGACGCCAACGGTGACGGCCTTCCCGATAATACGACCCCCATAACAACCACCGTGGCTTTGCCGGCGGGCGGAACCTACAAGTTTGTGGTGCTGGCCAGCGCTCCCGCCACTCAGACTGATGGCCAAACCTCCCGCATCCAACTGAACGCCGCCAGCGTCTTCAACTCCTCGGTCACGGCGGCCAACGTCGATACGGCCACGGTCAGCGCCAACGCTGTCATCAGCGTGACCAAATCGATCAGTATTGGGTCGGGAGCTTCTCCCAGCGGTCCGCACACGATTACCTTGACGTTTAACAACACGGGCAACAGCACGGCGACCAGTTTGACACTGATGGACGTGATCCCCGTGGGCATGACCTATGTGGCGGAGAGCGGTCGCTGGAGCGGTTCGGGCACCACGGCGCTGACGGATGCCGCCGGCGGCGATCCAGCCGGAGTATTGTATGACTTCGGAGTGAGCTTGGCGGGCCGAGTGACTGCGGTCATCGCCTCGGTCACACCGGGCCAATCGGGCACGCTGACTTTTCAGGTGAATGTGAACAGCGGCTTGTCGCCCGGCTCGATCAATAATACCGCCACTTACACCTACGATCCCGGCACCGGCACGTCCGTGGGACCGTTCAACAGCAATACGGCGCTCTTTACGGTGAGCCAATATGCCGGCGTCACCCTCACCGGACAAACGATCGCGACGGCCAGCCAGGGCAGCACTGTATCCTTCACCAACGTCGTGACCAACACGGGCAATGGTGTGGATAGCTTCAACGTGACGGTCGGCGCCAGCACATTCCCGCCTGGGACAACATTTGCCCTTTATCAAGGCGACGGAACAACTCCGCTTCTCGACAGCAACAACGATGGCATTCCAGGAACCGGGCCCATTTCACCTGGGGGCACTTACAACGTGATTATCAAGGCGATTCTGCCTTCGACCGCTTCCGGCGGAGGCCCCTACACGGTGCAAAAGACCGCCCGCTCGATCGCGGACCCCAACCAATTCGCCATGGCCACCGATACCCTCTCTGCCATCCAGGCGAACACCGTCGATCTGACCAACGACTCGCCGGGCGGCAGCGCTCCAGGGGCGGGACCAGGACCCGAGGCCTCGCCAGTCAAAACCGTGGCCGTGGATCCCGGCAACACGGCTCGATTCACTCTTTATGTCAACAACACCAGCGCTACGGCGGATAGTTTCAACCTGGCGGGCAGCACGGATGCCAGCTTTGCTAGCACGGTGTTTCCGCCCGGCTGGAGCGTGTCCTTCCGCGATGGCAACGGGGCCGTGATTACCACGACGGGCGTTCTGCCTCCCGGCGGCAATAAGCTCGTCTATGCTGACATTTTCGTGCCGGCAGGAACCCCGCCTGGAACGTACCCCGGATTCTTCCGTGTTTTGTCACCGACCACCGGAGCACAGGACAGAAAACAAGACGCAGTCGTGGTCAACCGAGTTCGCACGATCAAACTGGAACCGAATAACACCGGCCAGGTCTCGCCGGGCGGCTCGGTTGTCTATAGCCATTTCATCTCCAATGAAGGCAACGTTCTTGAAGGTGATGGTTCGACCAGCACGGTGTTGACGCTCGTCGATAGTGCCGCTGGATTCACCTCGGTCGTTTATTGGGACCAAAACAACAACGGCGTCCTGGACCCGACCGATCCTGTCATTACTGACCTGAGCACGATGGTGGGTGGTGTGAACGGAGCGAGCACGGCTGCGGGCTTGGACCCCGGTGAAAAGGCGCGGTTGTTTGTCAAAGTCTTTGCGCCGGTCGGAGCGGCCGCCGGCACGGTCGATTCCACAACGCTACGAGCGACCACGACGGGCGGCGTTGGCACGGTGCCTCCGGTGGTCTCTGTGTCGGACACCACGACGGTCATCTCCGGCGACATTGTCCTGTTAAAGGAGCAAGCGCTGGACGCCAATTGCGACGGCACGGCGGACACCGCCTATAGCACCGCCAACCTGACGATAGGCGCTGCGCCAGGCGCGTGCCTCCGGTACCGGATTACGGTTAGGAACAACGGCTCCACTCCTGCGACAGCCGTGGTGGTTTCGGACTCGACGCCCGCCTTCACGACTTACAGCGCAACAGTCCCTGCAGCCACCACGATCGGGACGGTCAGCAGCGCGCCGGCCAATGGCACTGCCGGCACATTCCAGTTCAATATTGGCACCTTGAATCCCGGCCAGTCCGCCGTGATTAGCTTTGGCGTCAAAATCAACCCATAATCCGCAGCCCCAGGCCAAGGGGAGAGGGCTTGATCCTCTCCCCTCCTATTTCTTTCCTCCATGGGGAAAGCGGCGCGACTAATTGGCCAGAAGCGCTGCCAAGCCGCCGACTGTGCTGCTGGGCCAGCGCAGGGCCGATTGGCTTGTTGCGGACGCTCCCCGTGTCTGCCGCGCTGGACCGTGGTGGGATGGATGGGAAGAGAAGGCCCTCAGAAAAGGTTCGCATGCGCGCGTGGTGGTTGAGAGCGAAGCTGGCAGCCTATGGCGCAATCCTTGCGTCGGTTGCCGGCTTCGTCACTCTCCCTTTGCTGGCCAAGCCTCCGCCGGACGGCTCCGAGATCATCAATCAAGCCACCGCTGAATTCATTGATCCCAAGACCGAAACTCCAGCGAGCCTGCGGTCGGAGCCTGTCAAAGTGATCGTCCAGTACGCGGAGCGATTCACGTTGACTCAGAATCAAGACCTGATCGTTGAACCCGGCGCCAGGATTGTTTTGTCCCATCAACTGGCCAATATCGGCACTCAGTCCGGCGTGTTTGCACTGAACTTCTTCAACTTGGCCGGTGGCGATTTTAACTTGGAAGAACTGCGGATTTTCCAGGATCAAAACGGTGACGGAAAGGCTGATCCGGGTCTGGATGTTGAGCTGGCGGATGGCGCGACGCTACTGCTAGAGGCCGGCGAAGTGGCCCATCTGCTGATCACCGGCCGGGTTTCTCCGCAGGTTCCGCCCAACAAGGCGGCTCGCCTGGGCCTCAAGGCCCACAGCCTGTTGGCGGATAAGTCGTTGAGTAATTCAGACACGGTGACCACCAAAGCGCCGTCCACTCTGGAATTCTCCAAGCTTGCTTCCGACTCCTCTCCGACGCGGAAGTCCGAGGTAACCTTCACGCTCAGCGGCCAGAATACTCATCTGGACCTGGCCACGGGTATAGCGGTGCAGGTCGATGGCGCGCCGGCCAGCCTCATTATCATCCGCGACATGATTTCACCGAAAACCACTTTTGTCGGGATCAGAAATCGCGGCCTGAGCCAGCCTCTTTTTCATCAGGTGGGCGCTCCGTTGCACAGCTACACCACGGTACCGCCCGGCAATCTTTCTCAACTCGATGCGGTGGCTTTTGGTTTGCCGAGCCTGCCGCGCGGCGGCAGCTTCACTCTGAGTTTTGCCGTTCAGGTCAACGCCAATGCCTTTGGCGGTTTTGTCAACACCGCTCAAATCTACTTGGATGATCACATCCACACACCGCCGACGATCCTGGATTCGCCGGGAGTGCCAATCGAAGTGGTTTTGCAGCCGCCGTTCATTGATTTCTTCCGCAACGACGCTTTCGCGAGCGCGGCGCAGCAAGCGCGGTTGGGATCACCGCTATTTGTGCAAGCGGGAGCCCAGCAGTGCAACACCAATGCGACCGAAGTGGAGTCAAAGACCATCATCATTACCTCGGCCAAAACGGGTGATTATGAAACATTTACGGCGGTCGAAACCGGACCTGACACCGGAGTCTTCCGCATTTTCCAGCAAATCCCGACGCAAGATGCCCGACTGGTTGCGGTCATCCACGGTGACGGAGTTATTGAGACCATTCGTAACGATACGCTTACGGCAGAGATCGAGGGCTGCGGCTCCACCCGGACGGAGACGACGCTGCTCATCGATCCGGACGGCGTGATCTTTGACAGCCGCACCGATGCGCCCATCGCCGGCGTGACTGTCACCTTGATCGACGCCAACACCGGTTCTCCCGCCATCGTCTTCAAAGCCGATGGGGTCACTCCCGCCGCCAGCACGGTCGTGACGGATGCCTCGGGCCGATACGAATTCCCAACGGTGGCCCCGGGCATATACCGCCTTGTCATCACGGCACCGCCCGGCTATAGCGTTCCGTCTCAAGTGCATCCATCTGCTCTGCCGCCGGGCCGGCTGATCGATTTTTCCGGGTCGTACGGTGGAACGTTCCCCGTCAGCCTCAAAACTGGAGCAGTCAAGATTGATGTTCCCGCCGATGCCGCTCCCGGAGCGGGCGCCGGATTCTTTGTGCAGAAGGTGGCCTCGCGACGCGAGGCAGAAATCGGAGATGCAATTCAATACACGGTGCGGATTAAGAATGTCAGTGGCGTCACTCAGCCCGAGGTGAAGCTGATCGACAATTTGCCGGCCGGTTTCACCTATCAAAAGGGAACGGCTCGCCTAGATGGCGGGCAGCGTGCCAACCCGATGGGTACAGCCGGGCCACGCCTCGAATTCCTCCTGGGTTCAATGGCCAATGACACCACCGTCACCTTGACCTATCGGGTTCGAGTTGGGCCGGGCGCGTTGCAGGGCGATGGCATCAACCGCGCGCAAGCGGTCGCGCCGGGAGTGGCCAGCAATATCGCTTCTGCGGCTGTGAAAGTCCAAGGCGGAGTGTTTACGGACAAAGGAGTCATTATCGGCAAGGTCTTTGTTGATCGCAACCGCAACCGCGTCCAAGACCCCGAAGAACTGGGGATTCCCGGCGTGCGCCTCTACCTCGAAGATGGTACCTACGCCATCACCGATAGTGAGGGCAAGTACAGTTTCTACGGACTAAGGCCCGTCACGCACGTCCTCAAGCTCGACATGATGACGATGCCGCGCGGGTCGGAGTTGGAAGTATTGTCCAGCCGTAACGCGGGCGATGCGGGCAGCCGCTTTGTCGATTTGAAACAAGGCGAACTGCACAAGGCCAATTTTGCCGAAGGCTCTGGCACGCCTGACATCATCCGGCAAGTGAAGGAACGCCGCGCCCAAGGCGAAGTGCATGTGGCTGAGACTGATAAGAGCTTAAAAGATCGTCTCACACCCGATGGAGTGCCGTTGTTGGCGGGTGATCCGAAAGCTCTGCCCGCTGCAGGCGTCATTGGCGGTGGCGCCATCCGGGAACCAGCGCCGGGCAATTCGGAGTCAAAAGTCCAAAATCCTCAGTCCGGTCCGTCCGCGCTCCGCGCTCCGCTCTCTGCACCAACGAATTCAGCTCCTCCTCCTAATTTCAGTTCGCTGCTGCCGCCAGATATGCTCACCAGCGCGAATTCTGACTTGCCCGCATCTCCGGTGGCGCGCCTGCCGCGCATAGGCTGGGAGCAGACGCTGACGAACCTGGACAATAACCTTGCTTTTATTGACCTCAAAGATGGAGACACCCTTCCGATGGCGCAAACCACCGTCAGAGTGAAAGGGGTGGCGGGCGCCAAATTCATTCTCAAGGTGAATGGAGTTTCGGTGCCTCCAAGCCAGGTCGGCAAGCAGGCGGTCTTCAGCGTAAAGCAACTGGAAGCTTGGGAATTCATCGGGGTGAACCTCCACTCCGGCACCAACACTCTGGAAGTGATCCTGTCCGATGACTTCGGCAACAACCGGGGCAGTCAGACGATCCACGTCATTGCCCCCGACAAGCTTGGCCAGATTAAAATCATCCTGCCCAAGGGCGAGCAACCAGCCGATGGAGTCACTCCAGCTAAAATCACAGTCAAGTTGCAGGATGCCAAAGGCGTGCCAGTCACTGCCCGCACGCCGTTGACCCTCGAAGCCAGTCTGGGCCGATGGAACCTCCCGGATCTCGACAAAAAGGAACCCGGCCTGCAGGTTTTCATCGACGGTGGCAAGGCCGAGTTTGAGTTGCTGCCACCTCAGGAACCGGGCGATAGCCGCATTGTCATCAGCAGCGGTATCCTCAAGAGCGAAGCCACGCTTTCTTTCCTGCCTGATTTGCGGCCCATGATTGCGGTGGGTGTGGTCGAAGGCACTCTTAATCTCAGCAGGCTGAACAAGAGCGTCCTGGTGCCAGCCCGCTCCCAGGATGGTTTCGAAGAAGAACTGCGCGAGTTTGCTCTCTCGGGCAACAATGGAAAAGCCCGCGCGGGAGGCCGGGTTGCTTTCTTTCTCAAAGGCAAAATCAAGGGGGAGTATCTCCTCACGGCCGGCTACGATTCAGAAAAGGCCGAACGGGAACGGCTCTTCCGGGATATTCAGCCCGACGAATTCTATCCGGTTTACGGCGATTCCTCGATCCGCGGGTACGACGCGCAATCGACCGGCCGGCTCTACGTCCGCATCGACAAAAAGAAATGCTACCTTCTCTACGGCGATTTCAGCACCTTGACGACCAGTGAAGTGCGCGGGCTGGGCAACTACAACCGCAGCCTCACCGGCCTCAGAGAGCACTACGAAAAAAACCGGATCAGTCTCAATGTCTGGGCCAGCCAGGACAGCACCCGGCAGGTGATTGAAGAACTCCCGGCCAACGGAACGTCCGGCCCTTATTACTTCAATATCCGCGCGGGCATCGTGAACAGCGAGCAGATTGAAATCCTGACGCGCGACCGGCATCAGCCTTCACAAATATTGAAGACAGTTCCGATGACCCGGTTCGTGGATTACGAGTTTGAGCCGTTCACCGGCCGCATCTTGTTCAAAGCGCCGGTACCGAGCCTGGATTCCAATCTCAACCCCATTTCCATTCGGGTCACTTACGAAGCCGAGCAAGGGGGAGACCGTTTTTGGGTTTATGGCGCGGATGGCCAGGTTAAGATCAATGACCGTTTGGAAGTGGGCGGCTCGGCCGTGCGCGACGAGAATCCGCAGGGAGCTTACGGTCTCTACAGCGCCAATACTACTGTCCGAGTGGCAGAAAAGACCTTTCTCATGGCGGAAGTCGCGCAAAGTGAATCGGACTTGATCGGCACCGGCCAGGCGGGCCGGGTTGAATTGCGGCATAAAGGCGACAAAACGGATGCCCGAGTTTACTTCGGCAAGACTGAACCCACGTTCACCAACAATGCCTCCATCCTTCTGCCGGGCCGCATCGAGGGCGGCCTCAAGATCACGCAGAAGCTCAATGAGAAGACCAGCCTGGTCACGCAAGGCATCTGGACGGAAGATGCGGCCAACCACGGCAGCCGCAAAGGCGTCCGTGTCGATGTGGAACGCGCTTTCGGCCCGTACCGGCTCGAACTCGGCGCCCGGCACAGCGAAGAAACCGTCCATCCGGCCAGCCCGACGACCTTTGGCGTCACGCCCAACGAAGTCAATAGCGTGCGCGCCAAGTTTTCCATGCCCGTCCCCATGCTCCGCAACGCTTCTGTCTATGGCGAATATGAAAATGATGTGGTCAAGACCGGCAATCGCATGATCGCCGTTGGAGCGGACTACCAACTGGGCAACAAGAGCCGGTTTTACGCGCGGCACGAATTCATTTCCGCGCTGGGCGGGCCGTTCGAGCTGAACTCCATGCAACAGCACAACACCACCGTGGCCGGCCTGGAGACCGATTACATGAAGGACGGCCAGCTCTTCAACGAATACCGCGCGCGCAGCGCCTTCAATGGCCGCGAAGCCGAAGCCTCGACGGGCTTGCGCAACCTTTGGAATGTGGCCGAGGGCGTGCGCGTGAACACCTCCCTGGAACGCATCAGCCCGTTTAACGGAGGCAACCAAAATGAAGCGACGGCGGTCACCGGCGCAATTGAATACACGCCGGATGCGCTCTGGAAAGCCACGGCGCGACTGGAACTCCGCACCAGCACGCCCAATGACAGTCTGCTCAACACGTTGGGATATGCCCGGAAGGTGAGCCGGGACTGGACGTTCCTGAGCAAGACTATCCTGCTGCTGGTCGATAACAAAGCTCCGGGCGCCGGCGATAAGAACCAGGGCCGGCTGCAAATGGGCATGGCGTATCGCCAGACCGACAAGGACGTCTGGAATGGCTTGGTCAAATACGAATACAAATACGAGGAGGACGCCAGCCAGCCGGCTTCGAAATTGCGCCGCACGGTCAACATCCTCTCCCTCGATGTGAATTATCAGCCCACGACCGACTGGATTCTCAGCACCCACTATGCGGGCAAGTATGCCCTCGAGAATTTTGACGAGGGCGACCAGGCTTATCACGCTCATTTAATCGGTGGCCGTATCAGCTACGAATTGACCAGACGCTGGGACATTGGCTTGAATGCCAATACGCTCTTCAGCGGCGACCTGCGCAGCCAGCAATATGGCTTCGGCCCGGAAATTGGTTTCCTGGTCAAGGCCAACCTCCGCATCGCGGTCGGCTACAATTTCCTTGGCTTCCGGGATGAAGACTTGGCCACCGACGGCTACACCAATCCCGGATTCTTCATCAACCTTCGCCTGAAGTTTGACGAGACCTTGTTTGGCAAAGGCAACAACACGAAAGAGAAAGGAAAGTCATGAAAGAGTTGTGGCTTCTGCTGATCTGCGGTTGGACCGCCGTCTCTCTTCTGGGCGCGGAACTGTCGGCGCTGCCTCCGTCCCCCGCTTCCACCAACCGCAGCGCCACCAAGCTTGTTGCGGACGTGAGCGCCGCCACCGGCACCGGCCCTTCCCCGAACACGGCCTCGACCCAGGGTTGGCGTCTCTTTTGGCGGACGCGAAAGCCAACCATGATCCGCCCCGCGCCGCCGCTGGTCCTCACCCCGGCGCGCCAGCGGATTTCCGACCAGGCCATCGCCAACGACCTGCGCTATTTCGATGGGGTGGAGAAACGCCTCGAGGCTCTTCAGCCAGGAGTCGCGACCACCCATGGCTATCATCTGGCGAAAGCGCAAAGCTGGCTGGACCTGGCCCGCAGTGAGTATCTCAGCAACAACCGCACCCGCTTCGTCGAAGCGGCGGTCCACGAGGCCACCAACCTTCTGGCCCAACTGGAAAGCAAAGCGACGAATATCGATCTGACCACCCCGCTCCTTCCCCTGTCACACCCAATCCGTCCCGACCTGTGGCAACTGGCCGATCGGCTGAAGCAGCACCCCAACTTCGCCCAGGGCGAAGGCGTGGTTGCCCGCTTGGAAGTGCAATTGGTTTGGGCCGGCCACATCGACCGGCGGCACGGCTGGCGCGCCGCCAGCCCTTATCTCCAAACGGCTGAAGAGCTGACGGCCCAAGCCATCCAGGTGATGAATGTTCATCCGGAGTCGCCGTCCGCCGCGCCCATCCCGTCCGTTGCTCTGTGTGCCTCAGACTCTGCCAGCCTGGACGCTCTGCAACAACGCCTGGCCAGGTTGAATGGGGCCGCCGTGCCGATCGCCAGTTACCACTTCGCCAAAGCCCAGCACTGGCTTGATTTCGCGCGTTGCGAGCGGGATGCCAACGACCGCTCCGAGGTCGTGCGGGCGGCGGCGGAGCAGGCGCAGGACATCATCGAGCAACTGGAGGCGGGCCACACCAATCTCACCAAGGAAACCAAGCTCCTCAAGACCTCCCGAAGGATCCGGTCTGACCTGTGGCAGCTTGCGGAAGAGCTGAAACGCCATCCTGACTTTTGCCGGGGCGAAGACGTGGTGGCCCGGTTGGAAGTCCAATTGGTCTGGGCCGGCCATGAGGAGCGCCAACTTGGCTGGCGCAGCGCCAGGCCTTTCGTGCAGGCTGCCGAACGATTGGCCCGTGAAGCTCAAACCAAAATAGGCGCCGCTCTGGAGGCCAAACCTTCTGTGACGGCTCCCAGCGCCGGAGCAGTTCCCGTGGCCGCGCCGTCCCCATGAACCCACCTCCCACAGTCCTTAGCTTTGAGAGGATCGCGCGCTGGTGGCGGCGTGCCACTCTTTGAACGCATGGCCACCTTCCGGCACATATTGTTTGGGTTGTGGCTGCCTCTCAGCCGGTGCGCGGGCTGTGGCCTCGCCTTGTTTTTCTATTTGAGTTGGATTTCACGCGCGACCGCCGCCCCGGCCCATTACGTGGACCCTGCAGGTTATCCTTCCCTCTGGCCTTCTCAACTCGCCACCCAGGCTTACACCTCTCAAGGCCAGGCACAAAAGGATGTGAGCGCTTCCATCAGCGGTTCACAGGACCAGTCCAAAAATGCCACCCCGCAAGGGTCGGCTGATTTTTCCAGCGGCTCGGCCAACGGACAATCCAGTTTCAATTACTACGGCAATGGCAGCGTGCTTTTCTTCCGCTTGCGCCTGGCCGGCCCGCCGCAGGCCTTGACTGGCGGTGGTCAGCCTTTCACTTCGGGGACGTGGAACTTTCTCTTCGACATCGACGGTGATGGTTTCAAGGAATTTGTCGTGGAACTGGATGGGACTGATTCGGGCACCTCTCCGGATGACCTCGTCGTCATTTATGACAATGCCAATTCCCAGCGATTCACCATCGGGACGGCCAATGTGTGGCGGCAAGACTCTGCCCGTCACCCGGCCAACCGCAGCGGCGACGGGGCAAACGGAGAGCCTGGTTCGTCGGGCGATTGGGACAGTGATTCCGATCCGTATGTTTGGGATTTTGGCCGAACTCGCGTGGTGCAAATCGACACTTCCAGACCAGTGGGGTCGCAAAACAGCGAGTATTTCCTGGACGTGCAGATTCCGCTTGCGGCTTTGGATGCTTCGGCCATTGGCGGTCCAACTATGACTGCCAACACTCCCTTTTCACTCGGCGCTACCACAAGCAATTCCAATACAGACCCCACCCAAAAGGACATTCTGTTTGAAGGCGATCTGGCCTTGGGCGATGTGCCTCTGCCCGGTGGTGACATCACCAATCCGCAAGGGCAAATTCTACAAGCGCCCATTATCCAAAACGTCACCGCCACCGTTTGCCCCTCACCGATTGCCTTAACCGCAACCGTCCTGGATGCCACCACGGTTACCAATGGCGTGACGGGCGACACTTTGTCTTCTGTGCAGTTTCAATATTACTTTGACAGTAATGGCGACAACCAGGCTAACGACGGGTTTAACTGGGTGACGGCGACGAACGCAACGACGGTCTCGACGAACGCGGTGCGCACGGCCACACTCGGTCGCTGGAGTCTGAGTTGGGTGACAACAAATCTTTCGCAAGGCAGATATTTGATTCGATCTATCGCCACGGATGTTCAGAACAATACCACGATATCCACCGACCAGCCCTTGACCTATCCGGCAGGCGTAGTCGGCGTCTTCGACAATACGTGTGGCCTGCCTCCAGCGGACGTGATGGCCAGCAAGAGCGGCCCCGCCAACGTCGTGGCAGGCACTGGCTTTACCTACACTATCACGATCACAAATCGTGGACCTGCCACGGCGAATAATGTGGTGGTGACCGATCCTCTGCCAACTGGCCTTGTTTTTGTCAGCGCCTCCGGCAGCGGAACCTTATCGAATAACGTGGTCATTTGGCCGGCCATCGTCAGCTTAGCCAGCGGCGCCAGCACGAATTATGCGGTCACCGTGACCGCGCCTGCCAGCGGGACGCTGACCAACACGGTGGCGAGCACCTCGACAACGCCTGATCCAACCCCGGCGAACAATAACGGAGCGGCCGCCGCGGCGATCGCGGTCACAGCAATTGCGCCCTCGGCCGATGTCATCACGACCAAGGCTGGGCTGACGAACGCACTGGCAGGGACGAACATCACTTATACAATTGCGGTGACGAACGCCGGGCCATCAACTGCCTCGAACGTGGTGGTGAGCGACAACTTGCCGGCCGGGGCAGTGTTTGTCAGCGCCTCGAGCAGTGGGACGCTGTCGAACAACGTGGTCTATTGGCCGATCGTGGCCAGTTTAACCAACGGGGCGACGACGAATTACACGGTAACGGTGACGGCGCCGGCGAGCGGCACGCTGACCAACACCGTGGCGAGCACCTCAACGACGACCGATCCAACCCCGGCGAACAACGACGGCACGGCCGCCGCGGCGATCGTGGTCACGGCAATTGCGCCCTTGGCCGATGTCATCGCGACCAAAGCCGGGCTGACGAACGCACTGGCGGGGACGAACATCACTTATACAATTGCGGTGACGAACGCCGGGCCATCCGCCGCCTCGAACGTGGTGGTGAGCGATACCTTGCCGGCGGGGGCGGTGTTTGTCAGTGCCTCAAGCAGCGGGACGCTGTCGAACAACGTGGTCTATTGGCCGATCGTGGCTAGTTTGACCAACGGGGCAACGACGAATTACACAGTGACGGTGACGGCGCCGGCGAGCGGGACGCTGACCAACACGGTGGCAAGCACCTCGACGACGCCCGATCCAACCCCGGCGAACAACAACGGAACGGCCGCCGCGGCGATCATGGTCACGACAATTACGCCTTTGGCCGATGTCATCACGACCAAGGCAGGGCTGACGAACGCTCTGACGGGGGCGAGCATCACTTATACAATTGCGGTGATGAACGCCGGGCCATCAACCGCCTCGAACGTTGTGGTGATCGATACCTTGCCGGCCGGGGTGGTGTTTGTCAGTGCCTCGAACAGCGGGACGCTGTCGAACAACGTGGTCTATTGGCCGATCGTGGCCAGTTTAACCAACGGGGCGACGACGAATTACACGGTGACTGTGACGACGCCGGCGAGCGGGACGCTGACCAACACGGTGGCGAGCATCTCGATGACATCCGATCCGACGCCAGGGAATAACAATGGAACTGCCGCCGCGGCTGCGGTGGTTACGACCATAACTCCACCGGCGGGAGTAGTCGTTTCGGGGTTTGTTTACTCCGACGCGAACAAGAACGGCTTCAAAGACAGTGGAGAAACGGTAACGGGCCTGACGCTCTTCACCAAAATCATCCCCGCCAGCCAGCCAAGCGGACCCGCCATCAAGGTGGCCAGCGTCGATTCGGTGACGGGCTACTATTCTTTACCGAACGTAACGAATGGCACCTACCTCATCGTAGTGGATGACAACAACTTGGCTGCGGACGTAACGCCGACGATTCCCGCCAACTGGGTTGGGACGGAATATCCGGATCAGCGGCGGGCCGACGTCGCCGTTAACAACGTTGATCTGCCCAACCAGAATTTCGGCCTGGTCCAAGCCGCGATGTTGAAAGGGACCGTTTTCAAGGATACCGGCCTGGGGGGCGGCACCGCCAACGACGGGATAAAAAACGGCGGCGAAACGGGCCTCCCGGGAGTCATGCTGAAGCTGATGGACGAAACCGGAAGCACCGTTTATGGCACCGCCACGACCGATGGCAGCGGCAAT
>CAYIIH010000198.1:0-15581 GCA_964363225.1 uncultured Verrucomicrobiota bacterium | reverse complement strand
TGCCCAATTGCGAGTATCGCGATTATTTGAGCGGCGTGGTCGCTGAGGCAAGGCGATTGCAGGTGTAGGCACAGCGGAAGCTCAATTGCTGCGACTCAACCGATCACCCTAAATCCGGCAGTTAAGAAACCACGGATTTCACGGATCACACGGATGATAACCGCTTTCGCGAAGGGCGGGAGCCTCCCCCGCGCTCACCCGCCGGGTGAAGGCTCGTTGCAACGCAACATCTTCTCTATCCGTGTCATCCGTGAAATCCGTGGTTCCAACTGCTTTTTCCAGGATCACTCTCTTTTCGCGTGGTTAGGGGCCACACTTGCTGAATCCTTGCGGCCAAGCCGACGCAAAAAGCCCCTGACCTTGGCGCGCAACAGATTGGCGAACCGGCCGAAAGCGGATGCAGAATAGAGCAAATTGGCACTCTCAGGCGTTCTCCTGTTCAAGCTCAAGACTTTATCGATGTTGTAAACTGTGGTCATGGCACCGATCTGTTCCATGAAAATGCCGTCGGCATGATCGGCATCTGCCTTGTCCTCAGAGTGATATCGATCGGTTTGGCAGACTTCTTTGAGTTTCTGCAAAATTCTCGCGGTGTGGCAAAATTGGAGGTAATCCACCTGGCAATCGAGTTTTCGGCCTTTACAGAATCGGCCGGCCGGCCGATCGGCTCTTCGCTGTCCAATGATCCGAGTCCGGCCATCGCGATCCACTAGACCGATGTCCTGCGAGGCGTACATGGCTTGAGGCTCCCGGTTGTGTTCGACATAGAAATTCCAGAATGTCTCGAAGGCGTCCCTGTAAATCAGATCATCATCGCAAAGGTACATGATCAGGTCGCCTTTGGCCTGCCCGGCGGCGAGTATTTCGTTGAAACACCAGGAAGCCATGTTCTTGCTCTTCGCCATCTCTGGGGTTTCGCCGGAGGGAAGGACCTTGAACCGTTCGTCTTGGATAAAGTCGAAGAAGCCCTGCCTGTGCAGAAGGCCGCTGTCAACGAGGATGGCCTCCCAGTTTTTGTGCGTTTGATCCAACACACTCTGCACGGCCTCCTTCACCAATCGAGGCTTGTTGTGCGAAACAATGATGATGCTTAAGTCCGGCATGACGAATTCACCGGCGTCGGCCGCGAAATCGCTCTCTAGTTTTCCACAGGGGCATCTCCGAGCAGCTTTCTGCGCAGCCTGATCCTGGCCATCGCTTCGACGTTGCGCCGTTGCTGAGGGCCAAACTTTTGCTCGACCAAGGCAAGATAGCGTTCACCGGAAAAATATCTTTGCCAGGCTTGATCACGAAAACGCAAGACCTCGGCGGCTGCGCAATGCCTCGTCGGCAGAGGCTGGCTTTCATAGGAAAGAAAAGCGTAGCCCGCATAAGAATCCGGCAAAGCCCAGCCATTGGCCAGGGCGGTGTGGTAAAGCGGGCTGCCGGGCAGGGCCTGGCACGGGTACATGTTGGCCATCTCGGTATTGAGTTCGACCGCCAAGTCCAGTGTTTGCTGCATGGTTTCGAGAGTGTCATCAGGGAAACCAAAAATGTAATTGGCGATGATACTAATCCCGCTCTCCTGGATGCTCCTGGCCACTTGCCGGATATTCACCTCTTGGAAGGATCCTTTGGAGACTTCCCGCCGGATGATCTGGCTGGCCGCCTCCACCCCCAGCGCCAGCCAATGGATACCGGCTCGCTTGAAGAGGTCGAGGTATTGAGGCCGGACGGTATCGATCCTCGAATAGGACCACATGCGGAATTGATGGCCGCGCTCGACGAGCAACTTGAGCAATGGCTCGAAATAATTCTTGTTCAGGAAAAACATTTCATCGGAGATGCGCACCGTTTCCACTCCCAGGCCGGCCAGCTTGTCAAATTCCTGCGCGATAAAGGCCGGCGACCAGAACCGCATATTCGGAGAGTGAGATGCTGCGACGCCATCACTGTTATCCTCGCGGTTCAGAATATTGATCATGCAGAAATCGCATTTGAATTTGCAGCCGAGCGAAGTGTAGAGGGCCGCGAAGGGGGTCCGCAGATCATGATTGAATTCGGCATGCCAAAAATGGGCACGATATAAATCGAGAGGTTTTTGGCGGTACGGGAGCAAATCCCAGGCATAGCCCGGCAGATCAACGTCCATGCGTTCTTGCGGCACCACGCGCTCCGGCGAGTTCAATTGCGGCTCTCCGTGGCACTTGTGGCCGATGCCCTTCACATGGTCCAAACCATCTCTTAAGTTGGTGTTCAGCAGATTGTGCAACGCATAGACGCCTTCGTTCAGAAGAACTAAATCAATGTCCTTATGCGCAAGGACTTCCAATGGCAGGGCGCTGGTGTGCGAACCGACAAAACAGGTGATCGAGTCCGGGCGGCTTTCCTTCAGCCGGCTGCACAAAGCCGTTGCTCCTATCATGTTGGTGGTGCCTGAGTTGGGGTTCTGCCCGTACACGACGAAGCAAACCAAGCGAGGATTGGCTTCGGCGATTCTCTTGACGGCTTCCGTATCGTCCAATCGCTCGGCACCGCAATCCAGAATGGCTACGCCAAAGCCTTTGGCCCGGCAGCTCTGGGCCAGTAACAGGCACCAAGTTGGCGTTTCAATAGCGGAATAATCCTTACTCAAGTCCTGGTAGGCTTTAGCGGAGGAGTCGGCATTGACAAATATAACATCGAGCTGTTTGTTCATTGCTATTCAGCCAGTTGCGCTCAAGATTCAGTTAAATGTGGTTCAGCAGAGCGCATAATTCCAGAATCTTGCCACGTTCCAAATCCGGGTAATTGCCAATATAATAGCCATAAAAGTGAACGTGATCCACATGCGGGTATTTTTCAAACTCGCGCTCTGCCATGAGCTTTCTAAGGTAGGGCTGGCGAAGCTGATTGCCTCCGCCGGCCGTGCCGCGGCGGAATTCCACCCTGGCCTCCCGCATGGCTCGCTCGACCTTCTGGCTCAACACGGGATCAGGCTCCATCAGAATCAGCGTAAACGCATAGTTGCAGCTCCCTTCGGTCTCGAAGTCGGTCCGGTACTTGGCGGGATCAAGGTTGTCCAAAAACACCTTCAAGTTCTCGCTCCGAATCTGATTGTTTCGATCCAATCGCCTTAATTGGGAGCGCCCGATCACGGCGTTGATTTCAGTGCTGCGAACGTTATACGCCGGAAAGGCAAAAATAAAATCGGGATTCAAGTCCGGATATTTCTCCCAATAGGAACGTTTGATCTGGTCGGAAGTCGATTCCCGGACCATGCCGTGCGAACGGAACATCCGCGCCGTTTCATAAAGGTGCGGGTCATTGGTGGAAATCATGCCCCCTTCGATCGTGCTCATGTGATGGGCATAATAGAAGGAAAAGTTGGATGCCAAACCATAAGTGCCGAGTTTACGCCCTTTAAGAGTGGCACCGTAAGCTTCGCAAACGTCTTCAATGAGTGGAATGTTTCTGGCATTCAATTCATCCAACAGTCGATGCGTTAAGCCATTATAGCCAAGCACATGCGTCAGAAACACTGCCTTGGTTTGGGCTGTGATCTTGTTCAGCACCGCCTCGTTATCCATGCCCAGCGTGCGAGGATCGATATCGACGAAGACCGGCTTGAAGCCGTTCTGAATCACCGACGCAACATCCGAAACCCAGGTCAGAGTCGGCACGATGATTTCACCAAGGCCAAACCTTTCCCGCAAAGCCGCCAAGGTCACCAGATTGGCAGAAGCGCCGGAGTTGACGAACACACTATACCTGACTCCCAACCACTGAGACCACTCCTGCTCGAAAGCCCGGACCTGTTGGGATTGGGTCAAAATGGGATTCTCCTGTTGCAGGAACTCGATGACCATATCCAAGTCAGCTCGCGTGATGTTATTGTACATCAACGGCCAATCGAGGCTCTGCGCACGGTTCATTACTCTCTCCTCCATACTTAAAAGGGTCCTTTGAAGTCGATGGCTTGCAGGTCTGCTCGCTCTTCAGGGAGCCACCCTTTGGCTTCTCCGCACACCAAGTCGTAGGCGGCAGAAGAAATCGTGCGCGAATTCGGATAGAAACAAACCTCCAAACCGGGGGTGGTGGGACAGGTGACCGGCGCAAAACCGAGGCGGCGAATGCGCACCTCGCTGATCCCTTGCAGCCTTTCAATGACCTGTGAAACGATCTCGGCGCTGGCGCCGCAGGTTGTCCAACCATTATCGACGACCAGCAGTCTTTTTGTTTTTCGAGCGGATTCCGCGATCGTCTCCATATCCAGAGGACTCAGCCAGATTGGATCAATCACCTCGGCGCTGATGCCCCGGCTTTCCAGGTAGCGCTGCGCCCGCAGGCATTCAACCTGCATATACGAAAGGCCAACCAACGTAATGTCCAGGCCGGGCACGGTGATGCGCGCTTTGCCCGGCGGCACGGCATAAAGAGTCTCCGGCACCGGCCCCTTTTGAAAATGCAGAATGCGGTGCTCGACATACATGACCGGATTATCATCACGAATGGCGGCAATGAGACAACCCTTGGCGTCATAAGGGGTGGAGGGTGCTACGACCTTCAAGCCCGGCACATGCATGAAGAAGGAATAGAGCCCTTGCGAATGCTGCGCCCCTTGACCCCAGCTTTTCCCGATCATGGAACGTACCACCAACGGCACATGCACCTGCCCGCCATACATGTAATGGCTCTTGGCTGCAATGTTGATTAACTGGTTCATGGCCAGCATCAGAAAATCCATGCGGATGTGCACGTGAATGGGGCGCAATCCTGCCAAAGCCATGCCAATCGCCGCCCCGGTCATGGCGTCTTCAGACAGAGGCGTTCCAAAGACTCTTTCCGGTCCGTACTTCTCCACCAATCCCTTGGTGGTGCCTTGGACGGCTTTGGGATCATCAACATCCAGCCCAAAAACGATGACCGATTGGTCACGGGCCATTTCCTGATCGGTGGCTTCCCTGACAGCTTCGGTGTAAGAGAGAATGCGGTCCATGTTAATTCTGCTTGAAGACATCCGCAAACAGCTCGGCGTGATCCGGGAAGGGGCTTTCTTCGGCAAAGGCGAAAGCCTCGGCAATTTCGGCTTCGACTTCCTCTTCAATCTTCCGTCGGACTCCGGGCTCGAGCCGGGCGCCGATTCTCGCAACTGGGTCGCTCTTTATCCAAGGCTCGGCTTCTGCTTTGGTCCGATATCCCAGGTGATAATCCTCATTTGGACCGACATGCTCTTTCCAGCGGTAGGTCATGCACTCAAAGAAAAAGGGTCCGGACCGGCCCGCGGCCAGTGCCTCAACGGCTGATTTCACGCGCTCATAAATCCGCAGCACATCATTGTCGTCAACTCTCTCCGCCGGCATGCCATAGACGCGCGCGCGCTCGCAAACGTTAAGGAGTCGCTGCCGGAGACGCTGATGAGTATGGATGGCGTAGCTGTTGTTCTCGCAAATGAAGATGATGGGAAGGCTCTTCAGCGCTGCGAAGTTCATGCTTTCATGGAAGACACCTTCATCAACGGCTCCATCTCCGAAAAAGCTGGCGACGATTGAATCTTGGCGGCGGCACTTGAGACCGTAGGCATAGCCCACCGCGTTGGCAATCGTCGTTCCGACCACGGCCGAGGTCCCCAGCACACCCGCCTCAAGATCAATGAGATGCATGGATCCGCCTTTGCCTTTGGCTGCTCCCGTGACCTTGCCATATAATTCCGCAATCATGGCTTTGAGATTCCCGCCTTTCGCCAGATACAAAGCGTGGCTTCGGTAAGTTCCAAAGGCCACGTCATTGGGCCGCAATGCCTCGCACACGCCCACCGAAACAGCTTCTTGCCCGATGGAAAGATGCACCGGGCTCTTGATCTTATCGGTAGGATAGACCTCGGCGATTTTCTCCTCCACCCTGCGAATGCGATAGAGCGATTTATAGAACTTCGTGTCCATGCTTCATTGTCATCAAATCTGTCCCGGAAACCAATGTCAGGTCGAGCGCCTGCTTGGACTGCAAAAACGCGGGATAGCCTAGGCGGCAGGCGATAAGCCCGTCAAGCGCGATGACTGGACAGCCGCGATGACTGGCAGCAGGCCGCGATTTCGCGGTCGCGCGGCAATTCATCCAGCGGAATGTGCCTGGAACCGGGAATGAAACCTCGGGCGCGTTCGTCGGACCGGCGCACGTCAAAGTTGAGGCGGGCGCGGAGGCTGGCGGGTGTTTGGAGCAGGAGCGCGTCCTGTTCTACGATTTCGCCACCGACGAAGCAGGCAGGCCGCAGTTGGCAAAGGAGACGTACGGTCCACGCTCGAAGAGGATGATTTCACAATCTTCACACAACCGGCGGGCGCGCGCGGCAGCACTGGCACCACCGCCGATGCCGACGACGATGACGAGGCGCTGGGCGTTCAAGGCCGGTCTCCTACCGTGGGTCCATGCTTCTGCTTCCACCGCTCGCGCAAGGCGGCATGGAGCTTCTCACGGAATGGGAGCGGGAGTTCGCAAGGCTGGCCCCGTTGGTAGAGCGTGATGGTCTGGCGGATGTTGTCCACGACCACCTGGCAGGGATTGCACCCGGTCATGTGTTTTTCGAACTCGTCGCAGATGGCGGGATCAATGGTGCCATCCACGTATTCGCTCAGCAGCGCCAGCATTTCCTCGCACTTCATGGTCGTGTGTTTCGGTTAGATTGAGCCGCGCCGCTCGAAAAAGTTACAGGCTCTAGCCGCAAACTTCAGGTTGCGCTCTTTCGTTTGGGCCGGGCGGGCGGGCGCAACCTCAAGGTTGCGGCTACCAGGTCTCCGCGTTTGGGAAATCACAGCCTGAAGATGCGAAACGAGCCTATGGGCCAAGCAGCCAGGGCGCGTGCCCACCAGCCAATTCAGCCGCGCTTTCACGAGCGCGGCCACGGGCGGATGGAGTTTTCTTGGTCATGGCCGTGAGGCTGCAACCGCCGAGCTTCATCGCCAAGAGCGCGGGTGAGTTGTTCGCGCAGTTGCAGTCGCGCCCGCAAGAGGCGCACCTTTACATTGGCTTCGGTCAAGTCGAGCGCGGCCGCCGTTTCTTTCACCGACAGGCCTTCCAAGTCGCGCAGGAGAAAAACCAGGCGATGTTTTTCGTCCAGGGTGGCCAGGGCTTCCTCGATGAGGCGCCGGGTTTCGTTTTTTTCAACCAGTTGCTCGGGAGATTCGCGCCAGTCGGCGATGAATTCAGGGTGCGGAATAATGTCGGAGCCTTCCGCCGGCTCCGTCGCTTCCTCGATCGAGACGAGGCTGAGGCCCTTGCGTTTGCGCAGGACTTTGAGCGCGGCGTAGGTGGCGATGCGCAAAAGCCAGGTGGAAAAGCTGGCCTCTTCGCGAAAGCCGTCCAGATTCTCAAGCGCGCTGATAAAGGCTTGCTGGGTGACGTCTTCAGCGTCCTGTTCCTGCCGAAGCATCCTCAGAGCCAGGGTAAAAACCTGCCGTTCGTGCCGGGAGGCGAGTGCTTCAAAAGCCGCCAAATCGCCTGCCTTGGCGCGGCGCACTAATTCAACGTCGCTGGTCTGGCTGATTGAGGTATCCATGGCAATCTATTGCATCGTCATGGTGGCAACGCATTCCGACCCTGAACCGGAGCGCGGGTAGCGCTGGCGTCCCGCCTGCGAGTTCGCCCAGCGTCTCGCCGGAGGCGGCGAGACGCCGCCAGAACTCACCGCCGAGGACGGCTGCGCTACCCGGCTTCCACGGCTTTTCCTCGCGCACTGGGCCCATGAACTTGGGAGAGACGGATTTCCAACCGCCTGAGCCGACTCTATGCGGTAAGGGTAAACCGAAAGAAACCGCAGAGACGCGATGGACGCGGAGAAGGTTGAGTTTCAGGCCGGCCGGAAACCCTTCACTCTTCGGTGACCAAGTCAGATTTGGCTCTTCTTCATTCCTCTCAGCGTCCATCGCGTCTCTGCGGTCCAATTGGCCGCGCCCGAACTGCATAGTTCCGCCTCAAAGCCCGGCGGCTGGAACGTCGCCGCGCCGGTTGATCAGCGCGCGGTTGTTGAGCCGCAGCAGGAGGTTCCTTCTTTGCCGACGCCCAGTTTCTTGAGGATGATCTCGGCCGGGCAAAAGCCGGTGAGCGCCGATTGGATCAGGTTGACGCCGACAAAGGCGGCCAGGAGCAGCCACCATTGGCTGACCCAGTGGGCCAGTGAGATGCTGATGAGCACCATGGTGCCGGCGAGGATACGAATGATATATTCGAGTTTCATAGGAGCAGACTACCTCAAAACGAGCTTAATTTGTTCATTGACAGCATGACTATATGCTCATATAAGATGTTTGCAAGAAAATTCTTGTTTCGATATGCCGAGCAAAACGTTGTCGTCGCAGGTGTCCGACCAAGCCCTGGAACTCATCGCCGCCCGGTTCAGAGTACTGGGCGAGCCAAGCCGGCTCAAACTCATCGCCTCTCTGGAGAGCGGCGAAAAAAACGTGACTGATCTGGTCAAAGCCACTGGATTGACTCAAGCCAACGTTTCCAGGCATCTGCAGACGCTGACGGCGGCGGGGATTCTCTGTCGGCGCAAGGAGGGTCTGACCGTTATTTACGCAATCGCCGACCCGTCCATCTTCGATTTGTGCGAGCATGTCTGCGGCAGCCTGCAAAAGCGCCTGGCGGAGCATGCCAAAGCCTTCGCGGGATAGGAACCAGTCAAAAAATGTTCAGCATTTGGCAATTCTTGTGAAGTGGTTGACTGTGATGATAGGTTAACGTGTCTGTGCAATTTATGAACCAGCAACCCATGCCGGCAGAGCGACCTCAGATTGGCAATCAATCTTGGGACCGGTCCGTCCTGGTTCATACCGCAGTTCCGGTGCAAATGACTCCACGCGAAAGGCTTTTGCAGGCCTGTTACTGTCAGCCGGTTGATCACCCGCCGATCTGGCTGATGCGCCAGGCTGGCCGGGCCTTGCCGGAGTATCGGGCCTTGAAAGAGCATCATACCTTCTTGGAGCTGGTCCAGACCCCGGAGTTGGCCGCAGTAGTGACGCTGCAGCCGATTCGACGGTTCGACTTTGATGCCGCCATTGTCTTTAGCGATATTCTGGTCGTGCCGGAGGCGTTGGGGCAACCCTATCGCTTTCGCGAAGGGGGGGGGATTCAAATGGACTTCGCATTGGACTCAGAAGCAGCCATTTCCAGACTGCGGGTCGAGGGTGTTCGGGACCGTTTGCGGTATGTCGCCGACGCTATCAAGCTGGTCAAAGCCGATTTGGGGGAACGGACCGCTTTGCTGGGTTTCGCGGGATCACCTTGGACGCTGGCCAATTTCATGTTGGAAGGGGGCAGCGCCGGGGGTTTTACGAAGGCACTCGACTTGTTTCTTAGCGATCGACGACTCTTTGATTTATTATTGGAAAAGCTGACGCTGGCGGTCACCGAGTTCCTGCAAATGCAGATTGAAGCCGGGGCTGATGCATTGCAGATTTTTGACAGTCTTGGGGGAGTGCTGCCGGCGGAGCATTTTGCTGCGGCTTCGGGCGCATGGATGCAAAGGATTGTGGCGGCTTTGGCCGGACGGGTGCCGGTGATCGTGTTCTCCAAAGGAACGCACGGCAGTTGGGAAAACCTGGCGGGAACGGGCGCCCAAGTGATCGGCCTTGATTGGGAAATCAGTCTGGCTGAAGCGCGGCGGCGTTTGCCCGAGACGGTGGGCATCCAGGGGAATCTCGATCCGGCGCTGCTGGTCAATTCCAGCCCGGAAGGCGTGTCGGCAGAAGCGGTCCGTCTGCTGACGGCAATGCGCGGGCGCGATGGGTATATATTCAATCTTGGGCACGGTTTGCCGCCCAACGCCAATTTGGACAACGTGGCGAGTTTAATCACCACCGTGAGGAATTTCGTATGAGCAAACTCAAAGTCGATCTCGCTTTGGTCCAAAAATATAACGTGCCGGGGCCGCGTTATACTTCGTATCCGCCGGCGACGCGGTTCACCGATCAGGTAGCCTGGCCGGCGCTGGCGGAGGAGATTCTGCAGAACAACAAAACGGAGCGGCACCTGTCGCTGTACTTTCATATCCCGTTCTGCCAGACGCTTTGCTGGTACTGCGGATGCACGACCGTCATCACGACCCAGAACCGTCAGAGCGTCACCTACCTGGATTATTTGAAGAAAGAGCTGGCGCAAATGAGCACGCTGCTTAATCCGAAGCGGAAAGTTGTGCAGCTCCATTTTGGCGGCGGCACGCCGACGTTCCTTTCTCCGGAGGAAATTCGCGCCTTGGGCAGATTGATCCATGATCATTTTAACCTGGCAGACGACGTGGAGGCTGGCGTGGAAATTGATCCGCGGCGTTTGACGCGGGATCATTTGGTGGCCTTGCGGGAGGTCGGCTTCAATCGCGCGTCAGTCGGCGTGCAGGATTTTGATGGCAAAGTGCAGGAAGCAGTTCATCGCCTTCAGCCCCGGGAAATGACGCAACGGGTGATCGACGATATTCGCGAACTCGGTTTTGCCTCGGTGAACATCGACTTGATTTACGGGCTGCCCCACCAAACGGCGGCCTCGTTTGAAAAGACCTTGGACGCGGTGCTGGAAGTGGCTCCGGACCGGCTGGCGGTCTTCAGTTATGCGCATGTTCCCTGGATCAAGCCGGCTCAAAAAATCCTCGAGAACGACGCCTTGCCTTCGGCCGAAGTGAAGCTGCAACTGCTCAAGCTCATCATCGAGAAACTGACCGACCAGGACCGGTACATTTACATTGGCATGGACCATTTCGCCCGTCCCAACGACGAACTGGCCGTGGCGCAGCGGAAGAAGACGTTGCAGCGCAATTTCCAGGGTTACAGCACGCGCGGCGGCACGGACATCTACGGGTTTGGCATGTCGTCCATCTCGCAGATTGAGAATGCCTACTGGCAAAACCAGAAGGAACTGAAGACCTACTATGCCGCTCTCGATGCCGGGAAAGCGCCCCTGGCCAAGGGCTATTTTGTCAATGACGACGACAAGGTCCGCCGCCAGACCATCATGCGATTGATGTGCGACCTGGCCTTGAATTATGCCGCCATGTCGAAAAAGCTGGGGGTGCATTTCACAACCTACTTTGCCCGGGAACTCGATTCGCTCGCGGACCTGGAAGCCGACCGTCTGGTGCGCAAGACAGCCGGCGGCCTGGAGGTGACGGAGATCGGGCGCCTCTTCATCCGCAATATTGCCATGCGTTTCGACGCCTATCTTCCGCAGGAAAAAGAGCGGCGCTTTTCCAGAACGATATGAAAACAGTCGCCATCATCGGGGCAGGCATCACCGGTTTGAGCGCGGCCTATCGACTGCGCCAAAGCCAGGTGCCTGTGACGGTGTACGAAGCCGGTGGCCGGGTCGGAGGCGTCATCCGCACCTTGCGCCAGGAGGGCTATCTGGCTGAGTACGGCCCCAACACGCTGCTCGAGACCTCGCCCAAGATCACGGAACTGGTGCGCGAGCTGGGTTTGGCGGGCCGGCGGCTCGATTCGGACCCGCGCGCCAAGAACCGGTACATCGTGCGCGGGCAAAAGCCCGTCAACCTCCCCGATTCCGCTCTGCTATTTCTGGCCACAAAACTGTTCTCGGCCTCGGCCAAATTGCGGCTGTTGCTGGAACCGTTCATCGGCCGGGCCAATCACGAGGAAAGCGTGGCGGAGTTTGTCAAACGCCGGCTGGGCCAGGAGTTTCTGGATTATGCGATTGATCCGCTGGTGAGCGGCATTTATTCGGGCGATCCTTTCCGGCTCTCCATTCAGCATGCTTTCCCCAAGGTTTACGAGCTGGAGCGGAAGTACGGCTCGCTCATCAAAGGCCAGATTCTGGGCGCGCCCGAGCGCAAGCGCCGGCAGGAAGTGTCCAAGGCGCATGCGAAAAAGTTTTCCTTTGACGAAGGCTTGCAGGTCTTGCCGGACACTCTGCACGCGCGCCTGGGCAACGCGGTTCGATTGAACGCCGTCGTCGTCGGCGTGACTCAAAACCAGGAAGGCTGGACGGTGAAATTCAGCAGCGGCGGCGGCTTGGAGCAGGAAGAGCATGCGGCGGTTCTATTTGCGGGGCCGGCCTATCAGTTGCCTCGCATTCAATGGGACACGCAGCTTCCTCTGGACATGGGGCCGTTTGCGGAAATCCATTATCCACCGGTGGCCAGCGTCGTGCTGGGATTCCGCCGGGAGCACGTGGCGCATCCGCTCGATGGCTTCGGCATGCTCATTCCCGGTGTGGAAGGCTTTGGCATTTTGGGCGCGGTCTTTTCGTCGTCGCTCTTTCCCGACCGCGCTCCCGCCGGCCATGTCACGCTTACGGCGTATGTGGGCGGCGCCCGGCATCCAGAACTCGCCCTGCAATCAGAGGAAGCCATGGTGCAACTGACTTTGAAAGATCTGCGCACTCTTTTAGGAGTCAATGGCCCGCCCACCTTCCAGCACATTGCCGTTTTCAAAAAGGCCATCCCGCAGTACGAAGTCGGCTTTGGCCGCTTCAAGGAATTGATGGATAAGGTCGAAGAGAAAGCGCCCGGACTTTTCCTGGCCGGCCATTTTCGTCATGGCATTTCGCTCAGCGATTCGCTTCTGTCCGGCCTGCAAACGGCCGAGAAGATCGAGAAATATTTTAACCGGCTGAACCTGAATCAGCCGGCGCCCCTTTTTCCCGACACCGCCAGCCCGACGGCATGAGCAAAAAAGCCGTTTTACTGGTTAATCTCGGTTCCCCGGATTCCACCGCTGTGCGTGATGTGCGCAGGTATCTCCGTGAATTCCTGATGGATGAACGAGTGCTGGACACGCCGTATCTGGTCCGGTTTTGGGTCGTGAACGGCTGCATTCTTCCGTTCCGCCCGCGGCAAACAGCGGAGGCCTACGAAAAAATCTGGTGGCCGGAAGGTTCGCCGTTGGTCGTGATCAGCCGGCGGGTGCAAGCCGAGTTGCAGCGGCGCGTGGCCCTGCCCGTGGCCCTGGCCATGCGTTATAAGAATCCTTCCATCGAAAGCGTGCTGCGGGATTTGATCAGTCAGGAGGTCGAGGAGTTGCTGCTGATCCCGCTTTATCCGCAGTACGCCATGTCCAGTTACGAAACGGTGGTCGTCCGTGTGCAAGAAGTTTTGGCGGCCTTGGCGCCGGCGGTGGCTTTGCAGATTGTGCCGCCGTTTTACCGGAAACCGGATTACATTGAAGCCCTCGTGGCCAGCGCGGCCGAGGCGTTGCAGGCGGATTATGACCATCTCCTCTTCAGCTTCCACGGTTTGCCGGAAAGACATCTGCGCAAGGCGGACCCGACCGGGCGCCATTGTCTGGCGGTGCAGAATTGCTGTTCCGTGCCGAGCGAGGCGCACCGGACTTGTTACCGCGCGCAATGCTTCAAGGCCGTGGAGGCTTTTGTGAACAGCGCGCGACTGCCCGCCGGCAAATACTCGATTGCTTTCCAATCCCGGCTGGGGCGCGACCCTTGGCTGCGACCTTACACGGACCATGTCCTGGTGGACCTGGCGGCCCGGGGGGTGAAAAAGCTGGTGGTGATGTGTCCGGCCTTCGTGACCGATTGTTTGGAAACGCTGGAAGAGATCGGCTTGCGGGGCCGGGATTCATTCCTTAAGGCCGGCGGAACAGAGTTCACTCTCATCCCGTGTTTGAATGAGCATCCCGCGTGGTTGAACACACTGACCAAGTGGATCAATGCCTTTGCGGCGGGCCAGCCGACGGACGGGGAGATAGGCGCCTTTGAACTGGCTGTCCCCACGATGCCGACCGCCAGTCAGTAATAGTCCTCGCAGGCTAACAGTCTGCCACGCAACGCCCGATGCGCTGTCAACTGGTCACAAACTCGTGTTCCTTGGGTTGGACGACGAGCACCGGGCAAGGCGCATAACGAATGACGCGCTCGGCGGTGCTGCCCAAAAGAACGTGCGTCAAACCGGTGTGGCCGTGGGTGGCAATGATGATCAGGTCCATCTCCAGATCCTTGGCCGCCTCGACAATTTCCTGAAAGGGCTGGCCGCTCCGCACGGCGGTCTGGATGGGAACTTCGTTGTGCAATTCCTGGTCAGCCAGTTTCTTCAGTTGCTCCTGGCATTGTTGCTCCCGTTCCTTCTCCAGGCCGGGCACGTCCACCAGGCCAAACTCCGAAAACGTATAGAAGACCGGGGCCACCGTCAGCAGTGTGACGGCGGCCCGGAACTGTTTGGCAAAGGCGATGGCATATTTCAGCGCCTGCTTGGAGCAATCGGAAAAGTCAATCGGCACCAAGATTTTCCGCAGGTGGATGAGAGGCAGGGGCGGTTGGTTCGCTGCCGATTCCGGCGCGAGCAATTGAGAGTCCTTGGGGCCAACCTCCACCACCACGCTGCCGGGTTTATCAGCCGGTTTGATTTTCATCGTCGCGCCTTTCGTTCTCGATTTGTCAGTCAGGCCGCTGCGGCCATCCGCTGGATCAAATTTACTCCGTTGCGGGGAGGGCGACAATCTTGATTTCAACTGAACCGTTAAGCAATCTGAACGAAATTGCATTTGCTTGACTTTGTCCAAGACATCAACAAGTATAGACACGTCGTAAAGACGGTATTCAGGCGCCGTTTTGAGTGGTTGATGCCAGGGGTGTCTAGTGGAGAATCGCAGCGTCTGGAAATTGTCTGAGACGCGCCTTCACTATCCACTTTCTCATCAGCGTAATGCAGCCACCTGTGCAGCTAGCGCATAGCGCATTGATCCTGGCGTTTCCCATCCGCCGGGCTGTATGGTCCCAAGAGGATGCCAAAACCTCTGATACCTTCGCAGTCGCGCTCCGGATGCCCTCATCGGCGCCTGTCGTATGAACTGAAAAACAATGATCCGGAGACCATTTATGCCAAACGCAAAAGATGCCAAAAGCCATTCATCCAACCCCGATAGCCTGGACCCCAAGCTGCTCCTGCAAGTCCTTACCGCCGTCAAGAACTGCGACTTCTCGGTCCGCCTGCCCGTCGAATGGACCGGTCTCGACGGCAAGATCGCCGACACCTTCAATGACATCATCGCGCTGAATGAAAAGCTTGCGCAGGAAACCGAGCGCATCAGCAAGGTCGTCGGCAAGGAAGGCAAAATCGGCCACCGCATCGTCCTGGGCCGCGTCGATGGCGCCTGGGCGAATCAGGTCGAAAACATCAATTCGCTCGTCACCGACCTCGCCACCCCCACCCGCGAAATGGCCCGCGTCATCGGCGCCGTGGCCAAGGGCGACCTGACGCAATCCGCCGCGCTGGAAGTGGAGGGCCGCCCGCTCCAGGGCGAGTTCCTCCGCGCCGGCAAGACCGTCAACACCATGGTCGAGCAGCTCGGCGCGTTCACGGCGGAAGTCACGCGCGTCGCCCGCGAAGTCGGCACCGAGGGCAAACTCGGCGGCCAGGCCCAGGTCAAGGGCGTCTCCGGCACCTGGAAAGACCTCACCGAGAGCGTCAATTCCATGGCCTCCAACCTCACCGCTCAGGTCCGCAACATCGCCGACGTCACCATCTCCGTGGCCAGCGGCGACCTCTCCAAGAAAATCACCGTCGATGTGCGCGGCGAGTTCCTCCAGCTCAAGGACACCATGAACACGATGGTGGACCAGCTCCGCGGCTTCGCCTCGGAAGTCTCCCGCGTGGCCAAGGAAGTCGGCACCGA
>CAYIIH010000197.1:3146-15595 GCA_964363225.1 uncultured Verrucomicrobiota bacterium | reverse complement strand
GGTTATCATCGTGACAAGTTGCTCCTTCACCCCGACAAGGACAACGCCTTCACAAAAGAATTGCGGCAACACAGACGGGGCTCTCTGAATACGTAAATTTAAGGGGGGAGGGGAGCCGCAGTTTCGCCGTCCTCGGCACAAGAGGAAGCCGGGGACGGCCTTTCTTTGTAGCCGAGCTTCTCCGTCCTGACGAAAATGCTATTACCCTTGTCGCAAAATCACTTATCTTGGCCGGGCCAGCCGCAGTTTGTGGTCGCCACCTCTGCCGGGCGGCGCGGAATAATTCCCGCTGAACCGGCGGTAGTGATGAAATGGTTGGCAGAATGATGATAGCGAAACTAACCGGAAAACCTCCGGCACATTGGCTCTCTCTATGAACAAATGCTTATGGCTGCTTCTTTGGACAACGTTAACGGCCCACGTTTTGGCAGGTGAAAAAGACTCGCCATTCTGGCAGGACCGCGCGACAGAATTCGTCATTTCTCCGGAACTGAGCGGCGCCATTCTTAAACGGCTGGCCGTGAACCGCGATGGCATTATCTATGTGCTTACAGATAAAGGTGTTGCTCGACTGTTTGACAGCACTCTCGCTTTGGACAAGAGTTTTCGTCCTTTGTCTGGCAAGCGGGCGGTGGACATGGCCATTCACCGGGGACAACTCTTCTACCTGTTCGACGACCAACTGCTTTCCAACGGGTCGGCCGGCAAGTTTCTGCAACCGCTGCCCCGAGGCGTCTTTCAACGTGTGGCCATTGCTGAAGATGGCTCTGCGTTGCTGGCCGGCCATGAGTCGCTGGCGCTGCTCAAGTCTGGCCGGATGGCCCGCGTTGATTCTCCCGGCGGAATGCCAAAGGGAGGGCTTTTTGCCTGGAAAGGCGAGTTTTTCGCAGTGTTTGACGACGGCATTTACCGCCTCGCGGGTGAACGATTGGAAAAGTATCATGAAGCCAGTCAGATCACGACGCTGGCCTTCCGCGACGATGAATTGCTGGTCGGGACACACAATGGTTACTACGGTCTCGACTTGAAATCGGGCCAGAAAACCTTCCCTCTTCTCACGAAGTTGCCGGCGACAAACATTACTTGCTTTCTGGCGCTGCCCGACGATTTGTGGGTTGGAACCACCCGGGGCGCCTTTCACAAAACCAAAGAAGGCCGCACGGATTACTATGCCTCCAAACGCTGGCTGCCGGATGATCACGTGGTGGACATGCACAGCAGCCAGAACGGTGGCGTATTCATTCTGACCAAGACCGGCTTGAGCAAGATCGAGCTCAGAATGATGACGCTGGCCGAAAAGGCGGCGCACTATGATCGCAAGATTCGCCGGCGCCATATTCGCTTCGGTTTTTGCTCGGAACTCCGGCTGCTCAAAGCTGGAGACATCACCTCTGCGGAAATGATCGACACGGATAACGACGGCACCTGGAGCAATTATTACCTGGCCAGCCAGGCCTTTCGCTTTGGCGCAACCGGCGTGGAAGAGGCCCGCCATAATGCCTGGGAGACTTTTGAGGCCCTGGAACGCCTCGAATCGATCAATGGGCTGGACGGTTTTCCTTCGCGCACCTTCGAACGCATCGGCTTCAAATTCTCGGACCCGGAACGCTGGCATCCAGTCAAGGACGGCCATTGGGAATGGAAAGCCCACACCAGCAGCGATGAAATCACCGCCCACACCTTCGGCTGCGCTGTTCTATACGAGACCACCGCCCGGACCGAAGCCGAGAAAAAGCGGATCGTGACCTTCTACGACAAAATCATCAGCCACATTGTGCGGAACAATTATTATTTGATCGATGTCGATGGCCAACCGACGCTTTGGGGACGCTGGCATCCCGAATATGTGAACCATTATCCGCCTTCCATCGGCGACCGGCGCCTGAACAGCGCTGAAATCATCGCCATGCTTCAATTTGCGCACCACCTCACGGGCAAAGCCCTTTATCGGGAGAAGGCCTTCGAGCTCATGAACCAGCATGGTTACCTCGACAATATCATGAGCAGCATGACAAAAATCGCGGCCACACCCGGCTACATCCACCTGGGCAACGACATGGGCAGCGAATGGAATCATTCGGATGACTTGCTGGCCTTCGTGACTTACTGGGTTCTCTATCGCTATGCCTTCAACGACGAACTCCGCGCCCAATATGCTGCCGCCATCAAAGACCATTGGGACATTGAAAAAATCGAGCGCTGCCCGCTCTGGAATTTCATTTATGCTGCCACCAGCGCCAAGGAATTCGATTCCGCCGGCGCGGTCTGGACCTTGCGTGAGTTTCCGCTCGAATTGATCGACTGGACCATCCAGAACTCCCATCGCCAGGACCTGACCAGACTGCCAGAGAATTTTCGCCAGCAACAATCGGTCGAACTCCTCCCGCCCGACGAGCGCCGCATCATGCGTTGGAACGGCAACCCTTTCGCTTTGGATAGCGGCAGTGGCGGCCATTTGGAATTGGCCGGCGACGAATTCCTTTTGCCCTATTGGATGGGCCGATACTTGAAAGTCATCGAATAGAATCTCGAGCTATGCTCCCAGCGAAATCGCCTCGTCAATGAGCATCACCGGAATGTCGCTGCGGATGGGATAAAGAAACTTGTTGTCTTGGCGAACCAAACCGCCATCGATCTTTTCGGTGACGGGCTGTCCGGCGCGGTTCCGCAATTGGCCGGCCGCGATTTGCTGGTTCAATCTCTCCACCAGCGCCGGATCAGCCAGGGCGATGGGCTGGTATGTCTCCGGGCAACACATAATCTTCAGCAGTTCAGGATCGATCATAGGTGTTCCATGTCGGGTGCGGCCTTGCTGGCGGCCTCGTAAACCTGCTTCAAAGGCACTTGAGCGGCGGCGGCCAGCTTTTTGCAGGACTCGAATTCAGGCGATACTTGAACGATTTTGCCGTCGAGCAAACCCAATTTGACGGTGACATGGCCGTAGGGCGTTTGCACGCGAGCGGTTTTCCGTTGCAGTTTGCGCCGTTCTGTCAGGGAACGGCGGACGCCCAGGGCGCTGGTCTCCCGCAACATCAGTTCGGTGAAATTGTCGGCTTCACTGCTGGCACACAAAACCGTCAGCAAAACGCCCGGCCGATTCTTCTTCATTTGAATCGGCGTGTGAAAGACATCCAAAGCGCCCAAGGCAAAAGCGCGCTCCACAAAGTGGCCCAGAATCTCCGCGCTGATGTTGTCCAGGTTGGTTTCGAGGACGGCGATGGTGTCGGTCTCCCAATCATGAGCGGGTTGCGAGCCTGTCGCCGGGTTTTCGCTTTGACCGGGATTGACCTCCGCCCAAATAGCGCGCAAGACATTCGGCCGCGTTTTGTTTTCTCGTGTGCCAAGGCCAAAGCCGATTTTCAGCGGAGTCAGGCCCTGCATCGGACCGAAGCGTTTGACGAATTCAGCCAGGAGCGCCGCGCCGGTGGGGGTGACCAACTCGTGCGGCTCATCGCATTGCGTGAAGCTGATGCCGCGGCGGCGGAAGATTTCCAGCGTGGCTGGTGCCGGGATGGGGAACCGCCCGTGCGCGCAATCGATCCAGCCGGTGCCTTCCACGACCGGCGCGGCCAGAATCTGCGGTTTGCCAAGCATTTCCAGAGCGAGGCAAGCGCCCACAATATCGACAATGGAATCGATGGCGCCCACTTCGTGAAAATGAACTTCATCCGGCGCGCGCCCGTGGATTGTGCCTTCGGCATCGGCGATGCGCTGAAAAACAGCCATGGCTTTCTCCTTCACCCAATCCGAAAGCGGACTGCGCGAGAGGAGCAGCTTGATCTCGGCAAAGGTCCGGCCATGCGCATGGTCGTGGTCTGCCTGGCTATGCGCGTGATCGTGAAGGTGATGTGTTTGCGCGTGCTCCTCATCGTGTGTGTGATCGTGATTCAGGTGAGGGTGCTCATGATGGCCAGGGTGATCGTGAGCATCATGGCCATGCTGATGATCCTGGGGGTGGAGCGGGCTTGCAGCCCGCTGGCGGTGCTCGTGATCGTCGTGGCCATGCTGTTGATCCTGCACCTGCGTCGAGTCAAGATGGTGGTGATCACCCTCCAGATGAACGTCGAATTTGATCCCCGCGATCCCGGCTTTATGCTGCCGGCTGATGTGCAAATGGTATCCGTCCAGCGGCAGTCTGGCTAATTCCCTTTCCAGGAGCTGAAAATCGACGCCCAAATCAAGCAGAGCGGCGATAAACATATCACCGCTGATGCCGCTGAAGATATCGAGGTAAAGCGTTTTCATTTCGCTGTTTCAGCCGCCAGCGCGTTGATCTGGCTGGCGGCGTAACCGGCGCCAAAGCCGTTGTCAATATTGACCACGGTCACCCCGCTGCCGCAACTGTTGAGCATGCCCAGGAGCGCGGCCAAACCGCCAAAACTCGCCCCATACCCGACACTGGTCGGCACGGCGATGACCGGTCGCCGCACGAACCCGGCCACGACGCTGGGCAGGGCGCCCTCCATGCCGGCCACGACCACCAGGACATTGGCGGTTTGGACCAGTTCCAGGTGCCGGAGCAATCGGTGCAAACCTGAAACTCCCACGTCTTGAATCCGTTCGACGTGATTGCCCATGACTTCCGCCGTGACGGCTGCTTCCTCGGCTACGGGCAAATCGCTCGTGCCGGCGCAGATGACCGCAATGACGCCTGGGCGCTTGGGCAACGGTTTGTTTTCAACGCGAATGCACTGCGCCAGCTCATGATAGACGGCGCGCTTAAACTTCTTTTGCACGGCCCGTGCGTGCTCGCGCGAGGCGCGGGTAATGAGCAGGCATTGTTCGCGGGCCAAAACCGCGGCGGCAATCTTGACCACTTGCGCGGGAGTTTTGCCCGCGCCGAAGATCACCTCCGGAAACCCTTTGCGCAAGGCGCGATGCGTATCAACTTGCGCAAAGCCCAGGTCCGCCAGCGGCGCAGCCTGGAAGGCCTGCAAAACCTTGTCGCGGCTGGTTTCGCCATGCCGGTATCGCTCCAGCAGCGCAATGGCTTCGGTTGTTGTCATGCGTGCAGAGTGACATGAACTCCGCTCTGGGTCACGCGGGAAATGCTCCGGTGCTGAAGCGCCTACGGCGGATTCAAGAAAGAAGCTCTCGCCTGGGCAACTGGGGTGGAGCGCCGATTTTTAATCGGCTTGAGGGTCCCACAGGCTGGTCGTTGCGCCAAAGCCGGTTGCAAACCGGCGCTCCGTTTTCTTGAATCCGCCCTGTGAAGCGCGCAGGGCTGCTCTGATGCCTGAACCAAGCGCCTCAAAACCGAGGCGAACACGCGAACTCAGAATTCCGAAGCTGGGCTCCTCCGCATCCAAAGCGGTGTGTGCCCACACCCCCTCACCCACCGCACTCCAAAACCTCGCGGAAATGCCAGGCGTGCTCGTCAATGCGCCCGCGTCTTGGAGTGCGGTGGCTGGCGGGGAACGGGGCTGACACCGCTTTCGCTCGGGCCGGGGCGCGGGAGGCAGGCGAAGCCCGAAAACGCGACACCGCTCCATGGGACCGTCGCTTTTTCGACAAGGTCCAAGGTGTTTTTGGATTTCGGGTTTCTTTCGGATTTCGACCTTCGGGCTTCGGACTTAAGCTGCGGATGGCGCGGAACTTTTCGCGGCTGGACATTTTTCCAGATTAGCCCATGGTGTCGAGAATGTCGGTTAAACCGTCAATCGACCTGAACAGTTAGCTATGGGCAAAGTCCGTCGTGGCGGCTACATCATCGTCTGGTGGAAGGGCGATCACGAGCCGCGCCACGTCCATGTCAAAACCAGCGGTGGCAAAAAGCTGGGCCGTCTCGACATCGCCACCCTGCGCGGCCTGGAGGGTTGGACTCCAGACCGCAAACTGGTACAAGTCATCGAAGAACTGAAAAACGAAGGCCGCTTATGAGAACCGCAAGCAGTTTGAAAAAGCCCTTTGGCACCGCTCACATGGTGGACATCACTCACGTCCGCTTTCTCGATTGGGAGGACGCCTTCGACGTTGAGTTCGAGGACGGACTCAGCTTCCTCGAACCTCACGCCACCATCAAGAAAGCCAACAGAATCTCGGGCAAAGCGGTGCCCGTGGAAGTCGTGCTCGACGAGGAGACGCGCACAGGTTTCGAGGTGCGCTACGACAACGGCCAGGTGGCCGAGGTCTCCTGGGCCTTCATCCGGGAACTGCCACCCCAAAAGCGAGCTTTGCCAACGGCAGTGACCCCGCTCGCAGGAGCGCCGCCTCGAGCCGAGGCCCACGGGGGAACGATGGCGAAAATCCGAAACCAAAAAACAAGAAACACAAAACGAAAAACATGAATGCACCAAGGCAAAATACACCGCGTTGGATGCGAGCCGGTCGGTTGGCAGTAATCAGCGTGCTGCTGGGGGCCTGGCTGTGCCTCACGGCGCAGGCCCAGCGGACGGCCACGGCCACCGCCACGGTTAGCAACGGTTTTGTGGGGGCCATTACGGTCACGGATGGCGGCGCCGGTTACACGGAGCCGCCGACAGTGATCCTGGCGGGCGGCAGCGGCACCGGGGCGACGGCCACCGCCCTGGTGTCCAACGGAACTGTAAGCCGGATCATCGTGTTGACCGCCGGCAGCGGCTACACCAGCGCGCCCGAAGTGATCGTGTCCGCTCCGGCGGTCTGGCCACCTCTTTTGACCATCCTCGGTTCACCCGGAGACACCAACCGCATCGAGTATGTGAATGCTTTTGGCGACACGAATGTGTGGATTCCACTGACGAACGTGGTGTTGAGCAGCGGTCGAGAGGAGTTTTACGACCGCATTTCGCCGCCGGGGGCCAAGCGGTTCTATCGGGCGGTGTTGGTGGGGGCTGGCGCCCTGCCCTCTCCCGCTGGTTTTGTGTGGCTTCCAGGTGGGCGGTTCACGATGGGCAGCCCGGAGAGCGAGCAGGACCGGAACAGCGACGAAGGTCCGCAGACGGCGGTGACTCTGAACCGTGGCTTCTACATGGGCCAGTATGAGGTGACGCAGGGCCAGTATCTGGACGTGATGGGGAGCAATCCGAGCTCCTTCACCGGAGACAGCAATCGTCCGGTGGAGCAGGTCACCTGGCATGATGCCACCAATTACTGTGGGAAGTTGACGGAGCGGGAGCGGTTGGCGGGGCGGTTGCCGGCGGGGCGGGCGTATCGGTTGCCGACAGAGGCGGAGTGGGAGTATGCGGCCCGGGCGGGAACGACGAACCGGTTCAGTTTTGGGAACGATCCAGGGTACACACAACTGGGGAACTACGCTTGGTATGATGGGAACAGCGGGAACACCACGCATGCCGTGGGCGGGAAACTGCCGAACCGTTGGGGTTTGTATGACATGCATGGGAACGTGTGGGAGTGGTGTTGGGATTGGTATGGTGCCTATCCGGGTGGGAGCGTGACCGATCCGAAAGGCCCCGCAACGGGCTCGAACCGCGTGGTCCGCGGCGGCAGTTGGGGCAGCCTTGCGGGGTTCTGCCGGTCGGCGTTCCGCATCTGCTACTACCCGGGCAGCGGGGACTTCGTTATCGGTTTTCGGGTTGTCCTGGCCCCAGGTCAGTAGCGGGTAGCAGGGGCTGCGAGCGGAGCGGGCTGGGCTGGACAGGCGAGCGAGGGACGAGCGAGCCGGTCAGGCCAAGCTCGCGGAGCGGGCGGTGGAATTTTTTGAAACCGGTCTTTCTCAGGATGCAACTCAAGCTCTTTATCGTGCCGGTCAAGAACGTGGCAGCCGTGCAGATGTGGATAGAGAACGGATGGCTCCATCGCCCCCCACTCAAACCGGACAGGCGGTTCTCCCGCATCCGGCTTTCCAATTCGTGGCTCCCGAGGGACTGGCTCAGGCACTCGACTGGTGGCGCGGTGGTTTTCCTCTCCTCCATCGGATGGGAGAGCGTGGCCGGAGGGCGGGTGAGGTTGAGCCAAGCGGCTACCTGGTCGAATTCTGCGATGGCCGCCCCGAGCCGCCCCCTGAAACCGGGAGGGACGAATTCCGCTCCGGCCATGGAATCCAGGGCGCGTAAAATCGGGCGCGTAAAATCTCCTTGACCTCCTTGCATGATGAGGTGCAAGAGTTGTGCGAACGGTTAAAGATCTGGAAGATTTACGTGAATTAAACGAAGCCATGGCGCGGCACCAAGGCAAGAAACTGATTGCTTGGGAGGTCGCGAAGAAAGCGCTTGATTGGGAGGATTGATTGAAACCAGAAATTCTTTGGGCTGTTTTATCGGCCGTGCTATTTGACATGTCTGTTGCACCTCACGCGGCTGCAGTCGGAGACAACGTTGCCACCGCGCAGCAACGAGCCAACACCTGGCGCGCTGAACAGCGACTGATCGATCTGCACCAACACGTCAATTACACCGAAGCCCACTTGGCCCGAGCCGTCCGCATCATGGACGCCGTTGGGATTGGCGTTGCCGTCAACCTCAGCGGCGGCTACGTGACGCGCAAAGGCGAGGCCCCATCCGATTTCGAGCGCAATAAACAGCTTGCCGACCAACTGTTTCCGGGGCGATTCCTCCATTATATGAACCTGGATTACGCCGCCTGGAATGAGCCGGACTTCTCCGAGCGCGCCGCGCGGCAGATCGAAGAAGGCCATCGCCTGGGCGCCGCCGGCTTCAAAGAGTACAAGCGGCTTGGCCTCTACCTGAGGGACAAGGAAGGCAAAGTGATCGAGATCGATGATCCGAAGCTTGATGCGGTTTGGAAACGGTGCGGCGAACTCGGTCTGCCGGTTTCAATTCACGTCGCCGATCCAAGGGCCTTCTGGCTGCCCTACAACGATCAAAACGAGCGCTGGACAGAGCTAAAGGACCATCGCGCCTGGTGGTTTGGCGACCCCGCCATCTACCCGCCGCGCGAAGAACTCCTGGCCGCGCTCAATCGCGTCATCGAACGCCATCCCAAAACCACCTTTGTCTGCGTCCATTTTGCCAATAACGCGGAAGACCTGGCCTGGGTGGAGCAATCGCTCGATCGTTACCCCAACATGATGGCCGACCTGGCGGCGCGCGTTCCGGAAATTGGCCGGCACGATCCGGAAAAGGTCCGGCGCTTGTTCGTCAAGCATCAGGATCGCATCGTTTTCGCCACCGACTTCCAGGTTTACGACCGGCTGACACTCGGATCGGGTGGCAGCGGCCTGCCGCCCACGGATGACGATGCCAAGGAATTCTTCACGAAACATTGGCGCTGGCTGGAAACGAACGACAAAGATTTCGCCCACATGACCCCCATTCAAGGCAACTGGACGATCAGCGCCATCGGGCTGCCCGCCTCCGTCCTGCGCAAAATCTATTTCGATAACGCCCGCAAACTGCTCGCCAAATCGCTGCCGCTGCCGAGGGTCAAAGCGGCTCGGGTCAACGCGGATTTCGAGCTGACCGGCAATCTCTCCCATGCGGCCTGGCAAAAAACCCAACCTGCCCGCCTGGAATATCAATCCAACAGTCATTCGGCGCTGCCTGAAGTCTCCACGGCCGTCCGTCTGCTCTGGTCCGACCAATACCTCTACCTTGGATACGAATGCGCGTTCACACAGTTGACTGTGTTCGAGCCGCCTGTTTTCGATAAAGAACGGCTTGGCCTTTGGGACCGCGATGTCGTTGAGGCGTTCATCGGCGCTGACGCGCAGAATCTGAAGCACTATACCGAGTTCGAAGTGGCACCCACCGGCGAGAAATTGGACCTGACGCTGGACTTGCCCGCGAAAGACTTCGAGTGGAGCAGCGGATTCCAGGCGGTCGTGAAGGTGAACGATCAAACCAAAGTCTGGACCACGGAATGGCGCATTCCCTTGACCGCCTTAAGCGTCTCCAAACCAGCCGCCGGCGCGCGCTGGCGCATCAACCTGTTTCGCTGCGACCGCGCCCACAACGCCTTCCTGGCCTGGAGTCCAACGCTGGTCAGCACGTTCCACGCACCGGAGAAATTCGGCTGGCTCGAGTTTGGCGATTAAGAGCGGAGGAGCCGGCCTGAGGAGAACCCAACGCCGAAGTCGAGGCATGGTGCCATGAACCCAGGCGGCTCTCTCGATCGGGTCGGGTGCCGGGCATTGCGCCCCGGCACCCTCCCACACCACCGGACCTGTCTGCCGACAGGCAGGCGTGCGGGTTGCCGCATCCGGCGGTTGGACTACTTCGCGTCCTAACTTCGGGACTCGCAGAATCCGGCCTGCCGACACTCCGCGGACTGTCAATGTCGCTGACTTGCAAACAGCGCGGACCTCTTTCACCAGTTGTCAAAGTAAAGAATCGACACCTTTACGCCACGCGATCAACTCCCAGTTCTCTTCAACCGGTAGAATCGCATCGGCCCCGTGGTGTCATTGGTCACGACGTTCTGATTCCCCATGATCCACGGAGGCTGGGCAACGGGCATCCAGCTTCCTTCAGACGTGACTCCTTCCGCAGTTTCGAGAGCAAAGCCAACTGCATCGGTTGGCCACGATAGGACCACGCTGTTCTGAACACGGCCAATGGACAAGAAGAGAGGCATTACAGTGGTGAAGGCCGTCAGACTGGGGGAATCCTCCTGATTGCCGACATCGTCCCGCGCAAGGCTGAAGAAGGCGCAGGTGTGGTTGGCTTCCCCTGGAAAGAGTGCCGACGTGTTTGTGGTGTTCACGAGCCAGGGCACGAATGCGCCGTAATTGTCCGAGACGTAAATCGTGTAATCCCGAATCCCCGCTCCCGCGTCGGCCCCAGACCAACGGACTTGGAAAGGAGCGAACTCATTGGTGGCCAGCGGCACGACCTGGCTGGTCGGCTTGGTGTTGTCAAAGCGGTTCGTCCACGTCGCGGTTGCGATGGCCGGGTTCACATCGAAAATGATGGTTGCGCCGTTGGTGATTAGCGTGCCAGTCGCAAGGCTCTGCTTGGGCATGATGGTGAAACTGACGCTCCCTTCTCCTTCGGGCGGTGTTCTGTTCGGCGGCAGAAATCCGGCCAACGGATCGGTTGGCGGCAATCCAGTGACTGGATCTATCGCAGTGAAATGCCAGCTCACGATCCCGTTTGTCGCATTCATGCCAGCGACCATTTGCACAACCAGGTTTGTCACCGGTCGAAGGTCCACGTTCGTGGAAAACGACCTCATGCCCGGCGGTGGAACAATCTGCCGTGCGCCAAAGACGACCGGCCCAAGCTCCAACGTGTTCAAGTCAAGACCCCTCGCGTCCAGTCGCTCGGTGATGAGGACCTCCTGTGCCGCCGCGGTGGCATTTGTCATGTTCTCGAAGAAAATCGTGTAAGGAAGACTCTCCCGACCTGACACGAAGCGCTCCCCGCCAAACCCCACCGGACCGGCCTTCGCGTTTGGATCCCACGATCCAACGGCATGAGCGCCCAAGAAAGCGTCAAAGACCGCTCGGTATAGCTGCATTATGTCATGAAACAAGTCGTTGGCTGAGGAAACCGTCAAGACGAGTGTTGCGCCCACTGCGATCCACGGCGAAATGCAGCCGAGTGCTGCTGCTTCCCACAGACCGACGGTAAATGCCGTCCCAAGCGTGGCGAATCCGCCATCGATCAGAAGATTGCCAAAGGCAGTTCGTATGCCGAGGTCAAAAGTCTCCTGCGACGTAATCGTTCCTCCCTGGCCTTCGATTGCCTGCCCGAGGGACTGGCGGAAATCGGCGAAGTTCGGGGATGTGCTCAGCAAAGCCAAGTCACCTGTGCTTGCGAATTCGGAGTCGCGACGTCGGACTTCTGCACCAACGCGAAACGCTTGCCCTCCACTCCAAGCGCCGGGTTGAATCCTCACTTCCAAGTCGATCGTCTGAGAGGATGAGGCCGGAACCTGATAGATCCAGACCGGCACGAGGATGCCGGAACCATCATCGTGCCCTTGCGGCATTGTGCTCCAATCCACGCCCGCCAGCGTCGGGCGATTCTCTCTGACCCTGTACTCGGTGTTGCGTGGGAGCCTGACGTACAGCAGAACGTCGTACAGGTTGGTGGTGCTCGAATTCCCGTATCGCACGGTGTAGCTCTGCCACCGCCCGATGCGAAGCTGCTCGCGTCCGAAAACGTCCACCCAGAGTGGTTGGTTATTGCTGCCTGGGCTGAGGGAGAAAGACAACCAGTATTCCCCCGGGCTGCCAGAGGCCCGACATACGATCAGATACGTCCCCGTTTGGTTCAGCCGCCGCGCTTGAATCGTCGCCGAACCACTGCCCGAGGCCGAATCCACCACCGTCCCGTCCGGCGCATGCAACTCCACTCGCGGAGAAACGAAACCGCTGCTGCCCCTCTCCATCAGCACCGTCACCGTGTCCCCGGCATTGGCCGAGAAAGCAAAGGCGTCCAAATCGGCCACCGTCAGCGTGCCCATCTTCGTCTGCCCAGGCAGGATGTCCCCGCCCTCGGGGTCGCCCACATTCGGCCCCGGATTCTTGATCAGCGACACACCATAATCGCCCGGGCTGCCAGAGGCCCGACATACGATCAGATACGTCCCCGTTTGGTTCAGCC
>CAYIIH010000197.1:0-3046 GCA_964363225.1 uncultured Verrucomicrobiota bacterium | reverse complement strand
GAAACCGCTGCTGCCCCTCTCCATCAGCACCGTCACCGTGTCCCCGGCATTGGCCACAAAAGCATAGGCATCCAAGTCCCCCACCGTGATCGTCCCCGTCTTGGTTTCCCCAGGCAAAATCACCCCGCCCTCCGGGTCACCCACGTTGGGGCCCGGATTCTTGATCAGCGAGACACCGTATCCTCCCGTGTTAACCCCGCCGCTGTCCCGACACACAATCAGGTACGTCCCGGCTTGGTTCAGCCGTCGCGCCTGAATCGTCGCCGACTGGTAGGCCGTCGCTGAAGTCACCACCGTCCCGTCCGGCGCGTGCAACTCCACTTGCGGATAGTACAGCGAGCCGCCGCTTCGCCCCATCAACACCGTCACCGTGTCCCCGGCGTTGGCCGAAAAGGTGTATGAGTCAGTTTGACCGACAGAAGTGATGCTGCCGGTTTTGGTTTCGCCAGGTGTGATGCTTGTCGCCGCAGCCGCAGCAAGCGGAAGCGTAACTGCAAGAGCAAATGCACACCACAAATCGGAGAACTTCGTTTTCATGGAGATTCTTTTTGCATTTCTTTCGATCAAGACGGCACCGAAGGCCGACTCTTACGGCAATTGCACCGCTCTGTAGAACCGTCTGCTCGACGCGGGTGAACTCCAATCGACGAACCGGCAAGGGCTGCTCGGCAGGGCGAAGTTCGTGAGCGGCGTCCAATCCGACCAGTTGTTGGACCGGCTTAGGTCGGTCAGGAACTGAATGCTGTAGGTCTTGCCGACCGTTCCACTGAACGTGAGACCTGCATACATGTCCAGCGACAAGAGGCCACCCAGTGCGCTCAGGTCAATCGTCAGGCTTGCGGGTACGCTGTTGGTGCTGCCCAGACTGTTGCTGACGGCTACCCAGTAGTTGCCTGCCGCGCTCGCCTGGACATTGGCCAGGACCAACGAAGCGTTCGTCGCCGCCTCGATTGCCGTGGTATTCTTCCACCACTGATAAGCCAACGGAGGCGAGCCGACGGCCACGACATCGAAACGAACGTTGACGCCAGGAGTCACCAGTTGGCTCTGCGGCTGGCTTACGATTGTAGGCGGTGACGGATGCAGCAACGTGCCGCTCCAGTTGCGAATCACCACCTGGCCAACGCTGGCGTCATCGCGGCTGTCGTAAATCTTGGTCAGGTTCGCGACGTGGTTGCTCAGCTCCGTGGTCGTCGGTTCGCCCCAGTAGTTGCCGTCGGCGATAACGGCGGCCACCCCGTCATTCGCAAGCTCCCAACTGCTGTTTCCATAAATGTCATTGCTGGTTATCCCCTCAAGCCGTGTTGCGTAGGATTTCACCTTGATCCCGGTACCGTTCCCCCAAACCTCGTTGTTCGTCAGTGCAATGATCGTCAAAGGAGGACGCCCAGAGCCTGGCCACTCCCACAAATTGATTCCGCACTGCAAATTCGCAGCTATGACATTGTTTCGAATGTCAACGGTTGCACTTTCAATTCCATGGACTCCGTTTCCCATGATAATGGAACCGATCACCGTGGCACGTGGGCAACTGATACCATTTCTTGCGAAGACTCCACCGTTGCCTCTGACCACCGTGTTGGACACCATTACAGTGCCGGAAGTTCCAGCAAGAATGCCTTCTTGTCCGTTGGCTTCAATGACGCTGTCATTCACATTGACGACACCTGCACCCTCAACGCCGAGTTCACCGTTGTGGCTGATGATTGAGCCAAGGACGTTCAGCAATGGGCTCTGGGCGCCTTCGTAGATTTGCGCTCCAATGCCGTCAATTGCATTGTAAGTGATAGTGCATCTCGTGACAGAGACAATCCCATGCGCGACTACTCCGCTATCCCACTGATTGCTGATGGTGCTGTCTGAAAGGAGCAATGTTCGTCCTCCATCAACCCAGATGCCGTCTTTGTTATTGTTGATCGTGCAGTTCGAGAGAACCGCCGAGAATTTCAAATGCACTCCGTTGTATTGCGATTGTCGAAAAGAGCAGTAGTCCACATTGGGCGTTCCTCCTTCGATGTCGAGTCCGTTCATCGCGTATTCGACCGTGCAGTCTCGGAGGGTGGCGTTTGTGCTGTTGATGCGCACGCCATACCAGTCGCCTGGCTGGGAGGTGTTCGTTCCCAGCATCGCTGCCGTGAACAGGATCGGACTTGTCGGAGTGCCGACGGCGACCAGCGTCCCTTGGTCCACGATCAGTTCGATGCGCGAGGTGTGAATGCCGCCGATCTGGTCGTCCGCGCGGGGATCGGCTTCGATGCGCGTTCCGGGCAGAATGGTCAGGTTACCGATCGGCGTGACGGTCACGTCGCCGGTAAGGTGAACGGTGCCCGACCACGTTTCGCTGTTTGTGATCGGCCCCGATGTCGTGGCTGCGTTCGCAGCCAGTGCTGCGGCCAGCAAGAAGCTGCCGCACCAAGTGCAAGATTTGGCTTTCATACTGAGTTCTCTCTCATGCAACCCGCGAACCACTGATCTCCACGAAAGCAGCTCCTTCAAACAAAGTGCGGCGAACCTACTCACGCCCCACTACTGGCACACGCATGCCCTGGAAGAAGCGCTTTTGGCACGCCTTAGTCGGGCCGTGCATCGAGCGACCCTCTTGCAGTCGAAATTGCCTGTTTCGTAGTGAACAGCAGCCGAAGCTCGCAAATCAGTTGTTAGTTGTGGTTTACATACGATTACTTACTCGATTCTAACCCCTGTTTTCCCTGCGCCAGAACGGTCCTCGTGTTCTGACGAAAGCTGGTTTTGCGGCAAGGCTCAGCGCGTGAGCTTCGCTCCCTGACCCGATAGCGCCACCGATTGACCAGTAAACGTCACTTCCTAGCCCGATAGCGCTGCCCACTGGATGGATAACACCACTCCCTGACCGGTTAACGCCTCTTCCTATCCGAATAGCATCACTTCCAGATCCGATAGCGTCGCTGCCTATCCGAATAGCGCTACTTCCTATCCTGGTATCGTTTCCGCCTATTCTGGTAGCGTTTTCCACTATGTGGGTATCCTGTTGACTCCACCTGCCACAACCAGTAGTGTATTGGCGTGG
>CAYIIH010000196.1:0-15608 GCA_964363225.1 uncultured Verrucomicrobiota bacterium | reverse complement strand
GGAAGTTCATCTTGAAGATGGGCAGGAAGAGTTTCACGGACGCGCCGCCGATGTAGAAGTCTTCCATCGGCGGGATGCCGACGATGGTGGCGGGATAGACGGCGTCCTTGCGGTGCGTGATGGCGGTGACGTGGAAGACGGGATACGGCTCGGACGCGAGCGCCCGAAGTTTTCATGGAGAATTACGTAACACATTGCGCGTCCACTGTAAACGACGGTTCCTGCAGCGTGATGGCAAACGCGCCTAACACGACAGTGACACTTTCGAAAAACCGGAGCGCGGCCTTTAGGCCGCTTCAACGCCCAATCCCGAATTGACGCGCCTTTCATGCGGAAGCGCCGGCAAATATGCACGTCGAAGCGGCGTAAACGCCGCGCTCCGGCCGATATGAGGAAATGTCGCTGTAGTGCTAAGACTAGGTGCGGTTTGATCACTGCCCAACTGCCCGTAGCCGCATGAAGACCTGCGGTTCATCGCGGAGTGGTGATTTGACCCGCCAGGTGATCAACGCCCTGCCATCGCCGAGTTGTGCGATTGACACCGCCTCGAGGTGCGGGGCTCCGGCCGTCCATGCCAGGAGGTCAGTCGAAAAGAGAACTTCGATTGCAGCGCGTTCGGCGCCGAGGCTGACCGCGTAGGTCAGCAGGAGAGTGGCGGGTCCCCCAAGGGCGTCCGGTTGCAGGGTGAAGGCCGGTAAGATGGGCGGCAGCCCGAGGTCATTGCCCAGCGCATAATCGATAAGGTCACGCTCTCCATTTCCATTCGCATCGGCCATGGGATCAGCGGGAAACGGCACGGCATCGGTGGCGCCGGGGCTGCCACCTGGCCGCGCACTGGAACGCCAACTCGTGGCAAGACCATGATCGGGATTGGTGTGAGGCGCGATCAAAACGAGACTGTATCCGGTGCCGTCGGTGCCGGCCGGCCACGGCGGATCGTCATCGTAAGCGAACTCCCGAACGGTTCCGTTGTCGGCATCCTCGAGTTTGATTCGTTCGCCGCCGTTGCTGAGCGCGGTACCGTTCGTGAAAACACCCGCCACCGGGCGGCCTGCTCCATGCACAGCAGTGAACGCGGCGAGGTCGCGCACGACCAGGACGCGTGCGCCGGGAGGCAGGGAGGTGATGGCGCTGCCGGTGAAATTGAATTCCACGCCTTGCGTGAAGCGCACATCCATCAAATCCAGCGTCACCGACCCGCTGAGGTTCAACAGCTCGATAAATTCAGCCAGCCCGTCGCCGGACGGATGATACATCAGCTCGCTGACCACGAGATAGCGCTGCGCGTCGGAGGGCTGGCCCTGGTAAGTCGTCGTGTTGTTCGTCGCGCCGGAGGCGTCGAGGAGCGTGAGCGTTTCCCCGAGGCTGGAAAGATGCCCGTGGTAGCCGCCCTGCACGAAAAGCCCCTCGCCACCCTTCGGTGAAACGGTGCGGGCGCGGAAGGCCGCGGCGTTCGGGCAGACGTAGAGCGCGCCGTTGGGCGCGAGGACCGTCCCGGGCGCGAACGTGTGCTCGATGCCGCCGGTCAGCCGCCAGTCGGAGATATCCACCGCAATCGAGTTCGGATTGAGCAGTTGGATGAATTCCGCATCCTGGTTTCCCGAAGCGGGGTTGAACTCGATGCCGCCGAAGTTGATCACCGGCTGAGCGGCGTTCGGGGGGCCGAGCGTGCCGCCGTAGAGCTCCGGCACGATGATCATGTCGCTGCTGCCGACGCTGTCGTTGAGACCCTGAATCGCGAGGACGTTCCGGCCGGCGCGCAGATTGGCTTTCTTGGCCGTGACATCGTAGATGTCGAAGGTCGCCGGATTGGCCTCGTGTTGGGCGGTGGCGGCGGAGTTCCATTGGGGTGAGCTTGGGGCATTGGCCGACGCCAGCACCGTTCCGTTGAGGAAAGCGACGAAGCCGTCGTCGGATTTCATGCGCAGTTCGAGCCGGTCGAAGGCGGCGGGATTGGTGACGTTGAACTCGAGGCGGATATAGACGCTGTTGTTGCTCCGCATTTCGGTGTTCACATTCAGACCGATGAGCCCTTCGTAACCGGTGCCACGTTCGTAGCCGACGCCTGTGGCGCCACTGATCCAGCCGGTGGCATTGAAAGGCTCGAACGATGGGATTCCGATCCAGGTCACACTCAGATTGCCGTTGGTGGGCACGAGCGCTTTGGCGGGCGCACCCGTCACCAGCAGCGGCGTGTAATTGAAGGTCGCCCCGCCGGTCTGTGGTTGCGGAATCTGGCCGCCTTTGCCGACGACCTGGGTGTTGTAGATGAAGTTGCGGCGCGCGGGCAAATACTCGGTCTTAAATCGTTGGATGGCTTCGGCCATTGTTTCCACGGCCGAATTGGCATTCGTGTAGGACACAGTGCTGCCGCGTTGCAGCCAGGAACCCCATTTCTCAAAATCACGCCGGGCGTCGGACGGCACGATCGCCGGAGGATTGATGAGCGCTGACTGCTCGTTGAGCCGCCGCTCATAATACAATTCGCTTTCCGGCGTTCCCGGCCCGGGCGGTGGCTGAAGGAAGCGGTCCGTCAACGTGCGGATGCGCCGCAGGATCATGGTGCGGATGGCAGAATTTCCGAACAGGTGGGAAATCAGCCGGATGGAATCACCGGTGACCACAAAGCCATCAGTATAAAGCGCATTGTCGAAATAAGTGTTCTGCGCGTTCCAGACTCGCCCGTGCGAGAGGTCGAGGTCCCACGGCAGGATGGCCCACTCTCCGCTCCGCCCGGTGTCGCGGTAGATATACCAGTTTTTGCTGTGCATATCGATGTTCCGAATGACCGAGTTGGCGGCGAGCATGTTCACGCACCGCGGGATGTCGATGTGGTCGTAGAGATAATTGGCCAGGGCCGGGCCGGTCAGATCCAGGCCATCGATGAGCGCCTGGAGGTCGCTGTTGTTTTCAAACCGGCGAGTCTTTTTTTCCACGCCGGCGGTAGCGGTGTTGCCGGCGTCTTTGTTGAGGAGGTTCGAGTAAACTTTGTAGAGCGCGCCGGCCTTGTTCAGCCCGGCCCGTTCGAGGTAAATCTCGTCCGCGTCCTCGACGAAGTCAGCGGTGCTGAAAAAATTCCCGTTCTGTTCGACGCGCACGGTGTAGGCAAAGTGGGCGGCCACTCCCGCCTCGCGCATCACTTCGTAAGCCAGCACGTGGCGCACCTTCGACTTGTCCGCCCAATTCGTAAGCAGATCGATGTCGGCCACCCGCGGGGCGTTCGTGCTCCAACGGAAGCGCTGCGTGCGGTTGAAATCGATATTGTAGCTCTTCTTCGGAAAGCCGGCGGAGGACTGCCCGTGCAAGCTGAACAACACGTTGTCGTAAAACTCGCCATCGTAATAAACCGCCCCACGCGACCCGGCGGCGGTGCCGGCTCCACCGGGGTTGCTCGTGAACCAGTGAAGCACCGGCAGACGTGTTTGCATGCTGGCATCCTGCGCCACGGTGCCGAAATACTGATGGGAGTCGAGCGGATCGCGAAAGGCGGGTTCCCGCGTTTCGGTGCCCTGGCTGTCCGTGGCCACGAATCGCCAGCGCGTCATTTCCCCCGGCACAAAAGCCGCGCCTGGGATGATTGCCGTCCAGATGCTATCGCCCGCCGTCGCATCGCCCCCGGTGCCATCGTCAGTCATCGCCAGCATAGTCTCGGCGGCAAACATCGGCCGGTAGTAAAGCTTTACTATTGCCACAGGATCGTTGGCCGGCCGAACTGTCGCGGCGATGGTCAACGGACCGGCCGCTGGCTGCGGGGGCTTTTCTTCCACGGCGCCGAAGATCGGACCGGCGCGGGTGCCCTTGCCATTCGGCGCGCCGGGAGTGGGTGTCGAGAAGAAGCTCCACGCCGGCGGCGCGTTGGAATCGCTGGTCGTGGCGACATTCAGGGTGATGACCGGCTGGCCCGACGCGTCGGTGTTCCAATCCATGTGCATCGGCCGGCCGGCATTGAGAATCATGATCTGGCCGCGCTGCGCCATTCCCGGATTATCGATCCATTGCTGCACGAGCGAAGCAATATTCCAGATGGCAATCGGCGACTGCCCGCGCACCGCGTTGAATGCCGCCACGGGCGGGTGAGCCGCATAATAATCCACCAGGTCACGCCCGCTGAAAGCAGCGGCCACCGAGTCGATCCCATGCCGCGCGTCTGGCACCGGAAAAATCCCCAACATCGAATTCACCGTGGGCGATCCAATGAGCGTCGAACTGACCGTGCCGCGCCATGTCAGAGTCGCCGATGTCACCACGGCGCCCGCCGGGAGTTGCCCCAGCCGGCTCGAGAAGTCGAACCAGAGGTAGGCCTGGCTGTTGGCGCCACCGATGCCGAGGTCGAGACTGTTGGACCCGGCGTTCTCCCTCGAGCTCTTCACGCCTGTGACATAGACATTCGCGTAGTTGCCGGGGTGACTCCACGCCGGGGTGAGACTGACGCTGCCGGACGGTCCCGGCTGGCCGAGACCAAACGATACGTTCTCGAACTGCGGCGGGTAGGCGGGCGCGAAGGCGCTGACCACCGTCACTCCGTCCGGCGCCACCAGCGCCAGGTACTCGCCCTCCGCCGAGAGTTGGAAACCCGTGTGCAGCCGGCCCGTCGGATCAGGGCGATTTTTTCCGGAGGCGAAAACGACCAGATAGGCGCCGGGGTTCAGCGTCACCGCGGGAAATGTCCACTTGTCAAGGTTCGCTGCGTTGTCCGTGAGATGGTAGCCCGCCAGCGAGATCGGTGCGCTGTCCGGATTGTGAATTTCAATCCAATCCGAAAACTCACCGTCCTCGTCGGCCAGCACAGAATCATTGGCCGCCATGAATTCGGTGATGCGCGGAGCGCCGAAGCTGGCTGTGGCGGGCACCAGCGCGAGCCAAAGCAGCAGCCACCGCCAGGAGGAGGACCGATTGAATTCAAGCACGGAAGTTGACTACTGCTTCCCCCGGTCAAAAGCAAATTTTCTTTCTTCTCGCGATTGATTTCACGGATGATTCATCTGGATTTGGGGAGTGGGTTAGGAGCCGCTGAAGCGGCCGGAATCGTAACCTCTGAAGCCAACCGGCGTGCCGAGAAGGTCGGATCCCTTACGGCGCCCGACGCGGCCCCTGGTCCTATCTCCTTTCAAAACCACCTGCGGTATCGCCGGAGGAAGTCTGACGGGAAGTAGCCATTTTCAAAAACCGGTGCCTATACAAGTCGCCAGGGGGGCAAAGGGGCCGACGGAAACCGCCCCACTCTGCTGAACGAGCGGTATCAAAAAGGTTCCTGTTCTGAAACTCTACTTGCGCAGACGGAAGAATCTGGCTGTGCCTCCGAGCGGGAGGCTGACCTTGTTCACCCCGTTCACGGTCTGAATCGGAACCTCGACTTTGGTCCAATTGGTGCCAGCCGGATCGTCGGTCTCCTCCAAAACAAACTCCTGAGCCGCGCCTGATGGCCAGGCCAAGACCAATTCGCTATTGGAGAAACCCCTTTCAAACTGGACTTCGGTCTTCTCGCCGGTAACCGGCGCATCCTCACCGGCCAACGTCCTGAAGCCGTGCTCTTTAGTGACCCAATCACTGGCCAGTTTCCCGTCCGAAGCCCGCACGCGCACTTCGTAAAGTGTGGCCGGGGAGAGTTGCTCCCAGACAATGGAAGTGGCGCTGGTATCCTTGGCGGTCATCCATTCCAGCGCCACTCCTTCCACCCGTTTCCGCAGCGAGATCAAGTATGCGACCCGGTCTCCGTCAGTGTCTCTCGAAATACCCCACGAAATGCGTGCGCTCCGGGCTGTCACGTCGGTCACGGTAATCAATCCTGGCAAGCCCGGCGGGTGATTTTCCGCTACCGCTGCTAGCGTCATGAAAGCATTTTCCTTGACCGCCCACGGCCCGCTGACTGCTCTGGCCCAGGCCCGTACCCGCACGTCATAGAACGTCCCAGCCGACAATCCATCCACCCCTTTTGTCAGTTCCACCGTCTCGCCGGCGCCGATCCAATCTTGCGCCACTCCTTCGATGTGCTTCCGAATTTGCACCTCGTAGCCCAAGGACGCGCCATCCGGGCCTTTCGCCGCTACCCACGCTATGCGCGCTGAACCGGCCGTGATATCGGTGATGGTGATCTCTCCGGGCGCGGTCGGAGCCAAGCTCGCCTCAGTCAAGGTCTTAAAGACGCTCTCTTGTGCCCGCCAGTCACTAAAGAGCTTGCCGTCTGAGGCCCGAACCCGCACGTCGTAAGTCGTCTCTGGCGCAAGGCCATCGACGACGATAGATGTGCTGCTGCTGTCCCCGGCCAGCACCCATTCCGGCAGCACTCCTGCAATGTGCTTTCGCAGCGAGACCAAGTAGTAGGCAACCCCATCTCCATCCGCATCCGCGGAGGCGCCCCACGAAATCCGCGCGCGACGCGCCGTCACCTCTGTGACACTGATAGCTCCAGGGATACTGGGCGCATGGTTTTCCACAACCGGCAGCGTCCTGAATGCATTTTCCTTGGTTGCCCAAGGCCCGCTCACCGTTTTGGCCCAAGCGCGCACCCGAACATCATACACGGTTCCGGCCGCCAACCCGCTCACCGCCTTCGTTGTTGCCACAGTCTCGCCTGCTGCCTGCCAGGCCTGGGCGACTCCCTCAATCCGCTTCCTGATCTGCAAGTTGTAGCTCAACGAGACCCCGTCGGGATCTTTTGCCGCCACCCAGCTTATCCGAGCACCGTTGGCTGAAATGTCCGCGACGGTGATTTCGCCCGGCGCAGCAGGGGCCTGCCCATCCGATGGCGGGACTTCTGCGGCGGCAACTGCTGAGCAAGCAGTTAAAGACAGAATCAGCATGGCGGACGCGTTGCCTGCGCAAAGGAATCTGAGGCAAAACCGCTGCAAGGCAGACAAGAGCAAGGTGGTATTCATAACATTCCCGTCATTGTTGTTTGCACTGTTCCCCGAATACGGTGGCTTTGAATATTGGAGGGAAAGGCATTTCGCCAATTAACGCTTATTTTATTCCTATGACGCAAAGCTGATCGCTCATGAAGTGGGCGTTCAGGAGCACACCCTGTGCGTTTGGAGGCACAGGAAGCCGGCACTGATGTTGGTTGTTCAAGAGGAGAATCGTCGCAGCATGAATGATTTCAGATTGATCGTTATGCAGGAAAGGCACATGGCTCGGCCGGCGAATGAACCTTTTTTGGCTTCCACGCGGCAAAACAGTTTAACCTTGCCGCTCCCGTTCTCCTTTGAGCATGCTGCTTTCGTCGATCTGTCGCGATGATGAAAGCAAGATTGTTGAACCTTGGATGCATGCTGGCCATTCTGTTGAACGCCGGCGGCCAAGCGTGCGCCAACGAGGAACAGACCAAGGAACCGCCCGGTGAAGCAGCCGGCCCCATTCCAATTGCAGAAATGAAGCGGGACCGGCCCGTCGATTTCATGACGGAAGCGCTCCCCATTTTCAATAAGAACTGCCTCGCTTGTCACAGTGCCACTGAAGCCAAGGGCGATCTCGTTCTGGAAACGCCGGCTACGATCATCAAGGGAGGCGGGGAAGGGCCGGCCGTCGTGCCAGGAAAGAGCGGCGGGAGTCTGTTGCTGAAATTGGCCAGTCGGCAGATGAAACCGTTCATGCCGCCCCGGAACAACAAAGTCAATGCGTCGGCGCTCACTCCCGATGAATTGGGTCTCATCAAGCTGTGGGTGGACCAGGGTGCTACTGGCGCTGTCACCGTCGCGTTGGGGCCGGTCCGATGGCAACCGTTGCCGGCGGGTTTCAATCCGATCAACGCCGTCGCGGTCACCGCCGACGGCCAATATGCCGCCTGCGGACGCGCCAATCAGGTTTTCATTTACCATGTTCCCTCCGGCTCGCTTGTCACCCGTCTGACCGATCCTGAACTTCTTAAATCCGGTCTTGTTGACAAGCCGGGCGTGGCGGACCGCGACGTCATTCAATCGCTGGCCTTCAGCCCGGACGGCACGCTCCTCGCCTCGGGCGGCTATCGCGTGGTCAAACTGTGGCGGCGCCAGCCCGTTGTTCCCAAGTTCTACCTGTCTCCTGTCGCCGGAAGCCCTGTGGCAGTCGTAGCCGCCAGCCCCAATGGCAAATGGCTGGCCACGCCGGGTGCTGAGCATCAAATCCGAATCTGGGATGCCGCCAACGGAAAGCTGTCCAAAGAACTCTCCGGTCACACCGGAACCGTCACCGCCCTCCTATTCTCGCCTGACAACGACAAACTCTACTCCGGTTCAGCCGACAAAACCCTCCGCCTCTGGCGTGTCAGCGACGGAGCGTCGTTGGGGAGAATTGAAACGCCTTCCGAAATCAAAGCCGTCACGTGGGCTGCGGAGGGCAAGCAACTTGTGGCCGGCGGCGCTGATCAAGTTATTCGCACTTGGTCTCTTCCGGAGGGGACCAATACCCAAACCAACGTGCTGATGGAACTCAAAGGCCATAGCGGCCCCATCACATCACTCGACACCCTGTTGCCTGCTGGCCGCCAAATCCTCTCCGGCAGCGCCGATGGCTCGGTCCGCCTGTGGAACATCGACACCGGCCAGCCAGCGCGGCAAATGGACCACGGCGGCCCCGTTACCACAGTAGCCGCGCGCAAGGATGGCAAGCGCCTAGCCTCCGCCGGCCTGAATAATGCCGTCAAACTCTGGAACGCCGAGAACGGCCAACTGGTCGCTGAACTCAAGGGCGACCGCTATGCCCAGGAATGGGCCGCCGAGCTTGAACGCGGCCTGGCTTTTGCCAAAAACGAAGTCGCTTATCAGAAATCGGCCCTCGAAAAGGCGCAGAAACAACAGCAAACCGAATCTGAGGCGGTCGCAAAAGCGACGGAAGCCAAGACAGCCGCAGAGAAAGCCCTGGCCGAAAAATATGAGGCTTCCGCCAAAGCAACCGAAGCCAAAGCGGCCGCCGACAAAGCATGGGGCGAAGCCATCAGCGAGCTGACGAAAGCGACTGCCGCCAAAGCGTTGGCAGAGAAAGAAGCGCCGGCGGCCGGAGCCGAAGCCAAGGCGGCGGAAGATACAGCCGTTCAGGTCAAGTCAGCTTTTGAAAAAGCTGCCCAGGCCAAAGCCGGTGCCTATCAAACCGCGCTTGATCTGGCTGCCCAAGCTCAGAAATCGGCCGAGAAAGTGACGGAAGCCAAGACGGCAGCTCAGAAAGAACCCGCGAACAAAGCTTTAGCTGATGCGTTAGCTGCTGCCGAAAAAGCGGCGACCGCCAAAGCCTCCGAAGCAGAAGCGGCCATTGACAAAGCCGCCGCCAGCAAACTGACTTTGGGCCCTGCCGCCCTGGCCAAAGCGGATGCGGAGCAACATGCCCAGGAGGCCGCCGTCAAAGCCAAAGCAGCCCACGAGGCCAAAGCCGCCGCTGAGAAAGCTTTTACCGACGCCACCAACTGGCAAAAGGAAGCCGAGACCAAGGCCAAGGCGACCGAAAAACAGGCCACCGAAGCAAGTCAGGCGTTGAAAAAGGCGGAAACGGAGAAGTCGCGCGCCGATGAAACCCTGGACTTTGCTGTCCGCGCGGCTAGAAAAGCGGATGAGTTGGTGACGGCATCGAAGACGGCGGTGGAATCCGCCAGCGCGGAACAGCAGAAAGCTGAAGCTGTCTTGGCCACGGCCACGAAAACCGCCGCCGCCACCGAAATGCCGGTTCGCGCCGTGGCCTTTTCTCCCGACCATCAACTGCTGGCCAGCGCCGGCGACGACAAGCTGATTCACACCTGGAGCGCTGAAAATGGCCAGGCCTATGATGTGTTCAAGGGACCGGCTGCCGCTGCGCTGGCGTTGGCTTTCCTGGCGGACGGCAGCCTGGTTTCGAGCGCGGCGGACCAGCAGACCGGCGTTTGGCATGCGACAGCCCAGTGGACTCTGGAACGCGCCATCGGCACGGGCGATGACGCATCGCCGCTGGCGGACCGCGTTTTGGCCCTGGACTTCAGCACGGATGGACGTTGGCTGGCTACGGGCGGTGGCATCCCTTCCCGTAGCGGCGAACTGAAAGTCTGGCAGGTGGCCGATGGCGCCCTGGTGCGGGAGTTTAAAGAGGCGCACAGCGACACTGTTTTTGGCCTCGATTTCACAGCCGACGGCAAATATCTGGCCTCGTGTGCCGCCGACAAGTTCATCAAAGTTTTCGACGCGGCCAGCGGAAACCTCATCAAGACCTTTGAAGGCCACACGCACCACGTCCTGGGCGTGAGTTGGAAAAGAGATGGCCGGACTTTGGCCAGTTGCGGCGCTGACAAGGCGGTCAAAATCTGGGATTTCATTGCTGGGGAACAAAGGAAGACGCTGGATGGCTTCAATCAAGCAGTGACCTCCATCCATTTTGCGGGCATCGGGAATGAGGCGCTGATCACCACCGGCGACAGCTTGGTCCGCTTCATCCGCGAGGACGGCAACCTGAATGTCAGGAACTTTGCCGGCGGCACCGATTACCTGCAATGCGGAGCCGTCACTCCCGAGGGAAGAATTGTCATAGCTGGCGGCCAGGACAGCGTTCTTCGCGTATGGAACGGCACGAATGGAGAGCGCATCGGCTTTATTGATCCACCCAAGGCCGACGGGCCGGCCAGACTCCTGACCGGAGGGAGGGAAGCCCGCTGAACCTGAAAGCGCTGCTGAAACCACGGATTTCTCGCGGATAAAGAGGCATTTGAGCTTGCGGCTTGGCACTCCCCCGGCAAGGCTGGCCTGACCTCCCGGAATACCGCGCCGCCTCCAGGCCGGCGGCAAAGATTTTACTTTTGCCTTTTCGTTTTTGTCTCTTAACTCTCGCCGTGACTGCAGAAACCTTTAAGCCGGAGATTCTGGAAGCGCGGAAGGCTTACGAAAAATATATCGTTTGCCTCGAGAAAACGCCTGAAGAATGCGAAGCTGCCCTGATCTCGTTGCTGGAGAAAGCCATCAAAGTTTATCATAACCGGGGTCCCAACCTCCGCCACGGCATTGCCCTGGATAAACAAATGACCATCATTCTGAGCCAGACAGACGGCGACCGTCCCCTTTGTGGCATCTACTTCAACCTCTCTTCGCCCTACCACAAAAAGCCCGGAGCCAAGACCGCCAAATCGGCCGGATGATTGGCGTGCTGCCCTCGAATTCGGTCCGATGTCACGTCTCTCAGTACTGCCGCACGTCGTCGCCGATCTTGGCCTCGCCGGCCACGATGTCAGCGGCAATGTTCATGTTTTGGGACGGGCCGGAAATCTTCACTTCGCCCACCTTCTGCCCCTCGCGATAGACATGGAATCGTTGCTCAATCCCCGGCAAACGGCTGAGGGAGAAATCCAGAATGACATAGCGAAGCCTCTCATTCACGGAAACCACTTTGCCGGCCAACTGTTGCGCCGGCGCCAGGGTCGTGACCGGAGACGGCTGCCGGGACGCGGACGCCGCCTCCGATCCGGTCCCAGTCCGGTCCGGCTTCGCGTGCTTTGCCGCTCGTGGGTGCTTGCATCCCAACAGGAATCCAGCGCATAACAGGATGACGAATGCCATTCTCATGTCCGCAGTAAAATCAAGACGGCTTGAATCGTCAACGGACAAAGCAAGTTATCAGAACAGGACCCCCGGCTCGGTGGCTGGTTCCGGTCTCATTTCTTGAGCGGTGCGACCGGTTTTTCTTTAATTTTGGCTTCAATCTTGCGCCGGCGCTGCTCCCAGTCGGCCCAACTCATTTCCCAGTCTTCTCCGGCCAGATTCGCACGGGCCTGCTCCAGAACCGCCGCCAACCCCGGAAGTTCGCGTTGGACCCGCTGCTTTTCGCCCCACTTCAAATACGCTTCTAAAAGGCTGAGGCGATTGTCGGGAAAGGCCGGCGACAACTCCACGGCGTGTTCCAAATGGAAGCGGGCTTTGCTGCGGCTGCCGATGCTGGCCGGCCAGCCGGGCGCATCCAAATAAAGCAAGCCCAACGAACGGTCCGGCCCCGCGTAATCGAAAAGCGGTTCCAGGCGCAGCGCCGTCTTCAGCTCCAGCTCCATTTCGTCAACGATTCTGAGCGCCCCCAGAGATTTGGTCCGGGCCAGTTGTCCAAGATTCAGGGCTAAGTAATAATGTCCGGCGGCAGACGCCGGCTCGCGCGCGATCAGTTGCCGGCAGACCGCAATGCCTTGCCGGGCTATTTCTTCCCGCGGTTTGTGATTCCTGGCAAATTCCGCCCAGTTAAAGCAGGCTCGGCCATATTGCCAAGCTGCGGCTGCATTAGTATTCGCCGCCTGATAACGGATTCGAGCCGCCTCAAAATCTCGCTGGGCTCGGGTGGCAAAAGCCGGATTCGCCACCGGAGACGCGTTCTGGCTGAAGGCATTCAAGACGATGGCAGCCAGGGCCGCGACCGCACCCAAAAAGGCGGCGAACCTCGCCCCTTGGCGCCACAGCGGATCAAGCCGGCGGGCTCGGTTTCGGACCGGTTTTATCAAGGCACTTGGAACGGCTCTTTTCAAAGGTTTTTGGTGGGCTTTTGTTTAGCAGAAGCTCTCTTAGTTGCCAAAAAGAATCAACAACTGTCGTCCCCGTTAAGGTGAATTAATCATTGATAACAGGTCACCCCCCTTTATACTGCATTTGTGAAATTGAACTGGAAAGCCGTCCGGTTGGCGATGATTCTGCCGCTTCTCCTGCTGCTGGGGAGCGGTTGCAGCGGCATTAACGCTTCGGGTGGGGTCAGTCCCGCAACGTTCTTCCTGCCGGGCCTGGGCCAGACCAGGCCGGTTCAGCCGCGGCTTTCTCCCGCGCCCATGACTCTGGATTCGGCACGATACGCGGCTCAATCCCATTAAGATCCTATGCGTTTCCCCTTGGCGCTGACGGCGAAAATCGCCCGGCACATCATCAAACACAAACTGTTGCGGACGCCCAGGTTTGCGCTGGTGCTGCAACTCGAACCGCTTCACACCTGCAACCTGACCTGCACCGGCTGCGGCCGCATTCGTGAATATTCCACCAGCCTCAAGGACATGATGAGCCTGGAGGATTGTCTGGCCTCCGCGCAGGAGTGCGCTGCGCCCATGGTGTCGATTTGTGGAGGCGAGCCGTTGATTTATCCCAAGGTGGAAGAGTTGGCGGTGGGGTTGCTGGCCCAAGGCCGCATCGTCTATATCTGCACGAACGGGATGTTCATGCGCAAGAAGATCAAGGAATACCTGGCCACGATTTACTCGCCGGCTTTGGAGCCGAAGCTCGCCGCGCTGCTGGCGGAAAAGCTGATTTCCGCAAAAGATGCCGAGACCATCCGCAAAGGCCAAACCGACGGCCGCCCCGTCATCCAGCCGAGCCAATGGCTCTACTGGAACGTGCATATCGACGGTTTGGAGTACACGCACGATCTCATCGTCGAGCGCGAAGGGGTGTTCAAGGAATGCGTTGAGGCGATCAAGATGGCCAAGTTGGTTGGCTACCAGGTGGCAACGAACACCACCGTCTATAAGGAAACCGACGTCCGGGAGATCGAGCAGATGTTCGAGTTCTTTTCCGCGCTCGAGGTGGACGGCCACACCATCTCCCCCGGCTACGAATACGACGCCGCCAAAAAGGATATGATCAAGCGCCTGGACCGAAAGCCGGAGGATTTTTTCCTGACGCGGGCCATGACACGCCAGAAATTCGCCAAAATTCAGGAGTGGGGCGAGCGCTTCACCATCTTCGGCACGCCGGTCTATCAGGAATTCCTGGCCGGCAAACGCGAACTGACCTGCACGGCCTGGGCCATCCCCACCCGCAATGTCAAAGGCTGGAAAGCCCCCTGTTACCTGATGACCGACGGCCACTATCCGACTTACACCGAGATGCTCGAGAAAGTGGACTGGAACCAATACGGCGTGGTGGACAGCGTCGCGCGCGACCCGCGTTGCGAGAACTGCATGGTGCACTGCGGTTACGATCCCAGCGGCGCGCTCGGCACCAATTATCAAAGCGGTGACAACTGGAAAAACGTCAGATACAACTTCGGCGCGAAGCCCAAGCCGTTCCGCGACGGAGCGAAAGTGCCGGCGTTCAACGGATACTCCGTTGGCAAAGGCCACCTTGCCGAGGCCAAGGCGGCGATCAACAGCCCGCCCGCTGCGATGAACGGAGCGCAGTCGGTTTTGCAGCGCCGCGAAGTATCGAACTTGCAGAACGGCAACGCTTCTTGCGGCAGCAGCGACACCAGCGAACGAGATGCGTTGCTGGCGAAGATTGCCGACGCGAAGCGAAGCGAGTGAGCGAGGTTGTGGCTGGAGAAGTCTCAAACAAGTTGAAGGAGACGGCGGTCGCCTATCGAACCGCTACCCACTTTCCCGCGCTTTACGACACGGGCCGCCCCGTTCGCAAGATTGCCGAACGCCTTGAGCCTTCCCTTCGCTTGCTGGTGGATCGAATTCATCCTGAACGGATCATTCTTTTCGGCAGTTACGCTTACGGCGAGCCAACGGAACACAGCGACGTGGATTTGCTGGTCATCCGGCGCGACATCACGTCCGAGAAAGCTAGTAACTTGGAAATCCGCCGACTGTTCCACGAGGTGAAAGGGGACCGTCCTCCGTTCACCATCCTTTCGAAAACGCCCGAGCGGATCGCCAACCGGCTGGCGGTGAAAAGCCCGCTTTACGAAGACATTCTTGGCAAAGGGATCGAACTGTATGCTGCGTAAGCACTCAGACGAGAATGATCCATCCGACTGGTTTTATCTCGCCGCGGACCGGCTCAAGATTGCCGATCTGGCTTGGAAGCAGGAAGGCCTTACGCCGTCCGGAATCGAGCTGCTTCAGGAAGCCGTCGAGCGATACTCTCCCGGATCGAGCAAAGTCTCCCGCAGTTTTTTCCCAAACCGCCCGTGAAATGATTTGCCATGAATAAAACCCTTTACCTCTGCCCACCCAGCTTTGACGGTTTCGACGGCGGCGCGGGCGCGCGGTATCAGGCGCGGCGCGAAGTGACGAGCTATTGGTATCCGACGTGGCTCGCGCAACCCGCCGCCCTGACACCCCATTCGCGCCTGCTGGATTGCCCGCCGCACGACGTCGGCGTCGAGGAATGCCTCCGCATCACGAAGGACTACGACCATGTTATCATTAACACCTCCACGCCGTCGCTGAAGAACGATTGCAAAGTCGCCGAGGCCATCAAGACGCAGAAACCCGACACGAAGATCGGCTTCGTCGGCGCGCACACGATGGTGTTGCCTACCGAAACTCTCAAGGCGTCGCCCGCGATTGATTGGGTGGGCCGCAAGGAATTCGATTTCACTTGCCAGGAAGTCGCCGAAGACCGAGACCTCTCGACCATCGCCGGGCTTTCCTACAAGGACAAGGACGGCAAGATCAAACACAACCCCGAGCGCGAGATGATCCAGAACATGGATTCGCTCCCGTGGGTGGCGGACGTCTATAAGCGCGACCTCCGGATCGAGAAGTACTTCATCGGCTACCTCCTGCACCCCTACATCAGCATGTACACGGGACGCGGTTGTCCGGCGCAATGCACCTTCTGCCTCTGGCCGCAGACCATCGGCGGACACAAATACCGCGTCCGCAGCGCGCAAAACGTCGCCGACGAAATGGCCTACATGAAGAAACTCTTCCCGCAGGTGCGCGAGTTTTTCTTCGATGACGACACCTTCACCGCGAACCTCCCGCGCGCCCGTGAGAT
>CAYIIH010000195.1:0-15637 GCA_964363225.1 uncultured Verrucomicrobiota bacterium | reverse complement strand
ATTCTTTCCGAAGCTCCCCCGAAGGCGAAAGACAGACCACCTTCCGAGATTGCTGTGGCGTGCCGCTCTGCTATCGGGTAAACTCACGGGTCAAATACAGGAAAGGAATCCGGTTATGAAAAAACATGGGCGGAATGGATCGCTTCTAATATGTGCGATGTTCAGCGCGGGCCTGGCCCTGCTGCCGGTCCAACCAGCGCTGGCGGCAGACAAAGCCAGGCCGAACATCATCGTCATCGTCGCCGACGACATGGGCTACGCGGAGATGGGTTGCCAGGGGAACAAAGATGTTCCGACGCCCCATATCGATTCGCTGGCGAAAAACGGCGTTCGTTTCACGAGCGGCTATGTCTCTTGCCCAGTTTGCAGTCCCACGCGCGCGGGCCTCCTGACCGGCCGCTACCAGCAGCGCTTTGGCCATGAGTTTAACCCCGGCCCGGCACAACAGGCCTCGACGCAGTTCGGTTTGCCGCTGACAGAAGTGACCCTGGCCAGCCGCCTCAAATCCGCCGGTTACGCCACCGGCATGGTCGGCAAGTGGCACCTGGGTTATCAGCCCGCGTATCACCCGCTCCAACGCGGCTTCGATGAATACTTTGGCTTCCTCGGCGGCGCGCATTCCTATCTCGAGGCCAGGGCGGACAAGGCCAACCCGGTCTTGCGCGGCCTTGAACCCGTGGCTGAAAAGGAATACCTGACCGATGCTCTGACGCGAGAAGCCGTGGCCTTCATTGACCGGCACCAAAAAGGCCCCTTCTTCCTCTATCTGACCTACAACGCCGTGCATAACCCGTTGCAGGCGACCGCGAAATATCTCGACCGCTTTCAGGAGATTAAGGAGGAAAAACGCCGCACTTTTGCCGCCATGCTGTCGGCGATGGACGATGGCATCGGGCAAGTCCTGGAAAAACTCCGTTCCGCTCAGCTCGAACAAAACACGCTCGTCTTTTTCGTCAGTGACAACGGCGGGCCAACGCCCAATACCAGTTCGCGCAATGATCCGCTCAGGGGTTACAAAGGCCAGGTGCTGGAAGGAGGCATTCGCGTGCCGTTCCTCATGCAATGGAAGGGCCGCCTGCCGGAAGGTAGAACTTACGACCAGCCGGTGATCGCCTTGGATATTCATCCGACGGCCCTGGCTGCCGCCGGCCTGCCGAGGCCCGCAGACGCCAAGTTCGACGGTGTTGATCTGCTGCCCTTTGTCACCGGCCAGAACAACCGGCCGCCGCATGAGTTTCTTTTCTGGCGTTTCGGCCCGCAGTCCGCGGTGCGCGGGGGCGACTGGAAACTGGTCAAACAAGGCAACGACCCGCCTATGCTGTTCAACCTGGCCTTGGATATCGGAGAGAAAAGCGACCTGGCCGCCCAGAAACCGGACAAGACCAAGGAACTGGAAACCGCGCTGAAAAATTGGAACTTACAACTGGCCGAACCGCTTTGGAAGCCCCAGCGCGCCGCTGCGCAAAGGCAAAGGGTGCGGCCGAATTAACCGCATGGCCGAGGCGCCTCAGAGCGAGCCTTTTGACGAACACCAGGAAGCGTTTCTGCGCCATCTGAGTGCGGAGCGGGCGGCTTCTGTCTTTACGCAAAGAAATTATCGGCAAGCTCTGGCGGAGTTTTCCCGTTGGCACCGGCAGGAGCGCGAGATGCCGCCGGCCTGGGAAACGCTGCAACGCGATGATTTTCGAAGCTATTTGCGGTTTTTGGGGCGCGGGAAATTGAGCCGGGCTGCCATTCAACTCCGCTTTTCTGCCTTGCGCTCGTTTTACAAATTTTTGATCCGGCGCGGTGTGATCGCCACTTCGCCCATCCGCAATCTGGCCTTGCCTCGGCTGGAGAAGCGGTTGCCTCGCTTTTTGACGCGACAACAGATGCTGGACTTGTTGGACGCGCCGCTCCGGGAGTTGGCCGCCCATCAGGAACAATCCGATAAGCCGGTCGAGGTCAGCAGTTATCTGCGGGATGTGGCCATTCTGGAAACAATTTATTCATGCGGCTTGCGCATCGGCGAGCTGTGCGGTTTGCAGGCGGACGACATCGACTGGGCGGAGCGCATGGTGCGCGTGCGTGGCAAAGGCAAAAAAGAACGGCTGGTGCCCATTGGCCAGCCGGCGCTGACCGCCATCCGCCATTACTGGGATCATTTGTCCATCGAACCGAAGGGCGCTGCTCCTGTCTTTCTGAGCAGCCGGAAGAAAGGGACTCCGATGTATCCCCGGCTCGTGCAACTGCGCTTGAAGCGTTATCTGGCCATCGCCGGACTGGACCCGCATCTCACGCCCCACAAGCTCCGGCACAGTTACGCCACCCACATGCTGGACGCGGGCGCGGACCTCCGCAGCGTGCAGGAATTGCTCGGACACGCGCATTTAGTGACGACACAAATCTACACGCATCTTACAACCGAACGATTGAAGAAAGCCTATGACAAAGCGCATCCAAGAGCGTGAGGGGTCAGTCCTCACTATTGACACAACACCATCCGTTTTCGTATAAGCATGTTATGCCACGACAATTGCGCATTCAATACGAAGGAGCCCTTTATCATGTCATGAATCGGGGTGACCGCCGCGAGGCCATCTTCAAGGACGACCCGGATCACGAGCGTTTCCTGGTTACCCTTGCTGAAGCCTGTGCCAAGACCGGTTGGCAGATCCATGCTTACTGTCTCATGAGCAACCATTTTCATCTGGTGTTGGAAACGCCCCACGCCAACCTTGTCGAGGGAATGAAGTGGTTCTTAGGCACGTACACGAATCGTTTTAACCGCCGGCACAAGCTCTTTGGGCACCTTTTCAGCGGACGCTACAAATCCTTGCTCGTCGATGGCCGGCAAAAAGCGTATTTCAAAGCGGTGTGTGAATATGTGCATTTGAATCCCGTGCGGGCCAAACTACTCAAGCCGGAGCAGCCGCTGCGGGATTATCGCTGGAGCAGCGTCGTCGATTATTTGCAGCCGCCAAACCGTCGCGTGCCGTGGTTGCGCGTGGACCGGCTGTTTGGAGAAATGCGGATCTTCCAGGACTCTGTGGCCGGTCGGCAGGAGTTTGAACGGCGGTTGGAGGCGCGGCGGCTGTCGGAAACAGACACCGATTGGAAGGAAATTCGTCGGGGTTGGTATTTCGGAGATGAAACGTTCCGCCAGGAATTGCTTGCTCAAGTAGCAGGAGGAAGCGGACCAAACCACTACGCGCAACCAAAACGACAGTCTGCGGCTGAGTTGGCCGATCAAATGGTGCTGGCAGAGTTGAAGCAGTTGGCGTGGAGCGAGGCCGATCTGGCCGAGAGGCGCAAGGGCGACCCAGCGAAAGTGCGGATTGCCCGAAGGCTCAGGCAGGAGACTGCTGTCAGCCTCAAATGGATTGCGCAACGGCTCCACATGGGAGCATGGACGCATGTCGCGAATCTGATTTACGCACAAGTGCCTGAAAAAGAAATGCCTGCAAAACAAGACAAAGCCGTCGATGTCGCACAGAATCCGGGCAATCAAGCCGAGCAACCGATCTCAAATGAAAGCCCCGTTGTGTCATTAGTGAGGACTGACCCCTTGCCGCTTCATTGCCTTTAGCTGCTGAAACTCCGGTTTGGCGGCGTAGTACTTGTCGAGAGGGTAACAGCCGCTGATCAAGCCGTTGCGAGGCGCGGTGGTGCAATCGCTGAAGGTGCGGCACAGCAACTTGGTGTTGAGCGCGCCTTTCTCCACCGCGTCTGTCAGGATTTCAGGATAGGCCAGCACCATGCGCCCCAGCCCGACCATGTCGGTCCAGCCGTTCCGCACCACATATTGAGCCACGTGCGGCAGATACTCCTGCAAATAGCTGTAGGCCGTGCCGACCAGCACCAGGCTCTGCGGCGCTTTGACTTTCAGCCGGCGGACTACATTGATCTGTCGCGCCACATCAATGAGTGGATCGTAGGCCGGTTGGTAGCCGTCCGAAGGGGGATAGGCCGCGGGCCTCTGAATGTGCGGGTTGTAGTAGGGCGAGCCTGCGCTGAGGTTCAAAACCTTTACGCCCAGTTGCGCGCACAGCTCTGCAAATTGCATCGTCTCCGTCAGGTCATGTTCAATCGGATTGTTCTGGTTTACACCAAAGGCGTAGCGGTAGGGCAAACAGTGGGAGAAATCTTCAGGGATGCCCGGACCAGGCTTGCCAGGCTTCGATTGAGCCGGGTCGGGCCTGAAGGGAACAAAATCATACGCGCTCAAGCGCACGCCCAGTTCAATCTTGTTGCCGCTGGCCCGGATGCCAGCGACGATCTCGCGCAGGAAGCGCGTCCGATTTTCAAACGAACCGCCGTATTTGCCGGGACGCGTAAAGGCGCTCAGGAATTCGTGGAGCAGGTAGCCGTGGCAGTGTTTGATATCCACAAAGTCCGCGCCCGCCTCCCAGGCGACCTTTGCGGCCGCGACGTAACTCTGAATCAATTGCTCAATCTCGCTGTCGGTGAAGACCTGGTTGTCGCTGGTGACGTTGAATTTCTTGTCGAGGATCGGGTGCCGATAGGCCACACGCGGCTCCATCCGCTTTTTGTCGTAAGGTTTGCAGAAACGTCCGGAGTGCGTGAGTTGAAAACCAAGGACGAGGTCATCGCTGGTTCCGTACCGCTCCCGGTGCGCGCGCAGCAGAATCTCACGGAGTTCAGCCAAACCCGCCTTGTTCGCCTCGTTGATGATGAGCTGATTAGGATTCGCCCGGCCGTCCGGCCGCACGGCCATGGCTTCGCCGCCGCAAATCAGCTTGGCTCCGCTTTCGCCAAAGCGCTGCCAGCGCCGGCGAACGTCGTCGGTGACGCCTCCCGTCGCCGTGCCGTCCCAACCTTCCATCGGGTGGACCGCAAATCGGTTTCCGATGGTTTTGCCGTTGATGGTGGTTGTCGTAATGGGTTGGGCCAGCGGCGAAGCGGCGCCAGTGGCAATGTTCTCTTCGCAAGGAAGATCGATGCCGAGCGATGCGACGTGCTGGCGGAAGTCCGCCACTGTCTTGAGCGACGGGATGCGCGTGAGCTGGAATGGTTCAGTCATAGGCCGGATTGGGTTGAGCGGCATCTTTCACTTTTCCAACAATTGCTGCATGGCCTCGGTTTGGCGTTGGCCGACCGTGCATAGCAACCCGGTGGCAGCCTCGATCAATAATCGTCCGCAATCGTCTGTGCCGGCTCCAGCTTCCGTCATTTCGTAACCGCCTTTGGCTTTGTCGCCGGGCAGTCCGACGTATTGTACGCCGCCGCCGTTCGAATAGCCCAGCACCAAGGTATGCGGAAAAGGCGAACGCCGCTGGATTTCCATCGCCAGTCCAATCAGCGGTTCGCCCGGCAGTGCGACCAGTGCCAGCGAACCGAAGTTGATGACGTGTACTTCCGTTTTCAGGGCGGGCGAACCGAGATCCCGTTGCGCCGCTGCGGTGAGGGGAAGCGCAATCGATACGCGGGCGGTCCGCAGCTTCGACGGATTCAACACCTGACTATTTGTCACTGCGGCCAAGGCGCGTTCGCTGATGAGCCGGGCCATTTCATCCCGCGCGGCCAGGCCACGGCGCGCCGGAACGATATCACCCGCGCAGCCTTGCAGAAAAAGGGCCTCTCCACCCAGCGCGGTTTGCAGCCGTGTGGCCACGGCCCCGGGCCAATCGGCGGAGATGCCTTTGTGAAAGGGATAAATGGAGACAGGGTGACAGGCCAGGTGGAAAAGAGCAGCGATGGCTTGTCCGCGGTCGTCGCGCAGCATCAGCAAAGTCACCGTTGGGTCCGTGGGTCCGAAGCGCAGGCCGGCAGGCAAGCTGTAAGGATTGGCCGGAGTAAATGTCGTTTCCACCTTGCCATCTGTCCGGACGGGACGGCGGTTGAACACGGCTTCGCCCGCCCAAGCGCATCCAATGGCCAGCGTGGCCGGGCGGCGGGCGGCGTCGGCCCGGCGCACTGCGTCAGCGCACTGTTCCGGCAAACGCCCAGCCCACTCGCGGAAGGTTGGGCCTTGCTCCACCGGCGACATCGTCTTGCGTTCGGCGGCCAGGAGCGGGCTGTCCAGGACCGGCGCCCAAGGAGCGGAGTGCGTGTGCGAGGCGTTGATGAGTATGTTTGTTTCCGAAATCCCGGTTGCCTTTGCTGTCTCCGAGCGGACCTTGGCGACAAAAGCTTCGCGCGTGTCCACCAGGTCCCAACACAAGATGGCGACTCGATTGCTCTCGCTGTCTGACAGGACCAAGGCGCGGACAAAAATCGGATCGAGCACGCCGTCATAAGGCTGGTGGCCAACCCAGTTCAGCAGATGGGTCGAAGGCGTGATTTCGACGCGCGCGGCGCCGGCGGAGAGAGGCTGCCCGGCGGCGGGCACTGCAAGGAGCATGGACCCGACGATCAGCAGTCCGGCAGCGAACGAATGGCAGAAGCGCGTGACCGCCGGGTGTGACAGAGTATTCATTCGCTCAAAGTGAAAACGACACTCGTCCGCGCGGGAAGTCAAAAATGACTCCGGGTGTTCATTTCTGGCTTCATCCAGTCCACCGAAAGTGTTGTGTTACCGGGCCAGGTGACAAGCGGCCCAATGGCCCGGAGCGGCTTCCCTCAGCAAAGGCACTTCCGTTCGGCAGCGCGTTTCCGCAATCGGACAGCGCGGATGGAACGGACAGCCGCCGGGTGGATTGATGGGAGAGGGCACATCACCCGGCAGGATGATGCGCGGGCGCTTGGCGTCGGGGTCCACGACCGGCACCGCAGAGATCAACGCCTGGGTGTAGGGGTGCCGCGGCGAACGGACCACGGCTTTGGCCTCGCCTATTTCGACCACCTTGCCGAGATACATCACCAGCACGCGGCGGGCAATGTGTTCCACAACGGCCAGGTCATGGGCGATAAACAGGTAGGCCATGCCGCGCTCGTGCTGCAAATCTTGCAGCAGGTTGATGATCTGGGCTTGCACGGAGACATCCAGCGCGCTGACCGGTTCGTCGCAGACAATCAGTTCTGGCTCCACCGCCAGGGCCCGCGCGATGCCGATGCGCTGGCGCTGGCCGCCGCTGAATTCGTGCGGGTAACGCGGCGCGTGGCCGGCATTCAAACCCGCAGCCTGGAGCAGTCCTTCAATGCGCCTTTGCCGGGCGCCGGCATTGTCCGCCAGCTTGTGGATATCGAGGGCCTCGCCGATAATCTGTTCGATAGTCATGCGCGGATCGAGCGAGCCGCAGGGGTCCTGGAAAACCATTTGGAACTTGCGGCGCAGCAAGCGGAGTTTTGCGCCGTTCAAGCCGGTGATCTCTTCGCCCTCAAAGTCAATGCGGCCCGACGTCGGCTCCAACAGCCGGAGGCAGGCGCGTCCGAGGGTGGTCTTGCCGCAGCCGCTTTCGCCGACCAGCCCGACCGTTTCGTTCGCCTCAACGGCGAAGCTCACATCATCCACCGCTTTCACGAACGCATGGGCGCGGCCGAACACGCCGTGCTGGACGGGGAAGTGGACTTTAAGGTTTTGAACTTGGAGCAGGCTCACTGGGCGATTTCGGATTTCGGATTTCGGATTTCGGATTTGAATTCCAGTAGGGGCAACGAACCAAACGGTTCGATTCCGCCTCCCTCAACTCCGGTGCGCTCACGGAACAATCGGATTGCGCTTTGAAGCAGCGCGGGTGAAAGCGGCATCCTCCGGGCAGCGCGCTGGGGTTAGGCACCGCGCCGGGAATGGCCGTCAGCCGCTGAGCGCCCGCTCCCAGTTTGGGGACGGAGGCCATCAGGGCCTGGGTGTAGGGATGCAACGGTCTTTTCAACATTTCTATGGCCGGAGCCGATTCCACAATCTGCCCGGCGTACATCACGAACACACGATCGGCGATGTCACTGACGATGCCGATATTGTGCGTGATTAGCAGGATGCTCATGTCCAGGCGTTGTTTCAACTCGCGCAACAGTTCGATGATTTGCGCCTGGATGGTCACATCGAGAGCGGTGGTGGGTTCATCGGCGATGAGCAGCTTCGGGTGGGAGGCGATGGCCATGGCGATCATGATCCGCTGCAGCATGCCGCCGGACATTTGGTGCGGATAATCTCGCCGGCGCGACTCCGGCGCGGGGATGCCGACCAGCTTCAGCAACCGGATCACTTCGTCGTTGGTGGCCGTTTCCGGGCGGTGCAACTTGAGACTCTCCTTGATTTGACTTCCGACGCGAAAGACCGGATTGAGCGACGCGCCCGGCTCCTGGAATACATAGCTCACCACGCCGCCCCGAATCGCCCTCAGCTCGGCTTTGGACATCCGCAAAACATCGCGGCCATTGAGAAAAACCTCGCCGCTGAGGTAATTTGCGGGAGGGGAGGGCAACAGCCGGGCGATCGACAAGGCGGTGGCGCTCTTGCCACAGCCGCTTTCGCCCACCAGGCAGACTGTTTCGCCGGCGTCGATGGCCAGAGAAAGACCCTCCACGGCGCGCACGGTGCCGGAGTCGGTGCGGAATTCCAGCGTCAAATCCTTGATTTCCAGCAACGGCATGGTGCGTTCCGCCTCTCAATGAGCTACCGGTTCCGGAACACAGGCAAAGAAGGTGAGATATTTTTCCCGGCGTGCTTCCCGCAAGAGCAGCAGTGCCAACTCGCGCGCGTGGTAATCGCCCCACATGGAGCTTTCGCCATTGGGCACCCTTTGGCCGGGCGCGATGTAATCCCAGCCGTTGGGCCGATGATAAATCGAGTGCAGCAACAAGCCTTGATGCCGCGGAGCCGTGGAAAGATAGGGCTCGGCGAATATCGTATCGGCGACGGTGAGACCAGCCTGGCGATAGCGCGCGCCGTTCTTCGTGTCGCCGGTGGCAGCGAGATGGTTGCCAAGGCGGATGAGGCCCTGGGCGGCGATGGCAGCAGCGGAGCTGTCCACCGGTTCCCAGCGATTGAAGGGATTGGCAGGCTTGCTCAAGTAGTTGCCGAGCCGATGCAAATTCGGCGCTCCAGTGTCCCACATCGGGATGCCGTCCGCACAGGAGCTTGCGAGGTAGAAATCGGCGGTGGCGGTGGCCGCTTTAAGCATCATCGCTCTGATCAATGTGCCCTTGGCTAATACCATCGCCAGTGTCGTAGTAGCGGTGGCCGCTTTGAGCATCATCGCTCTGATCCTGGCTCTGTTCGCGAGAACGCGGCCGGTTTCTGCTGCGGCGGGAGAGTCAGCCGCGCTCTCAAGTGTGCCGCCGCCAAAGTGGAGGAAAAACTCCAACTGCTCAGCGAATCCGAGGATGGCCCACGCCAAACCACGCGTCCAGGTGCTGAACGGCGAGTAGCCTTGCTGCGAGTTTGGACAGCGATATTGGCCATCGTTCAGGTTAAAGATGCTTTCGTGAGCGGTCCGCCCGCGCACGTCATAAGCATCGCGGCCCTCGCCGTAATAGACCGCGTAGCGCGCCGTGGTCGAGGCGTGTTCCTTGAGCCGTTGCAGGAGCGAAATCTTCTGGTCGTGCTCACCCATCAACACGTGGCCGAGTTGGTGGGCCACGGCCAGCGACCGCAACGACCGCAGGGTATCGATGAAGAGCGAGTGCGGGCCATTGAAGGAGTAGATGTAACCTGTGCCGTCGGCAATCGGCGTCCAGCGGGCGGCCTGGACGGCACCGGAGACTTTCAGGGCCAGTTCGTAGAACTCCCGCTCCCGGTCGTTCCAGGCCATTTTTCCGTCGCGCATCAGGCGGAGCAGATTGCCGTAGGTGGAGATATTGTTGAAACCGTGGTCATGCACGCCGACGTGCGACACATGGGCGGCCATGTGGGCGACCGTGCCGGCGCGTCCGATGTCCAGGAAGCGGCTATCGCCGGTGGCGTCGAATTGCAGCAGCGCCGAACCGAACTGGAAGCCTTGGGTCCATTCCGTCCAGCCGCGGCTGGTGTACTTGCCCTTCACCGTCAGAACGGGCGAGCCTTTGGCCGGATCCCAGGTTTTTTCGACAGCCACGATTTTCTGGCCGGACAACTCAAAAAGTCGCTGAAGCTTGGGCAGCAGCTTTTGTGGCGTGAGTTTGGGGTCGATTTTAATGGGCATGGCGTATGATGTATAGCGATTGAGCAAGGGTAGCCCAGGAAAAAGCCGTTGTGCCAGCGCGGAATTCGCCGTGCGAATTATTGGAATATAGTTTGCATACGCTCTGCCATCGCGTAAGTTAATGTCAGTTTTTAGGCAACCAGCCGCTTTCAAGGCATGGAAGATCTTCAGTTGAATTTGTTTTCAGTGTTGATTTGAAACCCGATGATCGGGAACAGTCTGGGAAGGAGCAGTAGGTCTAAATCACACAAATCATCATGAGCACAAAACTATACGTGGGGAATCTTTCCTTTGACGTCACCGAGAACGACCTCCGGGACATGCTTTCACAACACGGCCCGGTGAACGAGATCAATGTCATCATGGATAAAATGACCGGTCGGGCGCGTGGCTTTGCCTTCGTTACCATGAACACCCAAGAAGGGGCTACTGCGGCCATTCAGAAACTCAATGGCACGGAATGGAAAGGCCGCTCCCTGACGGTCAACGAAGCTCGCCCGCGCGAAGAGCGTCCCGCCGGCGGTGGCGGTTATGGCGGCAGGAGCTACTCCAATCGCTGATAATCAGCCCGGTGGATTGATCGTTGCAGTGGGACTCCGCCAAATGGAGGCCCACTTGCTTTGACTCTTATGGCAAACCCATCAGCCAACACGACCACTGAAACGAGGCAGCGGAATTTTGCGCGTGTTTTGTCCCGCGAACCATTCAAAGGACTCAAAGCTATCCTCGACAGCCTGTCTCCCGACCGGGAGGCGCAATGCGAAGCGGTGAACGGTACGAATTCTTACGAGGAGCTTCTAGCCAGGCTTGGTTATCGAATCAATTTGACCAAGCAAATCCACGTGCAGGATGCTTATACCCGCGTGGGCTCAGCCGGCGGGATCAAGGCCGTTCTTCCTTATTACGACATCCCGACACAAAGTTCTCTGCCTACGCTCGTGAATTTCGATTCCACCGTCACCACCACCCAAAAATCCGCCAACTTCTTCAACGAAATGCTGGCCGGGCTCAAGAGGCAATTGAGCGCTCAGGATTAAAGCTTCCCGTCTTCGGCCCCGCTGACATCGGCCAGCATTTGTGCGTGGACTTCGTCACAGGTGAAAGGTTCTGCCTGGGTTTTTTCGGCGCTCGACAACGCCGACGGTACGCCTAATCTCGCGTTCTGATGAACCCCAACCGCTCTGCTCCGCTCAACGCTGGGCGGCAATTCGAGAGCGCAGCGTGCGCTCCCCCGTCCCCGTCGGCGGCGGTCGTCTCGGTCGTTGGCTGCTCGGCCACGCCACTCTCCAACGTCCACCGACTCATCAGTGACGATTCGACGCGCAGTGCTTGCGGGCGTCCCGGCCATTACCGACATCGACAACGAGGCGATTCTCACCACGACGGCGACCTTCGATACCGAGCCGAAGAGCGTAGCCGAGCGGACCCAATGGTTACAGTGTCACGATGCGGGGCATTCCATCTTGATAAGCCGTGGAAGCTCTTCTTCCTTGTCGCGGCAGTATGTTGTTGGGGCGTTCACCTCCAGGCATGGCCGGGCCACGATTGGGACCAGTGGCAGCAGGTGACGACCTGGCAGAAGCCCGAGTTGCGCACGGATCAAGCCGGCCGCCGGGACTTAGCGCCGCTCCTCGGCGACGATGCGAGTGGCACCAATCGGATCGCTTCGGTCCGCGGCTGGGAGGAGCGGCGCAAACAAATCGCCTCGACCATTCGGCAGATTCTTGGTCAACCAACTGACTTGAAACAACCGGCCCTCGAAGTCCGCGAGCTGGGCGGGGAGGATTTGGAGGGTTACACCCGCCGCCACGTCATGATCAGGAGCGAGCTGGACGATTGGATTCCCGCCTACCTGCTGGTGCCAAAGAAGCTCTCCTCGAAACGCGTGCCGGCAATGGTGTGCCTTCATCAAACCGTCGCGCAGGGCAAAGAAGAACCGTGCGGCATGAAGGGTGATCCGGAGTTGGCCTTCGCGGTCGAATTGGTGCAGCGCGGCTATGTTTGCCTCGCGCCGGACGTCATCGGTTTCGGGGAGCGCATCGCTGCCGGGAAGCAGCCCTACGACAACAGCATTGCGTTTTACCGCCAACATTCCGGATGGTCCTTCATGGGCAAGATGATCTGGGACGTGGGCCGGATGATTGATTATCTGGAAACGCTCCCCTTCGTTGATCCGCAAAAAATCGGGAGCATCGGCCACTCCCACGGCGCGTATGGGACACTCTTCGCTGCCGCGTTTGAACCGCGCATCTCGGTGGCGGTCGCGAGCTGCGGCTTCACGACGTTTCGGAGCGATCCAAACCCGGAGCGCTGGTCGCATCTCACTGCGCTGATTCCACAGTTGGGCTTCTACCTGCCGGATGTCGCCGGCATCCCCTTCGACTGGCAGCACGTTCTCGCGCTGACCGCTCCGCGGCGATTGTTCCTATGGTACGCCACGAAGGACTCGATCTTTCCCCAGACAGAAAACCTGGATGAGCTGCTGAAGGATGTGCGGAAAGTCTATGATCTCTACGGTGCCGATCGCGCGCTCGCGTGGCAAGCGTTCGACGGCCCGCACCAGTTCCCGCCGGTTGGCCGGGAGGCTGCCTACCGCTGGCTCGAGGAGAGTTTTGTGCAGAGTTCCTTCCCCGCGACACCTGCTAATCCAGGTGCCGCCGCTCCAAACCCGAAGACAGGGAGCGCTTTCTTCCCGAGCGAGTTGGTCGCGCGCGCACGGGCCAATGCTCGCGATCACGCCTGGGCCGCAGAAATCCGGGACTCCCTCGTGGCCGCAGCCAAGCCGTGGATGCAACTGTCGGATGATGAACTCTGGAGACTCATGTTCGGTAACACGATTCGACGCTCCTGGCAGGTCTGGTCGGATGGTCATTGCCCCGCCTGCAAAAAGCCGGTTCCGATGTACGAGTGGGTTCCCGACGCGCTGAAGCAACCGTGGAAGATGCGCTGTCCGCAGTGCAAAGAGCTGTTTCCGAAAAACGATTTCCTCAAGTTCTACCGTTCCGGCCTGAACGAGCAGGGCGTCTTTGATCCGCAGCGTGCCGATCGCTCGCTCCTCTTTAACGCGGAGCATCCCGACCCGTCTGATCCGCTGCACCACTTTGGCGTGGACGACGGCGAGGGCTACACCGAGGATGGCAAGCGTTGGCGGTTTATTGGCGCCTACCTCATCTTCGGCCAGTGGAAACAAGCCATCGTCAGCGGAATCCGAAACCTCGCTGCCGCGTACGTTGGCACCGGAGATCTTGCTTACGCGCACAAGGCCGGCGTGCTCCTCGACCGCGCGGCTGATCTCTACCCGACGTTCGACTTCGGCAAGGAAGGGGTGATGTACGAGGGACCGCCCCGCTCGGGATACGTTTCCACCTGGCACGATGCCTGTGTCGAAGTTCACGATTTGGCCCTGGCCTACGACTCCGTCTTCGAGGGTTTGGCCCGCGACCCGGACCTCGTGAAGTTCCTGGCCGCCAAAGCCGCGAAACACAAGCTCGCGAATTCCAAGTCCTCCTTCGCCGACCTTCAGCGGAACATCGAAGAGCGAATCTTCCGCGACACTCTTGATCATCGTCCCAAGATCGAGTCGAACTATCCCTCAACCGACGTGACGATCACGACGCTTCGCACCGTGCTCGGATGGCCGGGCAACCGCGCGGATGTCATGGCGATGCTCGACGGAATCATCAGCAAAGCCACCGCGGTGGACGGTGTCACGGGTGAGAAGGGGATCGCCGGCTACACCGTAATAGCCCCCCACGCCATCGCCGAGCTTCTGGGCCGCTACGCGCGGGCCGACCCTGGTTTCATCCGCGAGGCGCTTGGTCGCCATCCCCGGCTTCATGCCATGTACCGTTTCCACTTGGACACATGGTGCCTGGGCCAGTATTACCCGCGCACGGGGGACACCGGTTCGTTCGCGGAAAGGACGCCAAGCTATGCCGGCCTCGCCTTCTCCAAGAATCCCGGGATCAATCCTTCATCCTATGCGTTCCTCTGGGAACTGTACGAAGCGACCGGAGACAAGGATTTCGTGCGCCTCCTCCACGGGGCAAACGGTTCTTCCACCAACGGCCTGCCTTACGACCTATTCGCGGCTGAACCTGCCGGGTTTCAGGCGAAGGTGGCAAAGGTCATCGCCGAGAACGGCCCCGAGATCAAGTTGCCGAGCGTGAACAAGACGGAGTGGGGTTTGGCCATCCTCCGGTCTGGCGAACGAACCAACGCACGGGCGGCCTGGCTTGATTACGACTCCGGCGAGCGCCACGGTCATGCCGATGGGATGAACATCGGCCTCTTCGCGAAGGGCCTGGATCTGCTCCCCGACTTCGGGTATCCGCCGGTTCAGTACGGGGGCTGGAGTTCGCCGCGCGCGGTGTGGTACACCCAGACCGCCGCTCACAACACCGTGGCCGTGGATGGCCAAAACACGCGGCCGGGCAGCGGCAAAACCACGCTTTGGTTTGATGGGAGACAGCTTCGGGCAGTACGCGCTACAGGTGCCAAGTTGGCCGGTGGCCAGCAGTACGAGAGGACCATCGCCCTTGTGGACATTTCCGAAAGGGATTCCTACCTCATTGATGTTTTCCGGGTGGCGGGCGGTGCGGAGCATACCCGATTCCTTCGCGGACATTTTGGCCACGTTTCAACGCAGGGCCTTTCGCTCGTTCCGGAGGAGCAACCGCGCTTCGGCCCAGTCATGCGCAACTTCAAGCGAGACCCGAAGCCGTCGGAGGGCTGGAGTGTGGATTGGAACGTCGAGGACCACCTGAAGTACCGGCCGCCGTCGAGCGACGTGCATCTCCGCCATACGGACCTGACACGCGGCGCGGAGGTGGAACTCGCCGAGACCTGGGTGGCCGTTGGCCTTTACGGCGGGACAGCGGAAGCGTGGATTCCCAGCGTGCTCGTGCGTCGCCGGGCTGCTGAACCGCCGCTCTCTTCCACGTTCGTTGGAGTCTTGGAACCGTACGAGGAGAGGTCGAACATTGCCTCGATTCGCCGTTTGGAACTGGAGGACTCGGAGGCCAAACCTTGCTCTGATGGCCACGTCGGGATTGAGGTTCGCCTGGCCGACGGGCGGCGGGACATCTTCCTCTCGGCAAACGTCGAAGCCCAACCTGCCTCAACCTCCGCGCGGTTCGCCGCGTCCCTGGTGGTTCAAAAGGAATGCAGCGCTCGTTTCGAAGGTGACCTGTGCCTGGTTCGATTTGACGCGGCGAACCGGCCGACGCGAGTGCTCTTCTGCCGAGGAAAGTCGCTCCGTGTGGGAAACCTTTTCGTCCGAGTGAAAAACGAGGAAGCGAGCTTCGAGATTGACCTGAACAATCAGGATGCTCCCATTGTCGCAGGTCCCGCGGACGCGGTTGAGCTCATCGAAATCGCGGGTGTTAAAATCTGGCCGAAGTAAACTTCCATAGCAGAAACGCAAACCAAGAAAATGGGAGATTATTTCAATATCCAATCAGCAGCCGATTCTTCTCTCTCTCCTCTATGGGATGGAGGAGAGGGCCGGGGAGAGGAGGCGCGTTTTTGTTGCGAATTCCTCTCGCCTCAATCCTCTCCCCACTTGTTCCACGCGGGGAGAGGAAGAACTCGCCCGGATTGATGCAAGCGCCTCATGCGCTTCTACCAACTTG
>CAYIIH010000194.1:0-15674 GCA_964363225.1 uncultured Verrucomicrobiota bacterium | reverse complement strand
AACCAGAGATTTGGAACTCGCGGACAAAGCTGTCCGCGCTCCTGTCCTGTGCTGGTTCAAGGACACCCTGCGCGATCTTGAAATCATGGAAGCTAACCATGAACTTGGTAGGGACGGATTCCACTCCGTCCCTGGTTTTTCTCGGTCGCACAGTGCGGCAGCGGAAGTCAGGGACGCGGTGGAACGCGTCCTTACCAGGTTCAGAACTGTTTTATGAGTGACAACGCCGAAGAGTTTATCCCAACCCGCCGCAGCTTGTTGAGCCGTTTGAAGAATTGGGACGATCAGGAGAGCTGGCGGGTGTTCTTTGACACGTACTGGAAGCTCATTTACGGGGTGGCGCTCAAAGCAGGCTTGACCGCGACCGAAGCGGAAGATGTGGTGCAAGAAACCGTGCTGACCGCGGCCAAGACGATGGGAAAATTCAAATACGATCCCAAAGTCTGCTCTTTCAAAACCTGGCTCATGCACCTCACTCGGAAACGGATTGCCGATCAATTCCACAAACGGATGCCAGCCCAGTCCGCCAAGCGCCGCCCTTCAGACGACAAATCCAAAACCTCAACCCTGGAGCGCATTCCGGACCCGAGCGGCTTGGAACTCGAGTCCGTTTGGAATGAAGAATGGAGCAGGAACCTCTTGGAAGCGGCTCTGGACCGCACCAAGCGCCAGGCCAATCCCAAGCATGACCAGTTATTTTACCTGCACGTCGTCAAGAACCGGCCGGCGCGCGAGGTCGCCCAAACTCTGAACACCACCGTCGCTCAGGTTTACCTTGCCAAACACCGCATCTCGCGTCTGCTCAAGAAACAGGTGAAACGGCTGGAAACGCAATTGCTATGAAATTGTTTATCGAAGCCGCTTTGAGAACGACCGTCCGTTTGAGCGCGAATTCGACGGGATCAAGAAGTTCGAGCCCATCTCCCGTTCCCACGAAACCCAGGTCGATATCCTGCAGGTAGGCGGGGGTGAAGGATATTTTTATTACGTCATGGAGCCGGCGGATGACGCGAATGCGGAATGCGGAATTTACCGAAGCGGCCTCTGGGTTCATTCCGCACTCCGCCCTCCGCAGTCCGCACTCAATCAATCCGGACAGTTACGTTCCGCGGACGCTGAAATATGAACTGCAGAAGCGCGGGCGGCTTCCATTCAACGAATGCTTGCGCGTGGCGCTTGCCCTGACCACGGCGCTTAAACACCTACATCACCACGGCCTCATCCACCGCGATATTAAGCCGTCCAATATCATCTTCGTCCATGGCGTGCCCAAGCTGGCGGATATCGGTTTGGTCACGGATCTCGACGCGACGATGTCCTTTGTCGGCACCGAAGGCTTTCTGCCGCCGGAAGGCCGTGGATCCGTCCAAGCCGATCTCTACAGTTTAGGGAAAGTGTTCTATGAAATGGCCACGGGCAAGGATCGCCTCGATTTTCCGGAGCCAACTACCAATCTCAGAGAGTTGCCGGATCGCGAGTCGCTGGTGGAGTTTAATGAGGTGGTTCTGAGAGCCTGCGCCCCGGATCCGCGGCAGCGTTATCAGACAGCCGAGGAATTGCATGCGGACCTGGTCTTGCTCCAGGCCGGCAAATCGCTCAAGCGGGCGCGGTGGCTGGAGCAAAGACTGGCGCTGGCCACGCGCGCCGGCCTCGCTGCGGCGCTCGTCGCCTTGGTGGCGATCGGCTATTCCTACCAATCGAAACGGGCGGCGCACCAAGCCTTGGAGCAAACGTATCGGGTGCATATTGCTCAAGGTGTCCACACCATGGACGACGGCGATCTGTTCAGCTCGGCGATGTGGTTTGCCAAAGCCCTCAACCTCGGCCACCACAATCGGGATCAAGAGGAGATCAACCGCTGGCGAATTGGAACCACGCTGAGTTTTTGTCCGGCTTTGACCCAGATGATTTTTCACCAGGACCTGGTTCGGCGAGCCGTCTTCAGTCCCGACGGCGTGTGGATCGCGACCGCCAGCGATGATTGCACGGCGCGAGTTTGGGAAGCGCTGTCAGGAGAACCCGTTACGCCGGCACTGAAGCATGAAGCCAAAGTTCGGGATGTTGAATTCAGTCCGGACGGGCGTTGGCTGGTCACGGCCAGCGAAGATCATACCGCCCGCGTGTGGGACGCGGCGACCGGCACGGCGATTTCTCCACTGCTGAAACATGAGGGCATTGTCTTTCGTGCGGCATTCCATCCGAACGGTTCTTTCGTGGTCACGTGCAGTGGCGACCATACGGCGCGGATTTGGAATGCCAGGACCGGAGAACCGGTCGGGCTGCCGTTGCAGCACGAGGATCGCGTCCAATGCGTCCGTTTCAACCCCGACGGTGAATGGGTGGCCACGGCCAGCCGGGATGGAACCGCGCGCATTTGGAGAACGCCTGACCTGGTAAGGACGCGTTCCACCGCGTCCCTGACTTCCCCGCCCGGCGTCCTCCAACCCACCGGCGAAGAAAGGGAAGACCCGGACCGGCCCGGTGTTTCCGTCGTGCCCTTTTCTCCAGCTCTCGCGCCTCAAGGCGAACTCAGGGACGGAGTGGAATCCGTCCCTACCGACTGACGAACCGTGCCGCTGTGATTCTCCGCCACGCCGGTGAAATCCAGGAAATCGCTTTCAGCCCCGACGGACTCCGCATCGCGACCGCCAGCAGCGACCGAACCGCACGGGTTTGGGATGCATGGACCGGAGCCCCTCTGACACAGCCCCTCAAGCACATCGACGAAATCTGGTGCATCGCCTTCAGCCGGGACGGCCGGTTGGTTGCCACCGGCAGCAAAGATCAAACCGCCAGAATCTGGGACAGCACCAGCGGAGAAGCGCTGACCCCGGCACTTCAACACGGAGGCAATCTCCGATCAGTCGCCTTCAGCCCGGATGGCCGGTGGCTGGCTACCGCAAGCAGTGACTGGACGTGCCGCGTCTGGAGAGTCTCGGACGGCAAGCCGTTGTCCCCTCCGTTGCGCCACGCGAGCAATGGTCAATCCGTCGCATTTGATGACGCAGGCGGCCGATTACTCACAGGCAGCCGCGACGGTACCGCCCGCGTATGGGACTTGACGGCGCTGAACGGGGTGGAACTGCGGTTGACCAACGCGGCACCTGTGAATCGGGTAGCCATCAGCCCGAAAGGTGAGCGCGTCGTGGCTCGGCCAGCGGACCCCGGACCAGGAAAATCAGACGAGGGGTACGTGTGGAAGCCGGCGCTGCTGTGGAACCTGGAGGATGTTCCGCCGTCGGTGTCTCTCTGGCCTCCCAGTAACGTGTGCGCAGTCCTTTCCGTTGGTTTTAGTCCCAATGGACGAATTGGAGTCATGGTCGGCAGTTCAGGAATCATCAAACTCTGGGATGCGTTTACGGGGTTGCAGATTGCAGACTTGGTGGGATCGGGACCATCCAACACCGTGGACTGCGCGGCTTTCAATCCAAATGGACGCTGGCTGGCAACGGGTGGAAATCTTTTGGATGTTGCCGTGCGAGGTGAAGTTCATGGCCAAGTATGGTTTTGGGACACGCTCGAAGCCAAGCCGATCGGCGGCCCGATCCGCTTTCCGCATCCAGTTAATCACATTGCCTATTGCAAGGACGGGCGCCGGCTGGTCGCTTGCTGGGGAACCAATCCGCCGGACTATGGCGGTGCTCAAGTTCTTGATGCGTCCACTCGGCGGTCCGTCGGTCCGCCGATCCATCATCGGGGCGGAGTAACCCAAGCCTCTTTTAGCCCTGATGGTGAGCGCCTGCTTACAGCTTTCGCGGACGCCGGACTCGGCGCTTGTGAAGCTCAAGTCTGGAATCCGCTCACCGGCGTCCCCGTAGCGCCTCCGATCAAACACCGCGACGGAGTCAGCGCTGCTTCGTTCAGCCCGGACGGCAAATGGGTCGTGACCGCGAGCGAAGACACGACCGCGCGGGTCTGGAACTCGTTCACGAGTGAGCCGCGCACGCCGCCGTTTCAGCATGGCGCCGCTGTGCAATGGGCCGAGTTCAGCCCGGATGGGAGGCTTGTTCTCACCGCCAGCATGGACAGAACCGCGCGCGTCTGGGACGCGAGTACCGGCCAGCCGGTCACGCCCCCGCTGCGGCATGACGGCCCTGTCTGGCACGCGGTCTTCAGCAAAGACGGCCGCAAGATCGTCACCGCCAGCGAGGACCGCACCGCGCGGATATGGAAGTTGCTCAAGGACGAGCGCTCGGCCAGCGAGTTGTTGAAGCGGGCCGAATTGCTCGCCGCCCACAAGATCGACCCGACGGGCGGGCTGGTGCCGCTGGATCTGCCCGCAATTCGCGCTCGCTGGGTAAACCTACGCGCGAAATAGTTTCTCGCGCCGAGCTCTTCCTCCACGACAGGAGGCGACAGGATTCATCCTGGAAAAAGCAGTTTGAACCGCGGAATACGCGAAACACGCGAAAGCAGAACAGGTTGAAGAAGAGAACCGATTCACGCAGCGGGTGAACGACTTGGTTAGCTTAACTCCTTTCCCTTTAGCGTATTTGGCGTATTTCGCGGTTTGATTGCCGGATTCAGGTTCATAGCAGTGGTCAGTCCCCCGCAATTGACCTCCACTGGGTGGTGGAGACGACCCCGGAGCGATCTGGTGGCGGGGATGAAATGGTTCCTGGGCACCTACACCTCGCGCTTCAACCGGCAGCACCAGACCTCCTCCCTCACGGCCGCAAGGGGACAGTTCCGACGGCCGATGCTTTCTGCCGGGCCTTGTCCAACAGTCTCGAGGCCGGCTCGAAACTCGGTTGGAGACGCAAGACTTCCAACGACTCGGCCATGGCCTCATTCACCCGTCCTTGCAGCAGATAAGCATTGCCCAGATTGACCCGGGCTTCCAGGTAGTTGGGTTGAATCCGAATCGCTTCGGCGAAATGGGGAATCGCTTCATTGATTTTGCCTTGGTGCCCCAAGGCGGTGCCCAGATTGTTGTGCGCCGAAGCGTGTTCCGGCATGCTCTTGAGAGCCGCCTCAAAATGCGCCAGGGCCTCGGCAAATTTGTTTTCCTTCAGGAGAAGATTGCCCAGGTTATTGTGGACCTCGGCATAGTCCGGGAGAATCCGCAGCGCTTCCTCATAATGCTGCTTGGCCTCCTCGTTGCGGCCTGCCCTGGCCAGGGCAATCGCGAGATTGAAATGAGTGTCCTCATCGTCCGGGTTCAGGCGCAAAGCTTCGTTATATTTGGCGATGGCCTCGGCCAGCTTTCCCTGATGCAGAGACTCATTGCCTTCCGCGAGCAAGTTCACAACCGCCTCTGGATCAGCTTCGGTTGCCGGCTTCTGAGCCGAGGGCGTCACGTTCGTTTCCGTCAGGGCTAAAACAGTCTGGATGGCCGGACGCGAAGTTGGCTGAGGCGCCGCAGCGACTTTGGCTGGGTGGGAGTTGGGACGCGCCTCAGCTTCGTGCGCCGCCCCCTTCTTGCCGCCAAAAAGGATGGCCGGCCTGACCAGCGTGAAAACGAGACCGGCGGCAAAAAGCAGAGCCAACACCATCAGCGTCACTTTCCATGGCAGTTTGGAAGAGGAAGCTGCCGCAGCACCAGCATGCTGGGCATGGGCACGTTTTGATCTTTCGCGGCGTTGCTTTTGCTTCCGGCTCATCTGGAATGATCAACTCTAGCGCAATCCGATCCCGTTTCAAGGAAGAGGATCTCAGGCAGAAATGCCGGCGATGGTCATGGCGCTTGCTCGATGACAGTCACGGCATCAACGCGCGCGGAATCGACTTTTTGCACCGATCCATCCGGCCATTTGATTTCCAGTTCAGCCACCCGTTCCACGCCGCCTAAGCCGATGGTGACGGGCAATTCTGACTGCGAAAGATAACTGCGCGTGGGCATGACCTGCCGCTGGAGGACTTGATCGCCTAAACGGACTGTGATCCAGGCCCCGATCGCTTCACGATTGGACTTTTTGCCCACCAGCTTCAAGCGCAGCCAATGGTGATTTAACCTTTGATCATTGCGCAAGAGCAACGGCGGCCCGCCAATCTGTGTCAGCACGGCCTCCAAATCGCCATCGCCATCGATGTCGGCAAAGGCCGAGCCGCGCCCGACGATCGGTTTGAACAAGTCGGCTCCGGCTTTCTCGGGCGGAACGGGAGCGAAGCCGGCCGTTTTGCCCGGCCCGCAATTCCAAAAGAGCTGGGCCGGCTGCGCGTAACGCTGGCTTTGCTGGACCTTGTTGATTTCCTCTTCCAAATGCCCGTTGGCAGTCAGCAAATCGAGGCGGCCATCCAGGTCGTAGTCAAAAAAGAAAATGCCGAACTTCAGCAAGAGCCGGCTGGCGGGGCCGATGCCCTCGGTGATGGCTTCGTCGGCGAAAACCAAGGACGCGCCTTGCGAAACGTACAAGGCGGTCATTTCATTGGCGAAATTGCCAATGGCAATGCCCAGTCCGTGATCATTGCGGAAGTGAGCCGCATCGATGCCCATCGCGCCGCGGGTCATGCCGTAACTGTCGAAGGCCATGCCCGAGACGGCCCCGATCTCCTTGAAAGTGCCGTTGTGTTGGTTGTGAAAGACGAAATTCTGCACGGTGTCATTGGCGACGACGAGATCGATCCAGCCGTCGGCATCCAGGTCCACCGGCGCGACTCCGAGCGACTTGGCTGTCGGCACGCCCGTGGCGGGGTTCTTGATTTGGATGCCGCTGTTAGGCGAAACATCGGTGAACCGGCCGTTCCCTTCGTTGCGGTAAAGGTAAGGGAAAGTGCCTTGAAAATTCATGGGCTGACCGTAAGCCCGGCCGATGCCCACCAGTTTGTAGCCGACTTCGAAATCGATTTCCTTGGACCAGCGGACGTAATTGCAGACAAACAGATCAAGGTCGCCGTCGTTATCGTAATCTGTCCAGGCGCAACTGGTGCTCCATTCCTGCGGTGAGCCGGCCACTCCGGCCAGCGCGGTGACATCGGCGAACTGGCCGTGGCTGAGATTATGAAAAAGACGGTTTTCTCCCACCGCCGAAATGAAGACATCCGCCAGCCCGTCATTGTCGTAGTCGCCAATCGCCACGCCCATGCCGTAGAGGCTGACATCCAAGCCGGAGCCGGCCGTCACGTCGTCGAAATGCCCGGAGCCATCATTGCGGTAGAGGGCAGGGGTGGCCGGCTTCTGGCCCGGCGGCACGTGATCGGGCCACCAGGTTGAATTGATAAAGAGCAAATCTTGATCGCCATCGTTGTCGAAGTCAAAGAACGCCACGCCTCCGCCCATGGTTTCGGGCAGCAATTTGTCCCCGTAAGCGCCGTTATTATGGATGAAGCGAAGTCCGGCCTCTTTGGTGATATCGGTGAACCGGACTTCAGGAATCTCCACCTGTGAGAATTGCTGGGGCACCGGGGCGGTCAATTGGGTTATTTGTGGCGGCGCTGCGGCCGGTTTTTTGTTTAGAAAAAAGACGGTTGTGCCGACCAAGGCTGCAAGAAGGATAAACGCCACCGCTGACCATCGGAACGCGCGGCCAATTATGGCATCGTCGTAATGAGCAAGTTCTTCCTCGTCCCCAGGTTCGGGAAGGGGAGACGGAGCAGGGGGCTTTTCCTTGGGATCGAAGGGCTTCTGTTTTTCGGCAGGGATCGGCTTCATGGTGGGATTCATCGGTCGGTCACGGTTGCCGTCGCCACGTCCTTTTCCTCAACGCCCAGTTCCGGTGCGCCGCGGCGTTGGAGGGAATAGATAACGATCGCTTGAGCGGCATGGTCTGCCGCCGGGTTCTGGCGGCGGTGAATGGCAATGGCTTGATCGCGGGCGTTGTCATCCGGGCGGTACCGTTCGTGCAGCCGGCGATGCTCGGAGGCGAGCTTTTCTTTGCCCAGTTGGGCATGAATCAAGGCCAGATTGTAATGGGCCGTCAAGTTTTCGGAGTCGAGCGTGAGCGTCTTCTCGAACTGGGCCGCGGCTTGGCGGAGGAATTCCTGCTGCCGCGCCTTGCCGCGTTCCTGTTTGGCGCGCTCGAACAGAGTCTGTCCCAGCTCATTTATCACTTCGTAATCCTTGCTGAAATCAAAACCGCGCTGGTCGAGTTCGGGATAGCGATCCTCGAGGATGCTGCGGAATTCTTTGATGGCTTCGTCCAGGTATCCGTTCTGTTTGTTGACCAGGCCGTTCAGCCAGGCCATGGTCCAATGCGGCACCGGCGGTTTGAACGTGGCCGCTCGTTGCAGGGCCGCCACGGCTTCGGCGAGGCGGCCTTCCTTGTTAAAGACGCGAGCCAGGTTGAGCGGGCCATCGGCGCGTCCGAGTTTTTCCACCTCGGCAAAGGCCTGGGCGGCCTGGATCAACTCGCCTTTCTCGCTCCCTTTCTCGCCTTCCAGGAGCAGTCCGATCCCGTAATCATTCCAGCGCTGCCAAGGCTCGATTTTCGAATTCTCAGTGGTCGAGCCGGCCTCCGTTCCCTCCACGGGAAAGACGACGCGGTCGGAGGCAATGGTTGTGACCGGAAGGTCATTGGTAAAATCCTTGCCCAGCACGTGCTGCATGTAGATGGTGTCAAACTTGCGATACTGCAATTTGACCTCGACAACCAGCGGCTCTTGAAGATGCTCGGGCACCGTTAATTCGTAATGGACCACTTGGGCGGCGCCGGGCGGAATCTGGTGGACGTAAAGCGGCGTGAAGATGTCTTGAGGATTGCGGCGATCAATCCGGTTGCCGTGGCGGTCGAGCATGCAGGTGTTGACGAAGTGCGACCAGGGGTCCACGGCGTTGAAGGCGCCCATTCCCCCGCTGCGGCCAATGACCTGCCGGCCGCTGGTCGCTTTTGCGTCCACCCAGATTTCGTTGGAGTCCGTGGTTCCCTGGGTGAAAGGATGGCCCAGCTTCATGGTGCGCAGCACTACTTCCAGCAAATATTTTTCCCCCGGCTTTAATTTTGGCACCATGGGTCGGATGGGCGCGGTCAGCGGGCTATCGACGGTTCCGCCTTCTTTAATTCCAAAGAGGTCAATGCGAACGGAGTCCTTCAGGAATTCCTGGTGAGCTTTGACAATCTCCGGTTCGCCGCGCAGATGGGCAATGCCGGTATTGGCGGCTGGGAAGAGATGGCTGTGAATGCTGAGCGTGTGGTTGGTCGGGCTGAAGAACTTCGCGCCAAAATCATCGGACGGGAGGAGTGGCATGTGACAGCCGCTGCAGTTGGCCTGGGCCTTGGGCGGATAGTAAAAGCTCTTGGCGTTGTGGCCCGAAACGCCGCTCAGCAGGAAGGTGTCGTAATGATTCTGGCCGCGCAGGAATTCCTTATAATGATTCAACTCGTAGGGGATGCTCACCTTGTGGCAGGTGGAGCAAAACTCAGCGGTTTTGTGCAGCGGCTTGAGAAAGGTTTTCTTGTGGAACTCCGGCTTGCCTTTGACGAGCTGCTGGTTGATGAACTGCAGCCAGCGGTTGGTGCTGAAAGCAAACGGATAATGGATCGGCTCTTCCACGGTGTAATCGGCGTTGCCCCGGGTGCTGTTGGCCTGGACGATGGAGTGGCAGGCCGTGCAGGTGATGCCCGCCTGGGCGGTCGGATGGTGGACGTCATCAAAGTTCGGATCATCGAAAGCGCCGCTGAAAAACGGGACCACATCATGACAACCGGCGCACCAGCGGGCGGCCTTGACATTGCCATCTCGCTTCAGGGCGACCTGGCGTGTCTCGCGCACGCTGAACAGGTAAGGCTTGTTGTTGAAGGAGCTGAAGCGATGGGCGCTGTGGAACCAACCCTGATAGGCGTCCTTGTGGCAGTCCAGACAGTACTGGTCCATCATCAATGTCCGGGCGGGAATGAAGTTGCCCGTGGCGGTCCGGGCCAACGAAGGATGAAAGTATCTTTCGCCTTCCTTGGGGCCGGTCACATTCCATGTGCGCGGGTCTTGCGCGTGCAAGGCCACCATGAGCACGACGATGGCGCCCAGGGCGCCGGCCCAGCCCAGACTGCTCTTCCATTTGATCCTCGGGCCCGCCAAGCGGTGCAAGATGTACAGCCAGATGGCCAGGATTGGAGTGATGACGTGCGCCCAATAAGCCACTGAGCGGAGGTTGGGATTCTTCAGCTCAAAAAAGTCCAGCCGCGTGAGCGCCACACCGGAGAGAAGCAGCACCAAACTCGCGGCGAAAAGCATATAGCCCACGCGCACGGCCCGGCGGTTCGGCCGGTCGTGCGCATTCTTGATATGGACAAAGCCAAAGAGAACAAACGGCGCCACCAGCAAGAAGCCCAAGACAAGGTGAGCCAGAAACATGAACTGGTAGAAATAATTCTGGTAAGACAAACCGCTCAGCCGCTCCAGAAGAGTGATGCTCAGCAGATAAACCGAATTTGCCCCCAGGACCGCGGTCAGCCCAAGGATGAATTGAAGCAAAATGCGCAAGCGCGGGCCGACCGCGCGCACGTACTTCTTCTTCGGCGGCTCCAATGGGACAGAGCTGTCGGAAGTCATAGGCTCAAGTTGTTTGGCAATTGATCAAGCAAAGATGGGACTGGCATCAGCGATTCAGGCCAGCCCATTTGCTCCCCCAGTTTAACTCGATCAAAACGAATTGGGCAAGTACAGGGGCGAAGCGGAAGCGGGCTGGGGTGAACGGCAGGTTTTTCGAAGTGAGTTGGGCTCGTCTCTGGCGCAAACGCCCTGAGTCGTTGCGGAAATTCTGCCCCAGCCACACATGCTGCTTCGCTGCACGTCCAAGCGCAGCGCCTCGCCCATCGGATGGGAAGCCCGCCAGCCCATGAACTGCGCCATCCAATAGCTGAATTCCGAAATCCGAATTCCCGAAACCCGAAGGAGGCCCGAAATCCGAATACCGAAGACGTCGCCCCCAGCCCCGGGAGGAAGCGCAAGTCTGTGCGGAACCAAAGCGCATAACTTCGGGTTTTGGATTTCGGAGTTCCTTCGGATTTCGGTTTTCGAACTTTGGATTTCGTGCTCCATCTCCATGTCAATGCCCTGATCGCTGACATTGAACTCCCGGCTGATCTGGTCCGCGAGCGCCACCGTGGAGATGACCTCGCCCACCGGCGCCGTCCAAAGAAAGTCCCGCAAGGACGACCGAGAATAGCCCACCGTTTCAACGGTGGGAAGCAATGTCCGAAAAAGGCTGCAAGCCCCGTCAGGGGCGATAGAAGAATTGAAGATGGTTTCCCGTTTGACCGGAATCGAAGAACGTCGGGCTTCGACCAGCTTCTTTCGTCCCTGGCGGGACTTGTTCCCCTCTTCGCCCCGGAACCCCAGCGATGAATCGCTGGGCTATTCTCTTTCGCCCTGTCGGGCTGCGGAATGCGCGCTCCACCAACGTCTGGTGCATGGCCAGCAGGACGAACCGTTCCTCGTCGCCACCACGAGAAGTCCTGTGGGACGGCCGAGAATAGCCCACCGTTTCAACGGTGGGTATCAAGGTTCAGATAGATCAAAGCCCCGCGGGGGCGGAAGGAATCATGCGGCACGCCGGACGCATTCTTTCGTCCCTGACGGGACTCGTTCCCCCTTTTTCCGCCGAAACCCAGCGTTGAAACGCTGAGCTATTGTCTTTCGCCCTGCCGGGCTGTCCGGAGTTTGGTTGAGCGCCCGCGCGTAGGCGTTGATGCGCTCCGGCTGGAGCGGCACCCAACTGCTGAACGCCAGCTCCCACACCACGCCGGGACCGGCCAGCAGCGTCAGCACCGTGCGCAGTTCCTCGTCGGCGAACCGCTTGAACTCGCCGGACAGCCGCAGTTGCAGTGTCTCGTGCAGTTCATTGAACCCCAACAGCAGCAAGCCGCCGGACTGGAGCCGCGCTCTGAACGTCTCCCTGGCGAGAAGGCGAACATCTGAACTTGCTTCTTAATCTGCTTTGTCCTGCGATTCTCCAGCGGCAAGCTTGACTTCAAGTGACCCCGGCATCCCTTTGAGTGACTCCATCCACTGCTTCAGACGCGAAGCATGGTCTGGGGTTAATTCCTCAAAGCTGCTAACGTGAAGGTGAATCACTAGCGAGACTTCGCCGCTCTTTGGGGCTTCAACTGTCACTGGCCCCTCACCCGCAGTTACGATTGAGGAAGCGGGCGACCCAGCAGGGGAAGGCGTTGATCGTAGAGCCTGCGGAACTTCGTCGAGGTTGCCCCGTGACAGCGTGCCATTCTCAGCCGCTTCCACTAGCCCGGTGTAAACCACAAAATCGATGAGAAAATCGAGCGCATTGGAATCCCCTTCGCTTGCACCACACTTGATTGCCAACGACTTCTTGAACTCAGATCTGCTCAGGCTTGGACGAAGCGTCAGGTTCTGGATGGCTACTTGGCCGTACCAGCACCGGCTGACGATTCTACGCAGATGAGCCTTGGCACCAGCCTCATCCCAAGCGGCTTCCCGAGCGAACCGCACCGCACCTTCACTGGGCAGATAGAATCCATATTTCGGAGAGGTTAGAATCTCCGACTCCTCAAGGAATCGATTGTTGGCGCTGACCCTTGTCGGAGGGATGCCTGCCGCACTAGCGACATCTTTGTAGTTTACCTGAGCTTCGCCACCATTGGAAGCGACCGCGTATCCTTTGATGATCTTGACTAGCGCTTCAGCACTTGCCTGAGGCAACGATCGCTCGGCAGTCAATCTGGGGACCCGGGGTTTTAAACTTTCCTCCGACTGGATTTCGGATTCACTCATGCTCTTCTCCTATTTCCAACGCCAACGCATACAGAAACGGGATTTCAAAGCGGTCTGATTGGTTGACCGACTTCTTGTCCCTGATAGCAACGGCTCCGACTCTCACCAAGTCGGCGATAACCAAGCCAGCGTCGAGCGGGTCTTTCTTGCCAAGCGCCTCGCCCAATTCTGATCGGCTGAAGCAGCGTGATGGGCTGCCCTTTAATTCGGCGTACGCGCGCATGAAATTCTCGAAGACCTGCAGAAAGTCGGTAAGCTTGTTTGCGGCCGTCTGCCGAATGGCTTCATGAATAGCCTGACCAGAAATGAGCTTGCCGTCCGGAGGAGGGTTTATGCCCTGTAGGTCATAATTCTGCTGTGTCCTCTGTGCGCTGATACAGAAATTGATCAAGTCGCGCGGCAATACAACGCCGTTCCCGTCTTTAAGTAGTTCGTAAAGCTCATCAAAACCATTCGGCCTCTGTCTCCTATGCCAGTCAAACACCTCATTGATCCACTTCATGCTAACCGGAAAGGTCACTGGCCCAGTGTGGGACGGACGAAGAGGCAGAAGTCGGTGAGCCAACAAGATGGCAAGGTCTTCCCGCGACCACTGCAACTCCAGTTTCAACGCGCTGAAATGATCCTTGTTGACGTATGTGAGCGAATGGTAGATGTCGCTTCGAAAGAACAATTTGAAGCTGATATGTCTCAAGCGAATCAGCTCGGCGACGGCCCGCATCAGATTGCTGAGCAGGTCTTCCACTTCAACGTGCCCGTTCCCATTGACCTTAACCTCGTCGAGACTGTCCAAACACACCCAGATGTCCGCGCCGATAGTTTGTAGCCAGTCGTTCGCCGAGTAGATCACGTAGTCAATCTCGCTGACAGCCAACGGCGTCTTCAGCGGCACCTCGGTCTTGAGGTAATCGCCGAGGCCAACGGTGAACTTCAGAAGACGCATCGCCTGCCACGCTGTTGGAATTTCCCTGTATAGCCCCCAACGGACGAGAAACCGTTTGTAGTTCTTCTGCAAGTCCTCGGGCAGATTGGTTTCCTCCAGACAATGTTTCGCAAGGAGACTCGCCACGTAGAACCGCCACAACGTGACCCGCGAGGTTATCCCGTGCTCCTTCAGCGTCGCCCAGTGATCGCGAGGCTGAGGTTCGTCGCTGATCCAAAGGTTCGGCTTGGACAGAATCTTCACTTCCGATTGAAGCTCGCGGAACATCCGGAAGATGGCACTCTTTCCCGCACCCTTCGCACCGAGGATCAGGTACGTCTTGTCAGAGCAGGCCAGTGCAAACGAGCCAGATCGGTAAAAATAGTTGCTTAGGTGCTGCTCTTGTTGAGCCGCACCCAATCCAAAATCGATATTGTCCAACACGCTCACAAGGGCACTTTACCTCTGCGTCAGAACGCCAACAACTGAAAACTCTGTGTGGTTTCTGGTCGGTTCGGGGGGAAGGAACCCGAGGCTGCTTGCCAGCTCAACCGGTTTCGTTCGCGAACAGCAGGCTTCGAGGAGACTCGAATATTCCTTCTCACGGTCATCCTGGAGCCAGTTGAAGCAAAGGAATTGCGCCAGGGAGCCTTTGATGGGGGCGTCAAGGAAAGGCTGAAGGATGAATGCTGAGGGCTGAAATGTGAATTGGGACCGCTCCAGCCCTTCCTCGATCTTCGCCGGGATGCTGTCGCCGGGCTTGAGCACCCATTCATCGAACCACACCTTCAACCCGTCCTGCCGCAACCGCTCCGCGAGCGGGCGCACGACCGCCTTGTCCTTCGCGCTGTGGCTGAGGAAGACGTCATGGGTGAAGGCTTCGGCGCTCATGGTCGCTTTCTTCTGACGCGATAAGGCACGCTATCCTCTTTGACGTGGAAGCCGATTTCGCCACGGGGTTTAGCGGGCGGGGCTGCAAGGTCTCGGATGGCGTCGAATAGCGTGCGGATGCTGGTGTCGTGGCCCTCAATCTTGCGCTCCAGTTCGGCCAGTTTGTGGGCGAGTTCCTGGTGCAGGGCGAGCGTCGCTCGCAGACGCACGAACACCCGCATGATGGCAACGTTGACCTGAACAGCGCGCGGACTTCGCAGCACGCTCGAGAGCATGGCGACGCCCTCTTGCGTGAAGACCTGCGGCAAATACTTGATATTCTGTCCTCGCTTCAAGGTTCCAAATTGGAACCTTGAACCGGCACACGCTTGTGCCTCGTCCGACGTGAGTTGAAACATGAAGTCGGCCGGGAAGCGGTCGAGATTGCGCCGCACGGCTTTGTTGAGGTTTTTGGTTTCGACGCCATAGAGCGCTGCCAGATCGCGGTCCAGCATCACCCTCTGACCGCGAATGAGCAGGATGACCTGTTCGATTTGAGCCGGCTGAATCGGTGATGTCTTGTCGTTCATGGAGTTGGTTATCAAACCCGCACGGCGGTGGCGTGGCTGGTGCCGGGCAACTTGGGCATGGCTCAAACGACGACCAAATCCTCTTCCACTTTCGACACCCCGGATTCCTCCGCCTCCACTTGCAGCCACTCCCGGATGGCGAACTTGATGTTCTCCACGGCTTCCTCGCGCGTGGCGCCTTGGGAATGGCAGCCGGTCAGTGCGGGGCAACTGACCGCCCATCCTTCTTCGGATTGAATGAGGCGAATTCGGTATTGCATGGAGGTTCTATGGCCCAGCCGGAGCCGGTTGGCAATGCGTGTTTTCGACACGACGCTTCCGGCGGTTGGCGGCGGCGTCGAGCCGCAGGGGAATGAAGCGGCGCTCCTGGTTCAGCGGGGCGCCGGTTGGTTGAGGGTTGAAGGTTGAGGGAGCGTCAGCCGCAACTGCGCCCAGTCCGAGCCGAACGCATTCGCCGACAGGCCAGGCTGCGCAAATCCGAAATCCGAAATCCGAAATCGGACGGCTCCAGCCCTTCCTCGATCTTCGCCGGGATGCTGTCGCCGGGCTTGAGCGCCCATTCATCAAACCACACGCGCAGCCCGTCCTTCCGCAACCGTTCCGCGAGCGGGCGCACCACCGCCTTGTCCTTCGCGCTGTGGCTGAGGAAAACGTCGTATTGGAATTCG
>CAYIIH010000193.1:5721-15703 GCA_964363225.1 uncultured Verrucomicrobiota bacterium | reverse complement strand
ATTGATGATCTTGAAGCGCCCTGGCGAAACCAGGCGCAGGCACTGTTCAGTCTCGGTCTCTCGGCCGAGGAGGCGGTCTTTATTGTGACGTGGCGGCAAGGGCACGGCCAGGAATTGACCGCTGAGCATGTAAAAGACGACGTAAGGTCTGTTTGGATCGAGCGTGGACTTTGGATGGTTGCGGGAATCCTGCTCAAAGACTGCCTCTTGGTTAATCTGTACTTAGCCCTGCAGGTGCCGATGCTCGTGCTGGCATACTACAGGCCGATTAATGGTCATTTGCTGGGCTTCCTTACGACCTGCCTCCAATGGGCCGCCGTCGCCGCACTGGTGGCCGGCCTTTGGAGGCTTGTCACGCGTTACGAGGCGGGATGCATTTGTGCCGCAAGATTCAGCCTTCAAAGACCCGTGTTGGTTGTCATCGGACTTGTGTTCCTTAACGTTGGTTTGGGCAGTCTGCTCTCGCTGTTCTTTCAGGACGTCCCGGCATTTCAAGATTTGCGCGATAACAGGCTCCTCGTGGTGCTCTGGAATGGCCGCGGTTACCAATTCCTCCACAACGTTATCTCGGTCGTGCTCCTTTTCTGGCTGGCACGGCGCCGACTCAGATGCCAGGAAGCATTCTGAGAAAGCGATGCACCAACGACTGCCTGGAACATCGGGCGACAGTTTTCCCATCGGAGCGCGCGGTTCTTGCCACCGCTCAGGCATCGAAGAGCATCAGTTCTCCCAAGGCGCTTTTGGGATATCCGCCCTTCGACCAAAGATGAGTTCGCGGATTATAGGTCCAGCCGCGTTGCTCCAACCGGCTGGCAAATTCGCGACGGTCAAGAGTCAGGCAGCCCAGAGCGCGCCGCCGCCACAACTCCATCACCAACCGGTTAAACAGCGCCTCGCTCGTGAAGCTGCCGGTGCCGTTCGCCAAGCAAACCTCGAATACCTCGGAGAGCACACTCGCCGCGTCCTGCTCGGCAGACTTCAGCGGCTCGCTCGCTTTCTGAATCCGGCCGGGCTTGTAAAAGGTGAGAATCATCTCGCCGGCCAGCACGCTCGCGGAGTTCTTCTTCTTGTGCATGGACCAGATCACGTCGCCGGTCTGCGTAATGGCGGCCTTCAATTCGGCGCCGCACTCGCCGGCAGTTTCCAGAATCGTGGCGAAGTAGCTGATGTCCCAGTGTTGAAACACGATGGAGAACCACCGGTCGGGCCGCAGCAGCCGCAAAGAGGTGGTAATGCTGCGGGCGAGGCTGGCCTTGTAATGTTCTTCGGTGTGTCCGCATTCGCCGCCGACAATCGCTTCACGCTCGCGAGTCTCGCTGGTGACGGGGAAGCCCAGCCAGTGATTCCAGAGGATGGAGAGATCGAGATAGCTGATGAAGCCGCCGTAAGGCGGGTCGGTGAAAATGTAGTCCACACTGGCCGGCTTGAGCACCTGGTCGAGCGCCGCTGCGTCTTGTGCGAGCACGCGAAAATCCCGCTGGCTGTCGATCCTCAATGAGCCACCCGATTGCTGCTGCCGGTAATCGCGCAATCGCAAAACTTCTTCCTTGGCCTCGATAATATTCGAGAAGCGGCCCTGAAACGTTGGCCAAATCGGAAGCTCCACGCATTGCGAGGCCAGTTTGTAGCGGTAAATGCTGAAGATGCTGGAGCCGCCGCGGCTGGCGGCGCGGCCCTTGGCGGAAAGAAAGGTCTTGTTGAGCTTGGCCACGGACGCGGACCATGCCAGCAGCAGCAAATCACGAACGACACCCGTTTCTTCGGCCTCAATCGCTTGCTTGATGAGCGCCAGGCCGGCCATTTGGCGGGGCGTGAACATTTCGTGGAAAAAACCAGCATCCGAGTTGCGCGGCAGGCGGATGTTCTCTGGCAGCGGCAGCCGTGTGAGCCATCGTTGGGCGGTTGCTTCGTCCGTCTCGATTTCTGCCAGCGGCTCCGCGCATGCCTGCTTCACCCGGTTGAAAGCCTGGTGCAGTGGCGTGACGGAAGGCAGCGTGGTATCGGCGATGTTCCGGGCAATGAAATTAGCAAACGGATTCAAGTCGTTCTGAATGGCGTGCCGCCCAAGAAGAAACGCCTCAATGGCGGTGACGCCCGTGCCGCCAAACGGATCGAGCACCACGTCGCGGTCCTGCGAATACCGCTCGAGGTAAGCGCGCACCACGTTGGCAGGCCGGCGCGTAAAGTAAGGATGCACGCCGTAATGCCGCGCGTCTTCCTGCCGGGCGGCAGGAATCGCTTCCAGAATAGGCTGGAGGTCAGCGCGACTCATTTAAGCAGCCAGATACTCCGCCAATGCCGCCAGTTCGACAACATCTACGTAATCCGGCGGATTCACCAAGTCATGCTCAACACACAAGACGACGGCTCTGGGAAGCTCAGTGTAACGAGTCATCTGGTAGTCGAAGCGGGACGAGCGTTTCTTGATTTCGACCGGGCACCGATATGGCGGCAGGTTGAAGAAATTAAAGCAGCTCCGCGGACAATCGTAGCCTTTTGTGAGATACAGGCTCAAATCGAATCCGAGAAGCGAGAGTGCGCCTGCCGCACGGAGCAGGTCAGCTTCATGGACATGCCTCGCGTCCACGTTCCGATGATCGGCGACAATGCGCCTTAACTGCGAACCAGCCCAAGAAACGTCATCTGCTGCTTCATGGCGAATGGCTTCGATCTGTCGCTTCCAAAGTTTGCTTTGATAGTCGCGATGGAACGAAAGCGGAAAGGTCACTTTCTCCAGAGTCTTCGGGCGCTTTGCTCCTCTCATCGTCACGGCGGTTGGAATGAGGATAAAGTGACCGTCGGAATGAATCACCGCTTCCACATCGATTCGCTCGAAGTCCCTTCCGCCTTTGAGGCCGTACCAATGCCGGATAGCCTCGCCAATGGACTCGTCGCCCTGAATTCGATCATGTCCGACTTTACCCGCGACGGCTTTCCGCGTCTTTGAAAGCTTGTGGTCGCGTCCAACCGCTGTGAACGCACTGTTCGCGATGCCATAAGGAGTCTGGAGCACCACGGGACAAGCGCCCCGTTTGCGAAGAAACTCCTTCACCGCTTCCGGTACCGTGTGGAAGTAATATTGCGGCCCACCGGTCGCAAGGCTGGCGTCTTTGGTTTGCTGAAGATGCATGTCGTCGAGTGCAACGAGTATCGGCCGGATTGGAATCTTTTCAAGAACAGACAAGAGGAGTGGCGGGCTGATGACAGCGCGGCTGGATAACGGTGCGGCTTGGCAGAAAAAAAGTCAGCCAACCTCTCACGAAGGCGCGCATCTCAGTTTTTGGCAACTGCTCGTTTTCGTCCGCAGATGGAGCGCGGATGCCCACATCCGCGAGCACAACGGCCAGATCGTCGGCGGCGGACGTAGGCGTCCGCGCTCCTGTTGCCAAAAACTGAGATGCGCCGCTCACGGCCGCGGTGAATAACTTTCTCTTTACCTCCTATCTGTCGTGTGCTACGAATATCCGTGGCGAAGCATAGAGCACGGGTCCAAGTACCGGCTATGAGACCTTTGAGCCGGGGCGTCAGGACTTTGTCGCACGACGACTCACTCCGTAACGGAGTCGCTCTACTATGAGCGAATACTAATCCCGCCTGGCGGGAGCGCCTGTCTCCTTTGTGCCATTGCTTCGCCACTTTTGTTTTCAGGTTTCAAGTCGCCGGGCGGTCCGGCCGGCGCTCCAAACCAATCGGCCTTCCGCGCATCCGTGGCGGCTTGGAGGTGATCATCAAGAGCCGACAAGGTGGCCATCGCCTTTCTGCCGGAAATCAATTACGACGATATTCTGGGAGAGAAATTGAAATGGCGCGGGGACGGCCTCTCCAAACCGAAATATGGGCACCCATGACCCACCTTCCATTTGCAAGCCAATCTTTCACCTTGCCCATCTGTGCAGGCTGTGGGAAGTTCCCTTAGCAAGCCTATGAAAAGACGCGTCACATTCCTTCTTGCCGTTCTCATTTCCATGTCCATGCTCTCCGCCGCGCGCGCCCAGATCACCAGCGCCGGGTCCTACACCAGGAAGGTCGCGCCGCGCCCGGCAGCGCCCGCCGCTCCGGCGCAGGCCAGACCCGGCCAGGCTCCCGCCGCAGGTGTGCCATCTGCGCCCGTCGATCCGGCTAAAGTCAAAGCCGGCAAGGAGGAGGCGGAACGTAAACGGTTGGAATGGCAGATGAAACGCGCCAACGAAGGAGTGCCGTACGCCCAATACGATTTGGCCTTGCGCTATCTGACCGGCAATCTTGTGGAGAAGAATCTGCAGACCGCGTGCAAATGGCTGGAAAAAGCCGCCAAATCCGGCTACGCCCCCGCCGCCAAGAAGCTGGCCGAACTGAAAAAACAGCAACAGGCAGCCGAGCAACAAGCGGCCGAACGACAACTGCTAAAGGATAAGTGACGGGTGACGGGGAATGGGGGGCGAGAAGCAGGCTTTGGTTGAGCGCTGAGGGGCGACCAGCAACGCGGCCCGAAGCAGCAAGCCCTCAGACCGAAGGAAAGCCGGAGGCCGAGGGCCAAAACGTCTGCACGCTGGGCGTCCTCCACGGATTTCGGTTTTCGGTATTCGGATTTCCTTCGAAATTCGGAATTCGGGTTTCGTCATTTTGCATCGGGCTTCATGCCGATGCCGGTGTTGCTGAGGATGAAGTTGAGGGTAATGGGACCGGAGCCGGATTCTGGGCGCGAGCCAAGAAAGCGCAGAGAAGCGCCAGTGTTATGTTTTCAAGCGCCGAAACCACTCGAATTCCCAGGGCCTGTTCGTTTTCGGGAGGTCCCGCCGGCTATAGCCGGGACTCCAAACCTGCCGGATTCAGGATCAAGGTCCACTCTGCCACTTCCGGAAGGACTCGTTCTCGCTGAGCCGCTTGGCCAGCAGCGCATAGCCGTCAGTCAGGGGATGGCTGGCGTCGGCATAAAGCTCGCAGGGTAGGGTGGCGGGCACCAGACATGGAATCTGGTTTTGGCTCAGCCAGGCAGCGATACCGTCGCGGAGTTTCCGAAAAGCCAATCGGTTTTCCTCAGCCATGATATGTTCGTTGAAAGGGCCAATGACCACCAGCACATCGTTGCCACGCTCGCGCAAGAGTTTTGTCAGACGCTGAAAGGCGTTCCATTGCAGGGACGTTTCCAGATCAACCCATTCGAATTGGGTGCGGCCTATTCCGTCCGAGGACCACGGCTTGTGGCGAGGGCTGCGTGGCCCGCGCTCCGGATCGTCCTTGAACGCGTTTGGCAGGGTCAGAGTAATTGGGGCGAGCGGACTCTTGTAGGTGTTGGGATATTTCGGTGGATCCCCGCCGTCCTCGGCCAGGGTCCAGGCCAAAATGTTCTTCTGGTCGAAATAGGCATTTTGCAGATGCCCAACCCAAGCCAGGAAATTCAGATTGCGTTCCGCGACAATTTCGAGGCGCCCGGCGATTTCGGCTTTGTAGCAGGGAATGCGCGGCCAGAACTGCGGCACCAACTCTGCATGGTTGAATTTTTCCTCCTTATCAGTCTGCAGGTCGGCCTTGGGGCTGCTCATCCAAAGCACGTTGCAGTGCAGCAGGACCTTCCGGCCGTGAATTGCGCCACCGTAATATCGAACCAAACCCTCGAGCGCCAAGGGAAAGAGACCGTTCACGCCGGCATTGGCAAACGCCCCGGCCGACCCCGATTCCCGGCTCAGAAAGTGCGACAAGGTTCCATCCGGCAGGACGTATTCGCCCCAGATGACCGAATCACCCAGCACCAGGATGCTTCGAGCGTCGTCGCGTTGGCGGAGGCGCCGCGCGTAGAGCCAATAATCTTTGCTCAGTGGGTAGGGCAGGCGGTAATCGAGGCCGGTCTCGAACCGTTCTATCTTCGGCCAAAACAGCGGCGCCAGGCAAACGCCCAGCAAGACGATGCCGAGCGCGATGGCCCACTGCGCAGCGCCCAGGCGCACTTCATTGACGAAGGGGGTTTCCTGGATTTGCAGTTTGTTTTGCATGCTCATCCTAAAATTGGAAATAAATGAACGCGCCGCCGCCCGACGAGAAAAGGCACATGTACAGGATCATGAAAACGACCAGGCTCACCCGCACGACGCTGTTCTGCAGTAGAGGCCGCCATTTCGACTCGTAGAGGAATTGATAGAGCCAGATCAGTGCAACAATGCCCAGCATCAAGGGCGGGCAGGCCGGATCGGTCCAAGCTCCGCCCACGATCCGGCGGACAATCAGCAGGGCCTCTTCCAGCGACGAGGCTCGGAAAAAAATCCAAGTGAAACAGACAAAGATAAAAACACCGATTTGCTTGAGCAGATTGGGCACGCTCTCTCGATACCAGGCGGAACGCTCCAACTCGCGCGTGAACATGACGCCCAGGGCGTGAAGGAGGCCCCAAATGACAAACGTCCAGGCCGCTCCATGCCAAATGCCGGAGATCAAGAAGGTCAGAAACAGATTCCGATAGGTGTGGAAGGCCCCGTGCTTATTGCCGCCCAGCGGAATATAGAGATAATCGCGGAACCACGTGGACAGGCTGATGTGCCAGCGCGCCCAGAAATCGCCCAGCCCCGTGGCCAGGTAGGGATTATTGAAATTCAACATCAGATGAAATCCCATCAGCCGGGCCACCCCGCGGGCCATATCGGTGTAGCCGCTGAAGTCGAAAAAGATTTGCCAAGCAAAGGCAAACGTTGCCAACATCAGGGCCGGCGCATCAGCGGCCGCGGGGCGCTCATAGACTCGTTCCACGTAAAAGGAAAGGTAGTTGGCCAACGCGAGCTTCTTGAACAAGCCAACGACAAAGAGCGACAAGCCATCCGTCACATCGCGCATCCGCACAACGGGAAACTGATAGAATTGCGGCAGCAGATGCCGGGCGCGTTCGATGGGTCCGGCCAACAATTGTGGAAAAAAGGCCACGAAAGTCGCAAAGCGCAGGAAGCTTCGTTCCCGATGGGTCTTGCCCAGATAGAAATCAATCGAATAACTCAAGGATTGGAACGTGAAGAAGGAGATGCCCACCGGCAACACGTAATCAAAACCAAAGGGCATGAGGGTAGCCGGCTCGGGCAATCGCAACGCGCCGTGGCCTTTTTGCAGAATCCAATTCATATTCTGCGTGACGAAATTCGCGTATTTGAAGAACAGCAGCAGCGACAGGTTGTTAATCACGCTGACTACGAGCCACGCCCGGCGGCTGCTGAAGAGCGCTCCGTAGGCCATGAGAAGAAAAATCAGCCAAAGCCATCCCATCATCGGTCGCAGCGTGGCCGGGCCGCCCAACACCAAACCGAGGCAGACCACGGTGACCAAAGCCGAAATGAGATAGGCTGTTTTCAGGACGCGGTCATTGAATCGGAGACGCGTCAATCGACCCAGGAGGTCCACCTTCTGTCCCTCGCGCAGACAATGATCCATCAGCAGGACGATGAAATAATCCAAGGTCGTCGAATAAAAAACGAGCAGCAGGTAGTAGGGGTTCCACCAGCCGTAAAAGACATACGATGCCACCAATAACCAAGGCAGCCAGAAGCGCGTTTTCCGCAGAACAAAAAAAACCGGCAGAACGATCAGCAGGAAGACCAGAAACGGCCAGGTGTGAAAGAGCATGAGCGGGGGCCGTAGGCTAGGTTATCGAGAGGGCGTTGTCTTAGCGCCTGTTTGAAGAGTGGTAGCCGCCGACGTCAGTCGGCGCAAATTTCTCGGATTCGGCCTGGAAGAATGCGCCGACTCACGTCGGCGACTACGGAGAGGGGAGTTTTCAAACACGCTCTTAACGGTCACTTGCATAAACGCGATGACGTTGGCAGACTGAATTGCCGCTCTCCTCGCTAATTGGTCCTGGGGAGCGGGATCCGGACGGCGGGAATGGAGAGCACCGCATGGCGGACGGCACGCGACGCCGGAGCGCGCTCCCCCTCTCCCCGCGAGGCACGAGCGGGGAGAAGTGGAAGGCTGCGTTCAAGGGATTGATCACGGCTTCAACTGGCTTCGCAGTTTCGGAAGCCCTTCCGCCGCCATTCTGCGCACACAGCGGAACCCGCAGAAATCCGTATAAAAACAAGCGTCGGCATCGCCGGTTCGTTGTCCCTGACGAAAAGTGGCGCGGCACATGTTGGCGCTCGACTTCCAGGAGCCACCGCGCAGGGTGCTCTTGGTATCCTTGCCGACAGCAGCCGGGCCGCGCGGATCTTGAGAGGGACTATTTTTGTAGTAAGCGGGGCTATAAACGTCTTCGCACCATTCGGACACGTTGCCATACATGTCATGAAGCCCCCAGCGGTTAGGCTTTTTTTGGCCAACCGGGTGAGTGCGTTCCTGAGCATTTTCCTCGAACCAGGAATGCTCCCTCAATTTGTTTGCCGGCCCGAAGTCATACTCACCGCTCGCTCCGGCGCGGCAGGCGTACTCCCATTCGGCTTCCGTTGGGAGGCGATAGCCGCCGGCCTCAAAATTACAGACCAATCCTTGAGTCTTTTCGTCGTAACAGGGCTGGAGCCCCTCCAACAGCGAGCGCTCGTTGCAGTAAAGTTTTGCGTCTCTCCAGCGGACTCGTTCCACGGGTTTCTTGGGATGGTCCTGCCAATGCGACGGATTGGGCAGTTGGGCTTTGGCGAACATTTCGTGGGTCACCTCGTATTGGTCGATCAGGAAACTGCCCAGCTTGACCTTGTGTGCAGGGGCTTCGTCGGGATTCCCTTTATCACTGCCCATCACGAACTCACCATCCGGAATGAAAACCATTTCGACGCCCGACTTGGTGACAATTTCCGCCGGCTCGGTTATGGCCGCGGAAAAGCTTCCCCGGGTGGTGTCCGGCTGCGTCTCGGCTGGCGCATCGGAACCGGTGCGGCTGCACGAGGAAAAGAGCGCCAGCGCAACGCTGACCGCCAGCCGGAATGTCATCCGCGCCACCGTTTACTCCTTTTCTTTGCGAGGGGGCCGGATCCAGGCTGATTCCTTGTTGCTGCACCGGTTTGTCGTCAGCATCAGGAAGTCCCCGGCCGCGGCTGTGTTGAGGTCCAGAACCCCATCCCGCTGAGCGGAGACCGCGCAGAGGTTCCAGTCCTTGGCATAGACACCGACGATCTCGCACGCGGCATGGTGTGTTCCCGGCTTGCTCAGGTCACCTTCGCTCTCCGGACCACGGCTGATGCTGAGAAACTGGCTGTCCGGGGACCAGTCCACATGATAAATCTTCAGCTTTTCATCCAGGATACGAACGCGCTTCTGGCCCACTTTCGGCTCCTCCGAGTCCAGGTCAATCGGGGCGGCGGCAATTTCGTGGTCGCCCGGCCCCCAGGCAATCTGCTTGCCATCGGGACTGAGGCAGGGTCGGCAGCCGGGAATCTTCAGATTGATGATTTTGTTGCCATGAGCTTCAATGAGCAGAATGGCGTGATCAACTCCCATCCCGGCGTGCACCGTGGCTGCGATCCATTTCCCGTTGGGCGCAAAGCAAGGGTTGTAGAGGTGATGCAGATTCCCGCTGTTGGGATGCGGCTGGCTCTGACCGGTCGCCAAATCGTAGAAGGTCATGCCTTTGGTCGAGTAATCGATCACGTTAAATTTGGAATATTCCTGGGGCAGATAGCCGATGGTTTTGCTGTCGGGACCCCAGAACGGCTCGCGCGCAGAGTCAGTCACTTTCTTGCGGTTCTTGCCGTCGCTGTCCATGTAGTAAAGGCTGCGAATTGTCTCGCGGCCTTCGCCTCGATCAGAGACAAAGCAGATTTTGGCGCCGTCCGGCGATACTTGCGGGTAAAGCTCGTGTTCTTTGGGCGTGTGGGTCAGGTTGACCGGCTCCGATCCATCGGCGTTCATCAGGAAGAGCTCCCAGTTGTCGTTGACGTAACTCTCGTAAACGATTTTAAAGGGCGAGGCTTTGAGTTGTTCGCGCAGCGAGCCCGGCTCGGAGGCGGCATAATTTGGCCCCGGCGCAATGGCTGCGGTGATGAGGCAGCAATAGAGAAACGATCTCTTCATGGTTTCAAGCGTTGCACACGTTTTCAGG
>CAYIIH010000193.1:0-5621 GCA_964363225.1 uncultured Verrucomicrobiota bacterium | reverse complement strand
GTACATGCGCCCATCCGCCACCGCCGGCGTCGTGCGCGCCAACTCGCCGAGTGGATTCCGCGCCAGGACACGGAATTGATCCCCCGCTTCCAACACCACGACTTCGCCGCTGGTCGAAATGCAGAACAAACGTCCATCCACGCACACCGGGGAGCCAAAAAAACTTCCGCCGACCCGTTCCTGCCATCGCACCTCGCCGGAGGGGGCGTAGAGACAAGTGACGATGCCGTTGTCACTCCACAGGAACAAAAGAGGCCCCACGGCGACACTCGTTGGCACATAAGGTGCGGACCGGCGGATTTCATAAGCCAATTCGGGTTTTTTCCCTGTGGCAGGATCGCCCGGCCGCACCGCCACCAGATAATTGCCGCCGCCGCCGCTGCCGCAAGAGCCGATGATCAACCCCGAAGCAATGACCGGCGAACTGACGCTGCGTTTGTCGAGGGCTTTGTCATATTCCCACAGCACCTGGCCGTCGTCCGGATCGATGGCGCTGATGCTGTGGGCCAAGCTGTTGAAAATCAACGCCGGTTTTTGCCCTGGGACTTCGTAAAGGCATGGGGTCGAGTAATCCGCCCGGGTGGTGCGCCGGGGCGTTTTCCAGCGGGTTTGTCCGGTGCGGGCATCGACTGCGATTAAAAAGCTTTCCGCATCCTGCTGGTTGGCCAGGATGACTTTGTCCGCAAAGACAATGGGGGACGAACCGCCGCCATGCTGGCTCTGGTTGGGGCCCAAATCACGCTCCCACACTGTTTGTCCGTTGTGAGCCAGCGCCATCAAAGTCAGACGATGGGGCGTCGCCCAGGCGACGTAAACCCGGTCTGCATCCACCGCCGGCGAAGTGGAGGCAAAGCTGCTATACTGATGCTGCCGGTAGGGAGGAAATGGAAAATCCTTGCGCCAGAGGACCCTGCCATCGGCCGCCCCAAGGCACAGGATGATTAAACCGCCGGACTTCTCCTCCGAACTGGTGAGAAAGATTTTGTCGCCCCACAGCACCGGCGAAGAGTGGCCCGTCCCCGGCAAAGGCGCCTTCCAATTGAAGGACTGATCCGTCCATTGAGCCGGGATCGTCTTGGCCGGACTAATCCCGCTGCCGTTGGGCCCGCGAAATCGAGTCCATTCCTGCGCGGAAATATGACAGGCCATGAGCAGGACACTTAGACAGGAGTAAAAACGCATGTTGTTGGGCTTCGTGTTTTGGCCGCTTATAATCCGCGGCCCTGATTTCTTGGCAAGGCCAATTTTCAAGAGACGTGGCTGTTGCGTGCCTCTCGGAGTCGTTGGCGTAACGGCCATGAAACGGGCCGGTGTAGCGTCCGCTCTCCTCAGCGGAAGAGCACAGTGGCCGAGCGAAGGCGTTTCGCCTCGGCTGAGGATAGCCAACTCTACATCGCAAGAAATCGGGGAGGGAGCAGCGGTTCCCGGCAAAAGGGCAAATCAGCGAAGCGGCGTGGCCAGTGATTTTGCGGCCCAGCTACCGGCTTTGCTTCCCGTCGCTGGCCCGGTTGGAAGTGAAGCTTTTCTGCAACTCCGACGCCTTGCCGGGACGAACGGGAAGAGTGAGCTGAAGTTGCGCCCAATCCAGGGCCAGCCGTCCATTCCGCAGCGCGGCGGCAGGCTGGGTCGGGGGCGTCTCGATCTCGGAGCACCGCAAGGCGATGCCTAAGGCGGCTTGCTCCAAGTCCGTGAAGCGGATGGTGCGTTCTTCTCCGGAATAGAGGACAATGTCGAGCCAGGCCTTGCCCTTTTCTTTTCCTGATTCCCATCGGCCCGATTCCTTGCCCAGCACAGCGTAGGAAACGGCAAGATGCATTCCCAATTCGCCAAACCGGAGCCGTGCCGGCGTCAGAAGGCCGGCTGGAGCGGTGAAATCGGCATTGGCCGCGGCGCCACCAAACTCAAAGCGGAGTCGCAAGTCCTTGGCCTGGATGGTGGCATTCTTGATTCGATCCAAAGAAACGTGGGTGTCGCCGCCATCCAGGGCGAAATTGATTCCAGCCAGAACATCGCCCTCCCGTTGCACGCTGAAAAATTGCGCCGCAGCAAAATCGTATCCATCGTGGAGAAAGCGAAGATGCAGATAGCTCGGCTGCTCGACGGTGCCCCAGTAAGCCACCAAGGCGCGGCGCTGGTTCCAAAGGTCACCGCGATTGATGCTGCCAAGGGCAAAATTCGGTGCCAAATAGGTCGTGCCGACGATGGGCGGGTCACTCTTCACGAAGGTCTTAACCAGCTCCCGTGGCTGTCCAAGCGATGTAAAGAAAGGCTCAAGTTCGCCGGGGCAAGGGAGCGGCAGGCGACATTCGTCCAGGCTGGGAGCATTGGCGCCAAAGTCCACTCGCCCGGCCGTGCCGCGTTGGATCAGACCGAGAGCGTCGTTGTCCAGAAGTGTCCGGTAACAACGACTGTGCGGACCGGCCCATTGGCGGGTAGGCGGGTGAAAATGCTGCGCGATTTCCTCCCAGCCCAGCCGGTAGATGTCCTGGACTTGCCGGCGCGCTTCCGGGTCTTGGACGTGCTGCAGCATCCTTCCCAATTCCTTCAAGGCCACCACCGTGTAGGTGGGGCTGTTGTACTCGGTAAACGCGCCATTCTGAAAGGTGTACTCATGGAACCGCCGCAGGCGCGCCAGCGCATACTCGCGCAAATCGGCCAGACCATAAAACTCCGCCGCGACCAACGTCACGTAGGTTCCCATGATCGCGATGTTCGTGTAACCAGGCCCGACATTCCGCCGCTGGATGGAACGCGCCGCGTGCCGGATGGCAGCGTCCACCTGCACCGCAAGCTCAGGTGGAAGCAGGTCGCGATGATCGAGGGCCACCTGCAAAAGGGCCGTGCCGCAGAAATCGGCCCAGTTCCAGTCCGGCGGCGACATTTTATCGAGCGGCTCCTCCAGGAACCAGGACCAGATGCCGTAAGTCTTGCTTTCGGGATTCTGATCCTGCAGAGCCATAACGCGGCGGAGAATGTCCAGGGCACGCCAACGATTGCTTTCATCGCCGGTATCAAGCAGCGCCACCGCATAATGCAGCGCATTGCGCGTAGGATGAACGAAACCGCTTTTCAATGTCGTGTGGTAGCCGGGCGAGCTGAAGGGAGTCCGCAGCATCTTTTCAGCCGGGTCATACTGCGCATGCAGCGGCGCCAGGGCTTGATTCAACCGGGCCAGTTGCTCCGGTCCAAGCTTGGGCCTGGTAGTTCTGGAGAAGTCACGGCTCGCATCTGCGGCCGCCGCTGGAGTCAATCGACCCAGAGTCGGCCCCGCCAGAAGGAGACCGCCGGCAACGATCAAAAGGATTGCGGTTCGCATCACACCGCTCCATCGATGAAACAGAGATAAGTTCTCCGGCACACAAAGGAAGGATGAACCGACGGTGCCTTCTATTCAATCTTTTCGGCGCGCAGCCCCAATGTTTCGCGACGCGGCGGCAGTGCCGTCAAAAGATTCAAGGCATTCCCTCCATGATTCGGCACTATAGCGACCCTTCGTCCGCAGGGCTCGAAGCGGGCGCTTTGCCTTTGTTTCCGTAGCAGCGGACGTGAGTCCGCTCTGACTTTCTGCCGGCGAATAAGTGAGCGGACTCACGTCCGCTGCTACGGTTCGGGAAGTGTCACTGCATGGGTTTCGCGTCCTCGGCTGCTGCGGCCGGAAGAATCAGGCCGCCACGTTTTCCAGCGTTTCCGCGGCAACGGCCTTGGCTCGTCGTCCGAAATGAGGCGAGGTTTTGAGGCGCATTCTGAACTGGCGGCGCCGTTCCTTCGTTTCCTCGTCCGAATACAACTGCTTGACCAGCTTCAGAAAGCCGCTCTGCAATTCGGCCACGCTCATGTTTTCGGGAACAAAGTTGATGTCGAACAGCGTGCATAGCTCCCAGGCCCGGTCGCGGATGATCCGTCCTTCCCGCTTCAATCGCCCATAAAGAGGCGTGCCGGGAAACGCGGTCAGAAAGGTCACTTGCACTTCATAAAGGCCGGAGTCTCGCACAAAGTCCAGGACGTGATCAAAGACTTCCGGTGTGTCGGGGTCCAGACCCAAGATGAAACAGCCATTGACCGTAATGCCATAGGATTGGATTTTTGCTATGGCGGCTCGGTAGCGGTCCTGTTGCCGCATCTTCCAATTCGAGGCGAGTTCGAGGCCATCCAGGCTTTGTTGGCGCGGGCTTTCCAGACCAATCAGGACTTGCTGACAACCCGAATCGCGCATCAGCCCAAGCAGTTCATCATCCCGGGCCACATTCACGTCGGCTTCGGTGAACCAGCGCAATTTTTCTTTGGCCAAAGCGCGCAGCAACTCCTTGTAGTGCCGGGCCTGGACGAAGCTGTTGTCGTCGGCAAACTCAATGAACGGCCGCGGCCATATTTCTTTGATGGCCTGGATTTCGGCCATCACCTTGGCGACCGGTTTGAGTTTGTACTTTGATGTCAGCAGAATCGAGCTCGCGCAAAATTCGCATTTGTGCGGACAACCCCGGCTGGTCTGGACGGTGATGCGGTTGTACTTCTCCGGGTTCAACAAATCAAACCGCGGCAGCGGCGCTTCCGCCAAATTGTAACTGCCCGGCCGCGACTGAAGGTAAAGGGGCTGGAGGCTATCCCGTTCAAAATCCGCCAACAATTTGGGCCAAAGCGGTTCGCCTTCTCCCACCACCACACTGGCGCAATGTTCTTTGGCTTCTTCCGGCAGCGAAGATGCATGCAGTCCTCCCATGACCACCGGGATGCGCCGGTGCCGATAAAAGTCCGCCACCTGATACGCTTCATCAATCTGGGCTGAAAAGGAGCTGATGGCGACCAAGTCGTAATCCTCCGGCAAGCCGGGTTCCGTTTTTAAGTCTGCAATTTCCCGATATTCGACTTCAAACCGACTCGGAGTCAGCGCCGCCAAGGTCAAAAGCGACAAGCTCGGCAGGGAAGCAATGACTTTGTTCCGTTCCACAAATCCCGGCAGCGTGAGACCGAGTTGAGTGAGTTGTTCATTGTGCGCGCGCACGCCGCTCATGGCAATCAAACCGATTTTCATAAATGGATAACCTCCCATAGAGTTAAGGTTGCACTGACAATCAAACTGACGACCGGGATGGCAAACAGATGCCGCCATTTGGCGTCCTGCGCCACGACAAAGCAACAAATCGGCATCGTCACCGCGCCGATGAGAAACCCCCACGAAGCGATCAGGACGGTCAGCTTGGCGGCGGGAAAGGCTTGGGCGGCGAAGTAAAACATCAGGTTGACCATTCCCAAGCCAAAGAAGGAAATGTGTCCCAGCCGGTACAGGCGCCGCTGATGGCTGGCGTAGCCGCCCAGCCAATTCTCCTGATGGAACTTCAAGCCCAGCACCATCCCCGAGAGAAAGCCCAGCAGCACCCAGAGCCAGGCAACAACCAGATTAAATTGGAAAGGGTGTGGGTTCATTTTGGGGGGAGTGCTTGGCGTGGTTTCTGGAATGGATGATCTTGTTTGTTGGTGTTGGTCATAGGGGACAAGAGCGCGGCAATTTCTCCGTTTGGCGTGCGGGTAGCGCGGGCGACTCGCCCGCCCCGCTCGGCGACCCGCCGGACGGAGCGCCGGTTTGTAACCGGCTTTGGGCGGTCCCAGGCGTGAAAGCCGGTTGG
>CAYIIH010000192.1:0-15709 GCA_964363225.1 uncultured Verrucomicrobiota bacterium | reverse complement strand
GGCAATCGCAGCGTCCAGCCAGTCCTCCAGCCAGTCGGTCTCTTCCAACAACAGCCGTCCCAGCTTCTCCTGTTCCGCCTGTGGCAGCGCCTTGATTTGGGCCATAACTTCATTCGCGCTCATCGCCCCAATATATCCAGCCCGAGGCGGGACTCAAGGGCAAAGAAAGCGTACGCGAAAGCGTTCCGAACCGCCCCCACTCCAGGCCCTCGTCCCCAAGGGCGGCAAGCGCGATTCTGGAGCGCCGACAAGCCTGGAGCTACGGCAATGACCGCTGCCCGCCCCGAACGGCCGGCCTACTTCCTCTGCAGAGGCAGATCGAAGTAGAAAATTCTGTTGGCGTCCCTCTCCGTTCCCGCCTCGTCCGGTTGGATCAAGAGCCGATTACCCAAAAGCGTGTTGGCCAGCTTCGATCCGTCAGGTCCCGTCACCAGAAACTCCGCCGGATGCACGAACACGATGTGAATCTGATTCTCCCGGGACCGCGCCTGCACGATCGGGTCGTTGCTCTTCGGTCCGAACATCCCGCCTGATGGGCAAATTAAAAAGCCCGCTCCTGCGGTGCAAAACCGGCGAACGATTGCCGCTTCAGTCCGGTCAGCGCAAATCATGACGCCCATGGATCCATAGGGCGTCTGGAAGACCGGCGAGTCCTGACCCGGGGTGTTGCGCACCGCTTCATGTTGCAGCTTCTGCTTACGGTATTTGCCAATCAATTGGCCGGACGGCCCGATCACCACCGAGGCGTTGTAACGCGCTCCGCCGTCCGCTTCCGTCAGGCCGGCGATCAGGTGAATCTTGAGTTCTTTCGCCAGCGAGGTCAGTCGTTGAAAATAATTCCCCTCCGGAATCGGCTCGCCCAAAGCTCGGTATTGCTCGAGCGGAATGCTCTTGTCCGCGATGGCGTAGCCGTCCAGGAAACACTCGGTCGTGCAGACGATCTTCGCCCCGTTCATCGCGGCTTCGCGGATCATCGGTTCAACGCGCTGGAAGTTGGCTTCCTTGTCGGCCCGAATCCATTTCAGAACCAGGCCGGCCACGCGAACTGTGGAGGGCTGGTCAGGTTCCGCGGCGGACGAAACAGAAAATCCCAGGGACAGAATCACGATCCCGGCCAGGGAAAGCCCTCGAGTTTTTGTCTGCATCGCACGCATGTTCCGAGCTTCTTTGCGGAATGGTGTTGTTGATCTGCGAAACCCTAAACGACCGACAACGTTAGTGCCAGAAGGTTTTTGGGGAGTGTCTGCGATGAATTTGGCACTGTTCACCAGACCAGGCTCCGGTATAGTCTAAGCCCTCGAGACTGCGAAGCACGGAATTATGGCGACGTTTGGCCCGACACATTTTATCAACCGCGAATTGAGCTGGCTGGAATTTAACCAGCGCGTGCTCGAGGAAGCGTTGGACCTGAAAAATCCCCTGCTCGAGCGGGTCAAGTTCTTCTGTATCGTCAGCTCGAATCTGGATGAGTTCTTCGAGGTGCGCGTGGCCGGCCTCAAACAGCAGATTGAAAGCGAGGTGGTGGAGCGGAGCCTGGACGGTTTAACCGCCAGTGAGACTTTTCGCGCCATCACCAAACGCGTCCGGCGCATGGTGGACCAGCAATACACCTGCTGGCGGGAACAACTCGCGCCGGCCCTGGCCGAAAACGGCATCCGCTTTCTGAACTTCCGCAGCATGGGCGCGGCGGATTTGACCTGGATCGAACAGTACTACCGGGCCCGGGTCCGGCCGGTGGTAACGCCTTTGGGCATCGATCCGGCGCATCCGTTTCCGCAACTGCTCAACAAGTCATTGAACATGATTGTGCAGTTGGAAATCATGGAGTATGGCGAACTGCGGAAGCGTCTGGCGGTGGTGCAGGTGCCGCGCGTGCTGCCGCGGCTGGTGCGGCTGCCGCGCGACGATGGCCGGCAGGATTACATTTTTCTGGGCCACCTCATCGGCCATTACCTGGCAGATTTGTTTCCCGGCACGAAGATACTCGGTTACTGGCATTTCCGGGTCACCCGCAACAGCGAGCTGTACATCGACGAAGAAGAGGAGGCCAACCTGCTGCAAGCCGTCGAGAACGAATTGCACAATCGCCGCAAAGGCGACGCAGTGCGGCTGGAAGTGGAGCGCGATTGCCCGTTCGACATCCGGGCGCAATTACTGGACACATTGCGGCTGCAGGAGGACGACCTGTACGTGATCGACGGGCCGCTCAATCCCGTCCGGCTCATGGCCATCTATGAAGGGGACCATTCTCCGGAGCTGCGCGATCCGCCGTTTGTCGCGCCCATCGCCGACCCGTTGAAGGATCAGCCGGATTGTTTTGCGGCGATTCGGGAGCACGATATTCTGCTGCATCATCCGTACGAGAATTTCGACAGCGTGGTCGATTTCCTCGAGAAGGCGGCGGCAGATCCGCACGTGCTGGCGATCAAACAAACTCTCTACCGCACCGGCGGCGACCTGCGCATCGTTGGAGCGCTGATGAACGCGGTGCGCGCCGGCAAACAAGTCACGGCCGTGGTGGAGCTGAAGGCGCGCTTCGATGAGGCGAACAACATCGAATGGGCGCGGCGCCTCGAAGAGGCGGGCGTGCACGTCGTCTATGGGCTGGTGGGCTATAAAATCCACGGTAAAATGACGCTGGTGGTTCGGAATGATGAAGAGGGCATCCGCCGTTACGTCCATCTCAGCACGGGCAATTACAATGCCACCACCGCCCGGATTTACACCGACACCGGACTGCTGACCTGCCGGCCGGATTTTGGAGAGGACGCCACAAACTTGTTTAATTTGCTGACCGGCATCTGCCAATTTCAAGGGACGCAAAAATTCTTGGTCGCGCCGTTCCAGCTCCATGAGCGCATGCTGGCGCTGATCGAGCGGGAAGCGGTCCAGGCCCGGAAAGGCCTGCCGGCGCGCATCATCGCCAAGATGAACGCGCTGGTGGACCGTGAGATCATCGAGGCGCTTTACCGGGCCTCGCAAGCGGGGGTCAAGATTGATTTGATCGTGCGCGGCATCTGCTGTCTCCGGCCCGGCCTGGGCGGCATCAGCGATAACATCACCGTGCGGAGCATCGTGGATCGGTTCCTGGAACACAGCCGGATTTTTTACTTTGAGAACGGCTGCCAGCCGGAGATTTTCATGGGCAGCGCCGATTGGATGCCACGCAATTTCTTCCGGCGCATCGAGATCGTTTTTCCCGTTGAAGATGGGAATCTGCGCGAACGCATCGGCAGCGAACTGCTGGGCCTTTCGCTGGCGGAGAATGTCAAAGTCCGGTTTTTGCAGGCAGCCGGTTCGTATCGCCGCCCGGTTTTGAAGCGCGGCGTGACGCCCCGGCGCAGCCAAATGGAGTTCATTGCTTTGGCCTTCCAGAAGGAGAAACTGCCCGGCCGCGGCCCGAAATTGAAACCCCGGGGCGCCCAATTCAAACTGGCGAAAAGCCCCTTCGACCAAGCCAGGCGTTAGAATGGTTGCGGCAGCGGCGCGGTCGCGGCTCCATGAGTAGCCACAGACTGCCGCCAAAAAAAAGACCTCCCTGCACGATTGCGCGGCGGCTGTTTTCTGTTTCTAATCGGCGGATGCTTGAAACGGAATTGCTGCCGGCCGCGGTTCGAGACTCGCGCCGGCTCATGGTGGTGCTGCATGGTTTGGGCGACAGCACGGACGGGTATCGCTGGCTGCCCGATCTGCTGGCTTTGCCCTGGCTTAATTACCTGCTGGTCAACGCGCCGGACCCGTATTATGGCGGTTATTCCTGGTATGATTTTGCGGAGGACCCCGGTCCGGGCGTGAGGCGGAGCCGCGCCTTGCTTGTCTCCCTGCTGGACGAGCAGCGAACGCGCGGCTTTGCTACGGAGCAGACTTTGCTCTTCGGATTTTCGCAGGGCTGCCTGATGACGATCGAAGCGGGTTTGCGCTACCCGCATCGGTTCGCCGGTTTGATCGGCATCAGCGGGCACGTCTTCGAGCCGGAGCGGCTTCTGAATGAGCTTTCGCCTGCGGCCCGGCAACAGCGGTTTCTCCTGACCCACGGGACAGGCGATCCGCTGATTCCGATTGGCCCGGTGCGACGGCAAGTCGCGCTCTTGAAGTCAGCCGGCCTCCAAATTGAATGGCATGAATTTGTGAAGGACCACACGATTGCCGGTGAAGACGAGCTGGCGGTGATCCGCAGTTTTGCGCGCCAGTGTTGCCTGGAGGCCGAAAGCGGCTCGAAGAAGTGAAGGGGCCTGCGCCGTTTCTAATCACCAACCTGGCGAATCCAAATCGACCAGTGTTCCTCGATATTTTCAGCCGCATCACCGGAGGAGTACCGAGCGATGAACGCGGCTTGCTGGGACTGGCCTTTCATCCGGGCTATGCGACCAACCGTTTTTTCTACGTCTTTTACACTGGCGCGCACACGACTCCGGCGGGAACGGGTTTGCATGATAAACTGGCGCGGTTCCAGACGGCGCCGAGTGATCCCACCCAGGGGCTGGCGGAGGGTGATGGCGGCATCGCCGCGTTCGGCCTTGACCCTCGCAACGGCGACGTGCTGATGGCAGACCAAAGCGAAGACACGATCAAGCGGTTAGTTTATAACTCAACTCCGACGGGAGCGCCCTTGCCGCCGACGCTGGCTGAGACCGGTGCTTTTGCAGATGTGCGCTTGCTGACGCCGAATCCAGGCGTTGTGCCTTACGACGTGAATGTGCCGGTCTGGTCCGATTATGCGCAGCAACGCCGCTGGTTTTCGGTGCCGGATCCAAACCTGACTGTTGGCTTCAGTCGTAGTGACAAGTGGGCCTTTCCAACCGGAACAGTCTGGATACAGCACTTTGAGATGGAGTTGACCACTGGTGTGCCCGAGTCTGCGCGCCGTCTGGAAACGCGCTTTCTCATCCGCAGCAAGGAAGGCGTTTACGGCCTGACCTCTCGCTGGGCCGATTCGTTCACGAATGCCACGCTCGTGCCGGAAGAGGGGATGGAGGAGACGCTTGTGGTGCAGGAAAATGGCCGGCCGCGCACCCAGGTCTGGCATTATCCCAGTCGGAGCGAATGTCTCGCTTGTCATAATTCTACAGCAGGCTGGGCTTTGGGTTTCAACACGCCACAAATGAACCGTCCGTTTGGCTATGGTGAAACACCGTCCAATCAAGCCCGCCTCGTTGAAAGACTCCCTGCTCTTGAGCCGCATCTCTACGACTGAAAAGTTTTCTACTCCCGGCTAACCGCGCTTTTGAAGTACAATGAAAATCTGACCTTTCTGCGAACAGTCTCTGGCAACCGCTCGATATAGTTGAAAATAAACCTCTCTTCCCTACGGAAGATACAGCGGTCGTTGTCCAGGACGCTCTCTCAGGTGAAGCGACGCGCTTCTATCGCGTGCTTATCTCAGAACCGTCATTTGCGCTGAAGAACACTGGCGTTTATGAAAGTCCCTGTCTTACAGGCGTGCCGGCGCTCGCCTGAATCAGGTCATCCGCATGGGCATCAGCACATACAAGAACGGTCCGTTTATCTTCAATACTCCGGGACTTAACTCGTCGATCAGTTCCAGGAAAACCTCGTCGTTCTCAAGCGCTTTGAGAGGGTCCATCAGATAGGCCGGATTGAAGGCAACGGCCAAGTCCTTCCCTTTATAGTTGATCGCTATGCTTTCACGCGCCTCGCCCACTTCAGGTGTATTGGCTGTTATCGCAAGGTTGTTCTTCGTAAAACTCAGTTTGACAGAATTCGATTTTTCACTGGTCATAATCTCTGCACGGCGCAGTGCCTGCAGTAGTTCTTCCCGTGCCAAACTAACACGCTCCCGCATTTCAGCAGGAATGACCTGCCGATAATTGGGATAATTTCCCTCCACCAACTTGGAAATCACGAATGTTGAAGCTCCCTTTTCATCCTGCAAAACGAAGGCTGCCTGATTCTCCGTAAACCGGATTTCAACATCTCCCTTGACCTGCAACAAGCGGTTTAACTCATTGATCGCTTTCGTTGGCACAATGAATTCTCCCTGGCTTTCATCGGCCAATTCAACCTCTTCATCGGCCAATGCCAGCCTCCTTCCATCCGTCGCGACCAAACTCATTTTATGCTCCTTCAAACTGACAAAAATCCCGTTCAACACAAAGCGCGTCTCATCGGTCGAAATGGCAAATGAAGTCTTGCGCAAGAGCGCTTTCAATTTCTCCTGGGGCAGCTTTATCTTCTTGTTCTCCGCAAACTTCGGCACCGGTGGAAAATCTTCAGCCGGCAGGCCATTCATTCGATAGAAGGATGGCCCCGCACGCAAACTGCAAGTGTTCTTCTCATCCACATCCATTTCCAACTCGTGTGAAGCCAGTTCGCGCACAATGCCATAGAGCTTCTTTACCGGCAAAGTCGTCGCACCTGCCGCCTGCACACTTGCTTGCACGGAGCAGACAATTGTCACGTCCAAGTCCGTAGCCGTCAACTCGAGTTGCTGGCCATCTGCGCGCAGTAGTACATTGGAAAGAATCGGCAATGTCGTTCGAGTACTGACAATGTTCTGGACTGCTTGCAGGCCATTTAAAATTTGCTCTTTGCTAATGGTCAGTTTCATTGGTGCCCTTTTATATATACTCTGTTCTTTCTAAAGAAGAAAACATCTTATTATGTGCTGTGAATAAAGGAAATAAACCGTGCTGTCAAGGCAACCTCAAGGAGTTACGATGAAAGTGCGTTCTGAAAAAGTTGTTTTCCTCCAACGAAAGCCGCGCTTTTCCTTGAGTTTGAAGCTTTGCCAACAAGTTATTCGCGAGAAAACGGATACTTGCTCAGAGTGGGTTTGTGTTGCGGATGCGTCTGATGATCCTTGGCATAACAGAGACGACGAAATCAACTTCTGCAAGTGATGAGTGGCGACCGAGTGAAAACCGGATAAAGGAGTTGGCCAATGGAAAAGGCACTCCCATGGCCAAGAGAACATGAGAGGGTTTCAATGATCCAGCCGAACAGGCTGAGCCGCTGGACGCGCAGATGCCCTCCAGATCAAGTGCAGCCAAAAGAGAAATGCTGTCACACCCGCCGATGCTGCACGAAATGGTATTAGCTAGGCGGGGAGCATTTATGGCGTAAAAATTGGTGTTCTCAATTGCTGAAGCAAGTGTCTTTAGTCTGGTTGTCAGCGGTTCAATTAATGCGCGAGAGAAAACCGGCTTTTTAACGAACCTCTCCAAAGCTTCAGTGAAGCCAATTATTGAGGCTGTGTTTTCGGTCCCGGCGCGGAGTTCATTCTCATGCGCACCACCTAGAAGAATTGGATCAGGGCGTAAAGGTGAGCGGACAAAAAGTGCGCCTGCGCCTTTTGGTCCATGAAATTTGTGGCTGCAAACACTGACAAAATCAGCGTTGAAGTCATGAATCGAATGTAACGGCTCCTTCCCAAGCCATTGCGCTGCATCAGTATGAAATAGAACACCGTGTTCATGACAGAGGGCACCCAAGGCGGCAACAGGTTGGATGACGCCAGTCTCATTATTGGCCGCCATAATGGAGACAAGCGTTGTTTCCGGGCAGAGCGCTGCCTCAAGGGCCTCGATGTGGACGGACCCTTCGCCATCGACGGGCAGGTAAGTAACACGGAATCCCTCATTCTCTGCAAGGTATTGAAAGCTATACAGAACGGAATGATGTTCGATGGCAGACGTGATCAGATGACGCCCCTTATTTCGAAGCATCCGCGCAGAGCCAAGGATCGCGAGATTGTTGCTTTCTGTGCCGCCACTAGTAAAAACAACTTCGCTGGGCTTGCAGGCAAACAAGCTGCTGACCCTCTCTCTGGCCTCATCAAGAGCTACCCTGGCTCGGCGGCCGACGTGGTGGATGCTGGAAGGATTGCCGTAGATTTCCGTCAGAAAAGGCACCATGACTTCATAGACCTGTGGGTCGAGAGGAGTCGTGGCGTTATAGTCGAAGTATATCGAGCGCACAGAGAAGAGCTGAAGTTAATTCTTCTCCTCCTTTGTCTCATTCTTCTTGTTGCACTGCTGGCACGATTTCTTGGCCTTGGCAGCTTCGATGCAGCACTTGTGGGCACAGGCCACGCGGTCTTTCTTGGCTTTCTGGCAGCAGCTCTCTGCTTGAATCGGAGCTGCAGCCGTAAACCATGCGGTCGCGCAGGCCAGTAAAATCAATGTTCTAACATCCTTCATTATCATCCTTTCCATATCGGGCCGGCCGCTTTGATGGCAAAATCTATTGTCTGTCTCGCTTTCACAATCTGTCTGGCAACGCTGAGCGCGGAGGCTGTTGCCACGCTTGGACTGGGGGCGAATCCTATCGGTATCGGTCCGCCTGTCGATGTCGAATTCTGGCCTGTCCGGAGCTTTGCTTTGCACGCGTAATGATAGCGCGCTAAGGCGCCATTTCAACTTTGATATTCTGTGGCTGGCTCACGCCGATCTGGAGTAGCGAAGCATTTTGATATATCTCCAAACAAGCCTTCTCGAGAGGCGCATTTGTGGCGTGGCGCTGACGGACAAGTTCTTGAAGCGAAAGGACATCCAGCGCTACCGGATCGGTGCTGAAACGCAATTGGTTGAGCGGCGTTGAATAGTGCAGGAGGCCCCTTTCCTCGCCTTCATACTGGCAGATCAACGCATCGACAATGTTTAATACAACGCGGTCCCCTAGTGCTGGCAGCGCGTAAATCTCCGGGACCGCCGTCCCTAGCCGCTCCGGGTCCATCTCGAAGCGCAGGACGTTGTCAACACTGCCCAGCGACAAACCGAAGAGATTGCCTGAGACACCAGCCAGATTGTGATTCAACAGAGGAGTGACGTTGATAATCTTGGTCATCTTCCTGGTTACTAGGTTGGAGACAAACGACCTGCGCCCTACGCCCTCCCCTTTCTTGCCAAATTCCGTATCGCCCCACACCAGCCTGCCCAGGAGCGCTGTTTCATAATAGGCGGCTTCGTCATACCCTTCTTCCGCGCTGCCGGCGACGTGAGCGCCGTATTTCTCAGCCAATTCAAAAAAGCCGGCCAGGCGTAAGTCGGCCAGGTGTTTGTCCCAGATGAGGATTTGTCTTGGTGGCAGGCCGGCGGACAGCAATCCTTGCACGACAGCCGTGACGACGGCGGGGCGTGTTCCACTGGTGGCGCCGGGAGACGAAAACACTTTAATGCCCACCAGATCCTGAGTGGAAACCAGGCTGCGCCAAGCTGTCTCCAGAGTTGTCTGACCGGTCAAATGAATCAGTCCGCGGCGGACCAGTTCGCGGATTATGTCAGGCTGCGGATTGAATGCACTTGTAGCCTGGGCGTCCTGGACGATGACCACGCGCGCTCGCTTTGGAGCGATGGCGGCAGAGGAAATCAGTTCGGCCGCTGCCGCCGGCTGCAGGTGCGAGTGAAGCAGGGCCAGAAATGAGCCAAGCAAAAATAAATATCTGTTTGCCATGCAAAAGCGCGCGTTTCTTGACGCATTGAGCCGCGGATGCTACCACCATCTTTAATGCTGACCACAAAAAACTCCAGTCCGCGCCGGCGTTGCTTTGGCTGGGCTAGCCTTGGACTAGTCTTGCTGTCAGCCTGCCAGCCGCCGGGTCCGCAAGCGCTGCTCGAAGGCGAGAGGCTGCTCCAAGAAGGAAAATACGCTGAAGCAGTGGAAAAACTCCAGGTCGCCACCCGGCTCTTGCCCCAGAACGCGCAGGCCTGGAATCATCTCGGACTAGCCTATCACGGCTCCGGGCGGTGGACCGAAGCCATTCGCATGTATCAGTGGGCCTTGGCCCGGGACCGCAATCTGGCCGCCGCGCGCTACAATCTGGGTTGCCTTTTCCTGGAGCAGAATAATCTGGCCCTGGCCATCAGCGAATTGACCACCTTTACCGTGCTCCAACCCAAAGTCGCGTTCGGCTGGGTAAAATTAGGCACAGCGCAATTACGGAATCGTAAGATCGACGAATCTGAAAGAAGCTTCCTGGCTGCCATCAAGCTCGATCCGCAACTGCCTGAGGCTCTGAATGATCTGGGCATCATCCAGGTGCAGCGCAAGCGCCCAGCTGAAGCAGTGAAGTATTTTAGCGAGGCCTTGCGGCGGCAGGCGGATTATGCGCCGGCTTTGCTGAATATGGCGTCCGTTCTGCATCACTCCCTCAATAATCGTGCGCTGGCCCTGCAAAAGTACCGAGAGTACCTGGCCTTGAATCCACCGGGTGCTCAAGCTGCTGCCGTTCAGGAAGTCGTCCGCACGCTTGCTTTGGAATTGCACCCGCCGCCGCGCATGACCGCGACCAATCAAATCACGCAGCCGCCCTCTGTTCCGCCCAATGCTCCCCCGCCGGCGAACGTCAAGACACAGCTTGTGGCCGCTTCCGCCCCGCCCGTTGCGCCGCCGGCTCCAACGAACCGGTCAAACCCGGTCGCAGCAGTGCCTTTGGCAAAGGCAGACGCCAAGCCGGCCCCAAAGCCGGAAAACCCGCCCGGCGCTGCCCAGCCGATTGCGCCGCCAGCGAAGACCGAACTGGCGGAGAAGGCGCCGGCACCGCCGCCCGGCCCTCCTCCCTCCAAGGAGGAGACCAAACCGGAGCCGCCTCCGAAAGGCGAAGTCGTGCGGGTTCCGGAGGAGCCTGCTCCCAAAGCGGCGCAGGACGTTGTCATCAACGTTCCGCCTTCACCGCCATCGCCTGCGAGGGAGCCCGTTCCGACGGTTGCGCCTGAACCGCTGCCGGAGCAGCCGTCAGAGATTGGGGAGGGCCCTTCGGCAACAGGCCTTCGGAGCCAGCGAAAACCGACTCTTCTGCAACGGATCAATCCCTTGAGTTGGTTTCGTTCGGGCAACAAAGCTGCCCCGGCATCCGCGCCAGCGGCCAAAGTTGAAACGAAGCTGGCCAGAGCCGAGCCGGTTGAGAGCAGACCTGCCACGTCGGAAAATGCTCCTTTGGTGACCGGCAATTCTGCGGCACGCGCATCCGCGCTCGTGCCGGAGCAGCCTCCTCGGCCCAGGTACCCCTACCGGGCGCATGCCAAACCGTTGGAGGGCAATCGACAGGAGGCTGAAAAGGTGCTGGCCAAAGGCGTGCCAGCACACCAGGAACGGCGTCTCCTGGACGCGATAAAAGCTTACCGCGAGGCCGTCCGGCTGGATCCGAGTTATTTTGAGGCGCATTACAATTTGGGTCTGGCAGCTTATGAAGCGAAGAATCTGCCCCAGGCTTTGGCGTCGCTGGAGGAGGCGGTGTCCATTGACCCAGCCTCAGCCCATGCGCGCTATCAGTTTGGCGTGGCTCTGCAACAGGCCAATTATCCTGAGGATGCGGCTCTTGAATGGCAGAAGCTCTTGTCGGATCATCCTGACGAAACGCGGGCGCACTTTGCTTTGGCCAATCTGTGCGCCCAGCAACTCAACCAGAAGGACTTGGCGCGGCAGCATTATCGGAAAGTCCTGGAACTGGATCCGCGCCATGCGCAGGCCCTGCACATTCGTTATTGGCTGGCGGCCAATCCGCCGCCCTGATCTTTCTGCCTTTCCGTGCCCGGATTATCTGTTAAGTTCTGCCTGAGAAAGAAAGTGGTGAGAGGACCGCGCGGATGACAGAAACTTGTCTGGCGGCGTTCTCGTGTGGATGTGGCGGGCTGGAATGTCTTGGGTTGGTGTATGAAATTAGATGCTTTGCGTGCGAACTGGTTTGATTTGCTGGTTGTGGTGATGCTCATTGTTGGGCTCGTCCGCGGACGCAAACGGGGCATTTCAGAAGAAATGTTGGATGTGTTCCAATGGTTGATCATCGTGGTGCTGGGAGGCCTGGTCTATCAGCCCTTTGGCAAAATGGTTGCCGAGTTCACGCACATGAGCCTGCTCTATGGCTATGTGACCATTTATGTTTTCACGGCGGTCATGGTCAAACTCGTCTTTACCGCCATCAAACGGATGGTGGGCGAGAAACTGGTCCACGGCGATACCTTTGGCAGAATGGAATTCACGCTGGGAATGCTGGCCGGCGGGATGCGCTGTTTCTGCATGCTGGTTGTGGCCCTCGCTTTGCTGAACGCCAAGCACTACACAAGGGTCGAGCTGGCCGCGCTAAAGAGCAGGCAAAAGGATTCTTTGGAGAATCTTTCTTTTCTCACGCTCGCTTCTCTGCAGCAGACGGTGTTCCGCGACTCGATGATCGGGCCGGTCATCAAGAAACATCTGCACGACCAGTTGATTGACACAGACCCGGCAGGGGCCGCGCCACCGGGCCGACCAAGCTCCGGCTCCCGCCGAAGCCGCGCCCTGGATGATGTGCTGGGTGGAGCGCCAAAGAAATGATTTGATGACGCATTTTCATGGCCGGTTTGTTTTCCCAGGCAACACTCGAACGAGTCCGCGCAGCCAGTGACATTGTCGATGTCATTGGCGCCTCGCTCCCCTTGAAGCGGGCCGGGGCGAACTTCGTCACGCTCTGCCCTTTTCACAAAGAAAAAACGCCCAGTTTCAACGTCAATCCGCACAAGCAGATTTTTCATTGTTTTGGCTGCCACAAGGGCGGCGACGTGTTCACCTTCGTCCAGGAATACGAAAGCATCAGCTTTGGCGAAGCAGTCAGGCGCCTGGCCGACCGAGCCAAAATCCCGCTCGAATTCGAGCAGCGCCCCGGCCAGCAGCAAGAACGTTTTCTCAAAGAGACGTTGCTTGAGATTCACGAGCAAATCACCCAGCGCTGGCAAGGCGCTCTGCAAAACGATGCCGCCGGCCAGAGCACCCGCGAGTACCTGGCGAAACGAGGCGTGGTCTCCGAGGCCATCAAGCTGTTTCGATTGGGTTACGCGCCCGACCTGTGGGATGACACGGTCAATTGGGCGAAAGCGAAGAATTATGACCTGCCGCTGGTCGAGAAAGCGGGTCTGATCCTTTCCAAGGAAAGCGGGTCCGGCTACTATGATCGATTCCGTGGGCGACTTATGTTCCCCATTTGCGACGAGCAAGGCCGTGTCATCGGCTTCAGCGGACGCATTCTGGCCGGCGACGAGAAGACAGCCAAGTACGTCAACTCCCCCGAAACGCCACTGTTCACCAAAGGCAGAGTCATTTTTGGATTGGACAAATCCAAGCGGGCCTTGCTGGAGGCCCAGTACGCCATCGTTTGTGAGGGGCAGCTCGATTTAATCGCCTGTTACATGGCTGGCGTGCAAAACATCGTCGCCCCCCAAGGCACCGCGCTCACCAGCGAGCATACACGCATCTTGAAGCGCTACGTGAATGAGGTGGTGCTCTGCTTTGACTCTGATTTGGCCGGGCAAAAGGCGGCCATTCGCGCTTTGGACGATTTGCTGGCCTCCGGCCTGGCGATCCGAGTGGCGACGGTGCCGGAGCCGCATGATCCGGACAGTTACATCAAGGAGTTTGGCGGAGCCGCTTTTCGGCAATTGATCGAGCGCGCCGAAGGGTTTTTCGACTTTTACTTGAACCGGCTTTGCGCCACGCACGATGTGGCCACGGACAAAGGACGGATCGCCGTGGTCAATGCCATTTCTGAAGCCGTCCTAAAGACTGGAAACGCGGTGCTGGCGGACACGTACGCTCAAAAAACAGCTCAGCGGCTGGGGGTTTCAGTGCAGGCGGTGCGGAGCGAATTCAAGAACAAACCCGTCCCGCGCAGTCGCGCCGCCAGCGAAGAAGAGGCCGCGCCCGATCAGGATTTGCCGCCGCGCCCGGCCACACCCGAATTCTGGCTGGTCAAGCTGCTCATGTTGGATGAGGAGCATACGGAGTGGGTGGCCGCGCATCTGGATGTGGAATGGGTGCAGCACCCGGGCGTGAAGCAAATTGTCAGTCTGCGGTTGGACGCGCACCGAACTCATGTTTGGTCCGGTGTGGCGGCTTTCCTCGAGACGTTGCCGGATGCGCAGGCCAAAAGCCTGGTTTCGGAAGCGGTTTGTGAACAGCGAGCCGTCGCCAACGTGGGGGAATTGCTGAAGGGCCGTCCCGGGAGTCCGGGAGTGCTGGAGCGGTTACGGGAAAAGTCTATCGAACGCCGATTGGCGGAGTTAACCCGGCAAGCGGCCGGCCCCGGTTTGTCGGAGGCCGGGAAGATGCAGATATTTCAGCAGCAAAACGAACTCCGCCGGTTGAAGCGAGCGCCGTTGGCTGGGCCGGATTAGTGCGGTGTCTCACTCGGATGCGCTGCTTCTTGCGGCCAGGGGTCTAAAGATTCCCCCGGCGCGCCTATTCGTTTATTCCCCAATGCGGAGGAGGAGGGGGAAGATGGAGCAGATCCTCGATCGTCGGGCTGCTTTTCTGCGCCCTTTCCGTGATCTTTTCCGGTGAGTAGGAAAGGGTTTCATTCTGCGCTTTAACGACTTGCGACAGAAAATCCATGTGCGCCCGCTCGGCCACTTCGCTCAGGTAAACATGAATGGGGGTCACGCCTCGTTGCTGGTCATCAGGCAAGCCAACGAGGGCCACGAGGGCGCTTTCCTGATAATTCTTGCCCGGCAGCCAAATCTCGATCCATTCTTTGACCAGATCGGGCAGTTCTCTTCCGGCATGGGCTGAGAAAACTACCAAGTCCGCCTGGGTGGCGCTGTTGGCCGCCCGCCGGGCAAAATCGGCAGTTTTCAACTCATCGAATTTCACCCAAAAACATTCGAATTTCAGGTCATCACCGAGTTCCTGGCTGAGGTGTTGAAAAATGTATTGAGCCCGCACCAAGGTAACGGCGTCCTCGTAAGCGATTAGAATGGTAAACGGCTTGGCGTAATCCAATGAAAAATCCTCTATTCCCGGGTAGAACAGCAGAGTGCTCATAACACCTTATCAAGCTCCCCAACGTCCCTTTCTGCTCTCCATTCTTTGGCAAAAATAAACTCTCCTTTGGCTTGGCCCGGCCGGCGGATTTCATGGCCGCGTCAAAAAAGAAAAGCAGGTGGTCCCCCTGCTCCGGCAGCTTGTGGATGGGTGTTGTTGGTCAGGGCACAACTTCTAAAGTTCCGCCCCGCGGCGCCGATGCGAGTGAGGTGAAAACAAATCACCGCTCGGGGGTCGCAAGGATTCTCAAGCGCGGCGCAGGAGCGCCGACATTCTTGTCGGCCCGAATCGCGCGCCAACGCCCAAGCCGACAGAAATGTCGGTGCTCCCTTGCTTGCGGCTATGCCGCGCTGCGTTCTTTGGCGGCCAACGCCACTGGCGCATTGGGGGCCGAAGCCGAGGAGGGCGGCGCGGAACGGCAGTTCCGACCCTGGGAATCTTTTTCCTTCTGCGTCAAGCCGCAAGGATTATTCTTCGGCGGTATGGATGGAAGGCCTGATTCGAGCGCTCGTGGTGGGACCCAAAAGGATCTCCCCGACGCCATTCTGGATTTCGAGCGTGATCTTGTAAGTGGCGTTGGTCGATTTGTTCACAATCCCGGACAGGGCGACGATTTTTTCTCCGGGAGGCGCCGTGCGGCCTCCACTGCGCGACAAGATAAGGACCTGACCTTTCACAATTTTGGAGAAGCTGCCGGCAAAACCGCTCGTGCTAAAAACAGACGCCTTGGCAGCATCAAACCCGGCGGGATAAGTAATAAAAATCCTGGCATCACCCGGCAAGGGTATTTCGGTGGTAAAAGAGACCTCACGAATAATGGCCGGGCCCGGCGCCTTAATCTCACGAAGGATCTCGTTTATGCCAATTAAATCGGCGGCCAAAATCGAGTTTGCAGTCGTTCCGAGCCATAGCGAAAGCATCGCCAGCCCATTCAAAATACGCGCCGTCTTTTTCATAGTTTTCA
>CAYIIH010000191.1:0-15901 GCA_964363225.1 uncultured Verrucomicrobiota bacterium | reverse complement strand
CCGACGAATGTTCCACCGCCGACGTGACGATGTGCCGCTTGCCGGGATTGGCCTTGAGCGCCGCATGAATCGCCGCATTGTTGCTCTCCGTCGCGCACGACGTAAAAATCACGTCGCGCGACTGCGCCCCGATCAATTCCGCCACCTGCGCCCGCGCCGTCTCGATCACCGTTTTCAACTTGGCCCCAAACTTGTAGCTGCTGGACGGATTGCCCCATTGCTCCGTGAAGTAAGGACGCATGGCCTCGAAAACTTCCGGCAACACCGGCGTCGTCGCATTGTGGTCCAAATAAATCACGCACGCATTTTGCCGCCAGCGCACCCAAGACGCAAGACACGCCGCTGGATGCTGCGCAAACTGCCCAAAATCCGCATCCGAGCTAAGGACAATTCGACACCTCACCCCGGCCCTCTCTCCACTCTCCCAGTGCTCACCTCATCCGGCCTGCGGCCACCTTCTCCCCATCCGATGCGGAGAAGGGAAATCGAGTTCGAGAGGGAGAACGCGTTCGGAACTCGCACTTCGGACTTCGGACTTCCGGCTACCCGCCCGACAAGCAGGAGAAGGCCACGCAAACGGTGCTGCAACGAGCCGGGTTGCTTTGTGCGGATTGGGCAGACCCAGCCTGACCCCACAAAGGAAAGGAAACTGTCTCTTTTTGACCACCGGCCAGTGTTTTCAACCTAAATTACTGTCCCAAAACGTCTTCCGCGCGGTCGGCAGGGGTTTTAGGGAGCCAAAAAAGTCATCCGACGCGGTCGGGAAAGATTTTGGGGAGCCAAAAATGTTACCCGACGCCGTCGGTAGGGTTTTTGGGGAGCCCAAAAAGTCACCGGACGCGGTTGGCAAGGATTTTGGGGGGCTAAAAATGTAATCCGATGCGGTCGGCAAGGTTTTTCGGGAGCCAAAAATGTCGCCCGGCACGGTCGGCAGGGATTTTTTGGAGCCGAAAAAGGCAGTTGACGTGGTCAGCAGGACTTTTGGGGAGCCAACACTAGGCAGTTGACGCCGTCGGCGCGGTTGTTGGGGAGCCGGAAGAGCAAGCCGACGCGGTCGGGTTGGGTTTCAAAGGTCCCCAAAAGCGTCCCGGAGCATTTGGCTTGGGCTGAATAGGCTTCAAAACGGGGCAGGCGTGGACCGTGGGAATGTCGAATGACTATGTTCGAGTGTCGCAAGATACGAAATGCGAATTGCGAGCTTCGATTGTCGGACTACAGTTTGGCAGTCCATTCAAGCCAAAGCGCCAGCCAAACCGCTTCTTGATCTTCAGGAAAACCGTCAGCACCGGCTCCATTGTCAAACTGAGGCTGAGCTAGATGCTGCTGGAGCTTCCTGAGCGTTTTCAGTCCTGCTTTTTATGGCAATGGTGCCTGTCCCGTTGCAGGTTTCAGATCAGTTTTCACTAAGATGAGTCGATCATTCTGGCGATCTATCTGCAAAATATCGCCTATGCGGTGTACTGGAATTGCCGCCAAATAATCTGAAATGTCCTTGAGTGTCTTTTCCACAGATTGTATGCGCTTGCCCGTCTCCACGAGACGTGCAAATAGATCATTCTCATTTATTTCCTTCCCGATGAACACAACTCTTCCAAACTGGTACAGTTTCTTACTCTTAGTACCCAGGAAGAATGGCGTGTCGTTTTCCCATACTGGAACCAGAAAATCTCCTGAACCGATTCTAGGCTTCGATGGGTCAAACGCGACTAATAGCTTTTTTGTTTTCATTTTACCAGTTCCATGGATCGTAGTGCCTGTGATGGATATCATGGATATCGGCTCCTTGCAGGCGCATATTGGCAGGAATGTCCTCACCGCCTATCGACAGCGGCTTAATGTGATCGACCTCGTAACCTGGAGGGGGGCGACCTTCTCTGAGCCACGGCTTCATCCATGATGGAGTTCGATAGTCATCAACAAGTGATTTGAGATACTGAGCCCTAGCGCCTTGGCTGCGGGTGGATCCTGTAGCAATTCCATTCGCTTGCTTGTAAATCTCCCAAGCCTTTGCTGCTTCGGCCCTGCTACTGAATTGCCCCTTCGTTCCGGCCTGGAATTGGTTCCATGACTTGAACGCTGGACTTTTTGAAGCATAATGGCTTTGAAAAAGTATCGCCAGTTGACTGGAGGTTAACGCCAACGGTGCAACTGAGAACACCATTTGAATGGCGGCAAGATCATAATGCCCCTCTCCAGCATTGATTGCTGCTTCTCTTACTCCAAGTGCCGCGAATAATCCTAAAAGTCCTTGTCCTGACGCGGTCGTCCAAAACACGGGGGCAATGGGACCCATAATGGCCCCAAATACCCCTCCTGAAATCGCGCCAAAGGCAATCCCTTGAGCGATGTTTCCTCGTCGCCGGTATGCATCGTATCCTCCCAACACCGAGCCGATGGAAGCACCAAGCGCTGCTGAATGGGTGACTTCTGTCAAAGTAAAACTCCCGCTTGGATCAATGGCATTAACCGGATCGTTCCCGCAATACGTGTATTTATGCAGGCTTTGGGGATCGCCCCCAAAACCCTCGAAGGAATCCATCGTCCAGAAGCGCCCTGTGTCCGGGTTATGGTAGCGGGCGCGCAAATAGTAGAGGCCAAGATCGGGATCGAATTGCTCGCCCGTGTAAAGATAATCATTCGGCGTGTTGCCCGTGCGGGAGATCAGGTTGCCAAAAGCATCGTAATCGTAGGTGTCGGTAATCTGACCCAAGGAATCGGTCAGGAACCGCACGCTCCCATGGCCGTCGTAGCCGTAGAAGTAGGTTGAGGGGGGTTGGCTGAGGGCTGAGTGATCGGTGAAGGAGATCAAGTCGTGGCCGTAGGTGAAGCAACGGATTACCGTTGCAGTGACCAGTGACAAGTGATCAGTGATTAGTTCTTCCAGAACTTGCGGGTAGCCGGTCGGATTCAGGTCATCGACCAGGTAAACGGTCGTGACCGTGGCAGCCTCGGTGTTGACGGTTTTGCTGACGCGGTTGCCGTCGCCATCGTAAAGGATCGTGACCACGCCCGACGGGGTCGTGGCTGAAACGAGACGATTTTCAAAGTCATACGCGCTGGACAAAGTCGGCGGCGAGACGCTGCCGACGGCACCCGGGACGGGTGCGCTCCCCCAAAGGGTGTTGCCGTTGGCGTCGTAGGCGTCGGTCAGAAGACGGTCGTTGGCGTCGTAACCGTAAGTGGCAGGCAGGATCGGATTGAGATTGGATGCGCGCGCGAGCCGGTTGCCGACGGGATCGTAGGAGTAGGTCACGGACGCTGTGGAAAGCGTCCCTACCGCAATCTGTTCGCCCGTCAGCCGGTAAAGCGCGTCGTAGTTGTAGAGACGGTTGAGGGTGGAAGGTTGAGCGTTGACGGTGATGGTTTCGGTGGCGCTCAAGCGGTTGCCGGCCGGGCCAACGGTATAGGCGTAACGGGCGAGCCTTTCCAATACCGTGCTGGCCGCCAGATTCGTTAACCGGTTGAGGGCGTCGTATTCGTAGGAACTGTTGACGTTGTTCGGATAGGTGTAGCTCTGGAGATTGCCGACCGCGTCGTAGTTGTAAGCGGTGCGCCCGGTGTGGACATCGGTCACAGCGCTGAGTCGGTTGAGAGTGTCATATTCGTAGCGGAGATCGGTTCCGTTGAGATGCGACGATTGGATCGAGGTGACGTTGCCATTCTCGTCGTAAGCATAATTCAGGGACGAGGTGGAACTCGTCCCTCCCCAGGCGATGGTCTTTTGAATCAGCCGGTCGCGCTGGTCATACGCATAAGTCGTGACCCCGCTGGCGTCGGTCATGGCCGTCCGTTCGCCCAGGGCGTTGTACTCGAATGTGACCGGTGAGGAGCCGGAAGCCAGGAGCCGGGCGTCGGGCGACTTTTGCAGCAACCGATTGAGCGCATCGTAGCTGTACGTGGTGGTGAACCCGTTGAAATCCGTCTTGCTGATGAGATTACCGGCTGTGTTGTAACCGTAAGTTTCGACTTGGCCACCCGGCAAAATGCGTTGGATGCGGCGGCCCAGTTGATCGTGGGCAAAAGTCGTGGTGTGCTGATTGGCGTCGATTTGGGCAACTTGCTGGCCTAACTCGTCGTAGGCATAGCGTGTGACATGGCCGAGCGCATTGGTGACACTGGTCAACCGCCCCAGCGCATCGTAGCCAAACCAGGTGGTGATGTTGGCCTGGTCGGTTTCAGCCACGCGGCGGCCCAGCGCGTCGTAAAAGGTGGTTTGCGTCGATTGATCGGGAAAGACCACTTGCACACGGCGATTGAGCGCATCGTAAACGTAACTGGTGGCGCGGCCCAAAGCGTCCGTGGTGGAGGTGAGATTGCCGCTGGCATCGTACTCATTGCGGCTGACTTGGCCGAGGGCATTGGTCACGGCGGTGCTGCGACCGGCAGCATCGTAGCCGTAGAAAGTGCTGTTCCCGCGCGCATCGGTGGTGACAATCAACTGTCGCGCCAGTGCCTTGCGGATGATCGGGTATTCCTTGTCGTCGCTTCGGTTCTCTGGCTATACTCTCGCCTGTCGGAAAAAGAAAAACGATGTAGCAAAACCAATCACAACTGATTTCGCGTAGCTTCGGCTGCTGTCCCCTACGAAACTGGCAATTTCACTTCAAGGACGGCTTTCGAGGCACGCCCGTCACTGGGCGTGCCCGAAAGCGTTCCTTGAAGGGCATGCCAGTGCCTGTGGGGGAGCGTGATTAGGTCACGCCCCTTCGTTTCAGGCACCGCATCTCTTCAGGGAACCAAGCCATCCCGACAGGGCTGAACGCACACGCGAGCGTTTCAGCCCATGCCGCGCATCTTTGACAATATCGCGCAGGAGCTTCTGCCCGCCTTGCGGCAGACGCTCGATCTCTCCGCACGCTGCGACTTCTGCGTCGGCTACTTCAACCTGCGCGGATGGAAGGCCATTGACGCGCAGATCGAGAAATGGGCCGGTGGCCAGGGACGCCAGTGCCGCCTCCTCGTCGGAATGCAGCGGTTGCCTCAGGAGGAATTGCGCCTGGCCTACAGCCTCCTGCCGCAGGATGGCCAGATGAGCAATCAGGCGGTGATTCGGCTCAAGCGCCGCCTGGCAGAGGAGTTCCGCGACCAACTCACCTTTGGCGCCCCCACCGACGAGGACGAAGCAGGTCTGCGTCGTCTTGCCGTCCAACTCAAGGCGGGAAAGGTCACGGTGAGGCTCTTCCTCCGCCATCCGCTCCACGCCAAGCTCTATCTCTGCTTCCGTCCCGACCCCATCAATCCCATCGTCGGTTTTCTCGGCTCCAGCAACCTTACGCTCGCCGGACTTTCTCATCAGGGCGAACTCAACGTGGATGTCCTCGATCACGACGCCACAGAAAAGCTGGCGCGCTGGTTCGAGGACCGCTGGAACGACCGGTGGTGTATTGATATCACGAAGGAACTCATTCAAGTCATTGATGAAAGCTGGGCGCGGGCTGATGCGCTCCCGCCTTACTGGATTTACATCAAGATGGCCTACCACCTGGCCGAAGAAGCGCGGGCCGGCCTGTCGGAGTTCACCATCCCCACCGACATGCGTGGCACGCTGCTCGACTTCCAATCCGCGGCCGTCCGCATTGCCGCCCGCCACCTCGAAAAACGCGGCGGCGTCATCCTTGGCGATGTCGTCGGCCTCGGCAAGACTCTCATGGCGACGGCGCTCGCTCGCGTTTTCCAGGACCCGCCGCGTTCGCTCGAAACGCTCATCATCTGCCCCAAGAACATCGTCGGCATGTGGGAAGACTACGCCCACCGCTACCGCCTCATTGCGAAGGTCGTTTCCATCACCCAGGCGCAGGCCGTTCTGCCTGACCTTCGCCGCTACCGCGTCGTCATCATTGACGAGAGCCACAACCTGCGGAACCGCGAGGGCCACCGCTGGGCTGCCCTGCGCGACTACATCTCCCGAAACGCCAGCCGCTGTATCCTCCTTTCCGCCACGCCCTACAACAAAGCCTACCTCGACCTCGCCAATCAGCTCCGGCTCTTCCTCAATCCCGACGATGTGGTTGGCATCCGCCCGGAAGAGTATCTGCGGCGTGATTGCGACGGTCGCGTGGACGAGTTTACCCGCCGGCACCAGTGCCCGGTGAACTGCCTCTCGGCCTTCGAGAAAAGCGAGCATGCCGATGACTGGCGCGAGTTGATGCGCCTGTTCATGGTTCGCCGCACGCGCAGTTTCGTGGAGCGGAACTACGCCCTCACGGAGTGTCCGGCTTGCCAGACGGTCCTCATCGCCACGCAGGACAAGTGTCCCGGTTGCGGTCGCCCGAAGGCCAAGGACGACCGCCGGTTTCTCGTCCTCGAAGGCGGCAGCCGCTTCCATTTCCCCAAGCGTCAGCCCAAGGCCCTCGCCTTCCGCATCCGCGACAACGATCCGGACGACCAGTACGCCCGGCTCTACTCCGACCGCGTGGTGGATACCATCCGCCTGCTCCACCTGCCGCGCTACGGCTTGGCCAACTACCTCAAGCCCACACCCGACCAACCGCCGACGACGGAAGAGGCGGAGGTGATGAAGAATCTCTCCCGGGCGGGCAAGCGCCTCATCGGTTTCTGCCGGACCAACCTCTTCAAGCGCCTCGAAAGCAGCGGCTACGCTTTCCTTCTCTCCGTGCGCCGCCACATCCTGCGTAACTTCATTTGCCTTCACGCCCTGGAGAACGACCTGCCGTTGCCGGTCGGCACGCAGGATTCTGCGCTGTTCGACACCCGCGCGGACGACGCCGACAACGACGCCCAAACAACCGGCCGGCTTTTCCAGGACGAGGACGGCGCTGGCTCGGCCGCCCCTGCCGCGCAGGCAAACAACCTCTCAGCCTTCGCCGCCGAAGCTGCCGTCGGCTACCAGCGGTTGGTGCAGGAACACAAACGGCTGTTCGACTGGCTCCGCCCGGACCTTTTCGTCGAAGACCTGTCGAAGCATCTGCGGCAAGACGGCGAGCGGCTGTTCTCTATTCTTCAGCTTGCCGGCGAATGGCAGCCGGACAAGGACCACAAACTCGCGGAACTTCAGAAACTCCTGGCGAAAAAACACCCTGGCCAAAAGGTCCTCGTCTTTTCCCAGTTCGCCGACACAGTGCTTTACCTCACCGACCAATTGCGCGAGCGCGGCCTCAAGCAACTGGCCGATGTGACCGGCGACACCGAAGACCCGTCCGCTTACGCGCGCCGCTTCAGCCCGGAAAGCAACCAGGCTCGCGATAAGGTATCGGTTTCCGACGAACTGCGCGTCCTTGTCGCCACGGACGTCCTCAGCGAAGGCCAAAACCTCCAGGACGCTGCCATCGTGGTAAATTTCGACCTTCCGTGGGCTATCATCCGGCTGATCCAGCGGGCGGGCCGCGTGGACCGCATCGGGCAGAACGCTGAGGAAATCCTCTGTTATTCGTTTCTGCCAGCCGACGGTGTCGAACGGCTCATCCGCCTGCGCTCGCGCGTCCGGCGCCGCCTCCAGGAAAACGCCGAGGTTGTCGGCACCGACGAAACCTTTTTCGAGGACGAACACCACGACGACCTCATCCGCGACCTGTTCACTGAAAAATCCGGCATCCTCGATGACCCGGAAGACAACGAAGTGGACCTCGCCTCTCTCGCCTACCAGGTCTGGAAGAACGCCAGCGACGCGGACCCAACACTCAAGAAAACCATCCCAGATTTGGCGAACGTCGTCTTCTCCACCAAGTCGCTTTCGGCCGTGCCGCCCAAACCCGCTGGCGCGACTGGCGCGAAACCAGCCACCGGCGTCATGGTTTATGTCCGCACCGCCGACGGCAACGACGCGCTGGCCTGGGTGGACGAAGAAGGTCACACCGTCACCGAATCCCAGCACGAAATCCTCCGAGCCGCCGCGTGCCTGCCTGCCACGCCCGCACTGCCGCGCCTCGCCAATCATCACGCGCTTGTCCAGCAAGCCGTCGCCGGCATCCAGACCGAGCACATCACAACCGGCGGACAGCTTGGCAGACCCTCCAGCGCCCGCCGTCGCGTCTATGAGCGGCTCAAGGACTACGCGGCGCACGTGAAGGACACCCTTTTTGACATCAAGCCGCTTCACGCCGCCATTGACGCCATCTACGATCAGCCGCTCACCGAAGCCGCGCGCGATCTCCTCAATCGCGAACTCCGCGCCGGGATCACCGACGAAAAACTCGCTGACCTTGTGCTGTCCCTGCACGAAGACGACCGCCTGTGTATCGCCAAGGATGACCCCCAGGCCCGTGAGCCGGAAATCATCTGCTCGCTCGGAATTCGCAAGGATTAAGCCATGCCCCTCGATTTTTCCCGAGCCCGCCCGTTGCTCCAAAGCTGCGATCTTACAAAGCTTTTTGTCGAGGAACTGGGCTGGGAACCGTGCCGCCAGAAGCTCACACTGCGCGCAAGTGACCGCGATCACGCCTTCGCTGCCATCGCCGAAAAACGCGGCTTTACCGCGTGGCTCTGCGACAGCCCCGACGGTCGTCTGCCTGACCACACCACGCGCCTCAGACTCGACCGCGCCCTCGCTCAAACGAGCTTCGAGCACCTCATCGTCTTCGCCACGCCTGATCACTCCCGCCAGTCGTGGATGTGGGTCAGGCGCGAACCGGGCCGGCCGTTGAGTGCACGCACTCACGAGTTCTCGCGTGGCCAGCCCGGCGACTCCCTGCTCCAGAAACTCCAGCACCTTTTCATCTCGCTCGAAGAGGAGGAAGCCGGCCTCTCCGTCACAGAAATCGCCGGACGCGCTCGCGCCGCCTTCGACCTCGACCGCGTCACCAAGGCTTTCTACCGCAACTTCGACACGCGCCGGAAGGACTTCCTGAGGTTCATTGAAGGGATCGAAGACGTGGCCGACCGGCAGTGGTATGCGTCCGCCATGCTGAACCGCCTGATGTTCGTCTATTTCATCCAGCGCAAGGGTTTCCTCGATGACGACCCGCATTACCTGCGCAGCCGGCTCCGCCGTTGCCAGCAGGAGGAGGGCAACGACAAGTTCTACTCGTTCTACCGCCATTTCCTGGTTCGCCTGTTCCATGAGGGACTGGGCGGACGGCCCCCACGTGGGGACGGTCTTGACCAACTCCTTGGCCGCATCCCCTACCTCAACGGCGGCATGTTCGACAAGCATCCCATCGAGGAGCGCTACGCCGACATCTGCATCGCAGACAAGGCGTTCGAGCAGGTCTTCGATTACTTCGATCAATACCAGTGGCACCTCGACGAGCGTCCGCTCCGCGCCGACAATGAGATCAATCCCGACGTCCTTGGTTACATCTTCGAGAAATACATCAACCAGAAACAGATGGGGGCCTACTACACCAAGGAGGACATCACCGAATACATCGGCAAAAACACCGTCATCCCTTTCCTTTTCGACGCGGCGCGCGCCAAGTGCAAGACGGCGTTTGATGTGGGGCAGGCGTCTTCGCCTGCCGGTTCTGGCGGCGTCCCCGCCGTCAGTTCCACCGTCTGGGATCTGCTCCGCGAAGACCCCGACCGCTACATCTATCCAGCCGTCCGCCACGGCGTGGACAAACCGCTTCCACCCGACATCGCCGCCGGACTCAACGACGTTGCCAAACGCACCGGCTGGAACAAACCCGCTCCCGGCGAATACGCGCTGCCCACGGAAATCTGGCGCGAAGTCGTCGCGCGCCGGCAGCGTTGCGAGGAAATCAGAAAGAAACTCGCCGCCGGTGAAGTCCACGACATCAACGACCTCATCACCCTGAACCTCGACATCCGCCAGTTCGCACAGGACGTGATTGTCACCTGCCGGGACCCCGCGTTGCTCGCGGCCTTCTGGCACGCCATCAACTCCATCACCGTGCTCGACCCGACCGGCGGCTCCGGCGCGTTCGTCTTCGCCGCGCTCAACATCCTCGAACCGCTCTACGAAGCCTGCCTTGACCGCATGGAGGCCATGTTGGAGGACGAAACAGCTAAACTCGACAGGGCCAGGCTCACGTTCACTGAGCACGGATTTCCGCTCCTGCCGCACAAGAAGCTCGAGAACTTCTCCCGGGTGCTGGAACACGTTGCCCAGCATCCAAACCGCCGCTACTTCGTCCTCAAGAGCATCATCGTCAACAACCTCTACGCCGTGGACATCATGGAGGAGGCCACAGAAATCTGTAAGCTCCGCCTATTCCTTAAGCTCGCCGCGCAGATTGATCCTGATCCGACGAAAGAAAACCTCGGCATCGAACCGCTGCCCGACATTGACTTCAACATCCGCACCGGCAACACGCTTGTCGGCTACGCCACCGCCGACGAAGTGCGCAAGTGCCTGACTTCAGAGAAAACTTCCGGCCACGACCAGATGCGCCTCGGCGTGCTCGGCGAAAAGGACGCCTACGCCGCTTTCGAGGACAAACTTCAGATCGCCGATGCCGCCTTCCGCAGCTTCCGCCAGCAACAGACCACCCTTGGCGGCGCCGTGACCGCACAGGACAAGGCCGCGCTCAGGTCTCGACTCAGGGCGCTGGAGGACGAACTGAACCGCTACCTCGCCCGCGACTACGGCGTGCAGGTGGACGCGGATTCATTCTGCAATCCGCATTCCGCATTCCACAATTGGCAGCGGTCCCACCAACCCTTCCACTGGTTCGTCGAGTTCTACGGCATCGTCAACAGCGGTGGCTTTGATGTCATCATCGGCAATCCGCCGTATGTAGCCGCAGCGAAAGTGCGAAAGAGCTACGCGGTCAAGGATCTGGCGACTAACGACTGCACGGACATCTACGCGTGGGTGCTGGAGCGCAGCCAGAATCTCCTGCGTACCAACGGCAGAACTGGAATGATTGTCCCGTTGAGCATCGGATTCAGTTCCGATTTCGATTCGTGCCGCCGGTTGCTGTTCGCGGGATACAGCGACAATTGGTTTTCCTCGTTTGGTCGAATCCCGGCCGCGTTGTTCAGCTTCGATGTGCGAGTCAGAAACACGATTCATCTCGCGCTCAAATCCAAGCGACCGGCTCAAGCCCACACAACGCACCTGCACCGCTGGTTTGAGGCGGCGCGACCAACGCTTTTCCAAACGCTTGAATACGCGCCGTTCCAGCCCGTTCTGTGGAAGTATCGTATCCCGAAGCTGAACACCGCCGCGCTCGCTCACGCTTTCGAGCGCGCGCTGGCGGGAACCACCCGCACACTGGACTTCGTCACCTCGCCACGCGCGACCAAGCACGTCCTTCATTTCAAGAAGACCGCTTACAACTGGCTGAACTTCTGTCGCGAAATGCCGCCGTGCTACGAAGGCAGCCGGCGTGTTGAACACACGCAATTTGACTCGGTGTATTTTCCGGAAGCCGCGACGCAAGAGATCTTCGAACTCATCTGCGTCGGAAAGCTGATGATGGTTTTCTGGTTCGTTGTTGGCGACGACTTCCACGTTACACGGTGGAGTTTCGGAGATTTCCCAGCAGACGTCTCCACGTTGCCCGAGCAACCCCGCGCAGCGTTGCTGGCTCACATGCCGAAATTGGAACAGGCGATGGAAGCCGCCGTTCAATTCAAGCTCAACGCGGGTCGGCGCGTCGGGAATTACAACCTCGCCAAGTGCCGCGACGTGACCGACAAGAGCGACCGCATTCTCGCTGAAGCACTTGGCTTCGCCGACGTTTGGGAAGACATCGAGCTTTACTATGCCCAAACCATGAAAACAGACTTCTCCGACGACGATGAAGAATAAAACCATCCTCGACGAAATAGACCGGATGCTGGCGCGGCACTACGGGTTCACGGCGGAGGAGTTGGACTTCATCCTGAACTACGACATCAAATACCGCCTCGGCCGCGGCACCGAACAGGGGGAGGACTGATCCATGCTCGAATTCCAATTGTTTCGAACTAAGGTTTACCCTTCGCAGCAGCGCGAACTGTTCGCGAGGGAAGGAACTCGCCCGCAAATGCTCCGGGAAACGATTCAATCGCTTCCGTCCGGCGAATTTCGCCGCGGTTTGATCTGGCATATCGGGAATGTGACGCCAATTGATGAGAGCGGACTCTACTTCCGATTGGGCCGGACCTCGACTTCGACTCTGGAGATATACGACGAAGGAGAGGGCGGGTTCATTGATCAAGAGTTCGAGACCGCGCCCTACACGCACGCCATTGTCGATGTGGAATTGGAAGTCTGCGCGATAGCGAAAAAGACACGGCTTTCCCCCACCACGGCGGGCATCGCCAGGCAGTTCGTGCGCTTGTTGAACGAATCGGAGAAAGCGGTCGAGTTTCAGGCGCTCTTTGAAATCGACGACGTCAAAGACCCTGAAGACTTTATCGCTCACCTGAAGCGGGCATATTCAATTTCCAAGTTTTGGGTGCTTTTCTCCCGGCCCAACGCTTTTGATGCTAACGAGCATTTCGTGAAGCCCTTTCAACGAATGGTGGAGGAATCCAACGGCGAAAAGGGGAAAGCCGAGTTGAAAGGGCAAAGTCTGAATTCGGAGACGCTCGAAACAGTCGCGCGTTCCGCTGCCGCCACAGGCGACGACGCTGGCGCATGGATCAAACCCAGTCAGCATGCAAGGCGAGTGAAGAAGCAACTGAGTGGCAGTTCCGTCAACACTTCACAGGAAGATGTTGCCGATGAAAGACAGAGGCAAACTCTTCTGGATCGAGTGAGGGAGCTTTACCGAAGAATCCGTGGCGATGGACACGATCAATGAACGATGAAACGTCCATCAGCTTTTGGCGCTGGCTGGCAAAGGGCAGCGGCGGCAAACCCGGCTATCGCCGATTGATCGACCGCTGGCTGATTCTTCACTTCGGAATCGGGGTGCTTCTCGGATTCATTGTTCGAGTGAATCTGCAAACTGCTGCCAACACAGTGCTGCTCCCTTTGGTCGGAATCCTCATCGGCTTGTGCTTTGCATGGGCTGGTAACGCACAAGCCCTGCTGCAGGCGGGAGAAATTGAGGAGATGACGCAATTCCATAAAGGGGGCTTCGCCGAATATGTGTTCACCTACCAGGCGGCGATTCTCACGATTCTGGTGACGTTGGTGACATGGGCGCTGGCAGGCTTTGAGATTTTTGACAAGGCGTGGCCGTCTGAAGCTCGCCAGCCGTGGTATTTCGTTGTGAAAGCTATCCTGTTCACGCTCTCCAGCCTGACTCTCCGCGAGTGCTGGCACGTCGTTCTCGGCGCGCAGTGGATGCTGTTGATGCAGCATAAAATCAAACGATCCAAGAAAGGCGAGAAGGAGTGAATCCCATCGTGCTCGACGCCCGCGACACCCGTTATCCAGCGCGTTTGCGCGAGCGTTTGGGCGGCGATGCGCCTGATCAAGTGACCGCCGTCGGCAATCTCGACCTGCTGGCACTACCCAAGACCGCGCTCTTCTGCTCCGCCCGCTGCCCCGGCGACGCCATCCTCCGGGCCTACGATCAGGCCGCCAAGTGGCGCGACGAAGGTCGCTGCGTCATCAGCGGCTTCCACTCGCCGGTGGAGAAGGAATGTCTCCGCATCCTCCTGCGCGGCGAGCAACCTATCATTATCTGTCCTGCTCGCAGTCTGGAGAACATGCGCCTGCCTTCCACCTGGAAACAAGCTCTGGCTATTGGTCGTCTTTTGATTCTCTCCCGCTTCACCGTCACCCACTGCCGCGCCACCGCAGACCTCGCCGTCCGCCGCAACGAACTCGTCGCCGCCTTAGCCGATGAAGTCTGGTTCGCCCACATCACCCCCGGCGGCCAGATGCAGCGCCTTGCAAACACGGTGGCGGCCTGGACAAGGACGAATTTGCCGTAAGCCAGGATGTCAAAGGGCTTTTCACACGATAGCGCCGTCATTGCATACTTCTTGGTATTTCGCGGTTAAAAATATCATGCAACATCTCTTGGCCACGTTCGCCTGTCAGCAGCATTGACGTATCTCCCTTAACATAGCGAAGTTCCAGTCTTCCTTTTTCATCTGAATCTTCTATTGCCTGAACGCCATCAAGAATGCAGAGAAGATTAAATACAGCAGCATGAGCTGCATTTTCAATGGCCATTTCAACCTTAGCCTGGTCATCACGATTCAGAGCATTGAAATGTTGCGACATTTCGATCAATCGAGGAAGACGTGGCTTGAGCGGTGGTGAACGCAGTTCTTCAATGGTCCCTTCCACAGCTCTTTGGAATGCAGCGATTCTGACGATTTCAATGAATTGATCGGCGTTCATGATTATCGTTTACTTATTTAATTCGACTCGGACGAGCAAACTCTTTATTGAACATACTCTTGTTCAGTGAACTCAGTTCCCTGAGCGATTTGTTGGGCGCACCAAGCCTTCGCAGGTCACGGAGGTCTTTTGCAAGCTGATCTCTGGCGCTGCCCAAGCAGGTTCCCTTCCTGGTTGGTATTTTGCGGTGTAAGGTATCGGGAACCGCAATTGCAGGCCCTGTTTGGCGATTATACCCAGGAATAATCTGCTCCAAAGCGTGCGCTTGGCCGGCATGGTGAATGTGAATGTTATCAAATGGATTCTGAAGGGATCCAAGCACATTTGCCGGTCCCACTTGCCATGGTGTTACGCCCGGCTTTGTTCCCCAGGTGTTATGCACGGACACACGGCACCCGCCCACATAATACGTGTTCCACCCTTCCACCTCGAAGTTGAACACGGTGAACTGACCCTGGCGCGGTTCGAGCGCGATGATCGGCAGCCACGCGCCGCTGCGGATCAGCAGTTCGTCGCCTGCCTTGAGTTGTCCGGCGCGAACCCACCCCTCATTCCGCACCCAGAAGGGATGCTCCGGCGTTGTCTCGATCACCTCCCCGCCTACCGTCAGCACCACCAGATTCGTGACCTCGTGGCGGAAGACCTCCGTGATGGGTTTCAACCCCACCTCCACTGTCCCCTGTCCCAAGGCCCACACCCTGTCGCCCACCTTCAGATCCTCAATCGGCCGCAAGCCCTGCTCCGTACTCACCAGCGTCCCCGCGGTGAAACAGGGTGTGTCGAAGCTGTCCAAGACTTCTTCCAGATCAAACTGCCGCAGCCGCCGCACGTCCAGGCCCCGCAATTCAAACGCCTCCTCGATCACCATCAGCGCGACTTCGGCGCCCGGCAGTCCGCCCCCGGCCACCCCGCCCGCCGCCGCCGCCCCCGCCGCTACTCCGGCAGCCAGTTGCCGGGCTGTCTGCACCGTGTCGTAGGCGTTCTGCGCCTTGTCCACCGTGCGCACGACGCGACAGGCCGCCTGCGCGGCTTTGCGGAGCCGGGGCGCCTGATGCGTCAGCCGCAACTGCGCGCTGATCCCCGAACTTTGTTGTACTTCCGCCAGTGTCGTGAACCCGCTGGGGTCCCAGTTGTTGACCGGGTCGCTGTTGGCGTAGAGGTAGCCGTTGAGGCTCAACGGATCGTCCAGGAACCCCTCAAACGGATCGCGCGTCCAAAACCGGCCCGTGTCCGGGTTCAAATACCGCGCCCGCAGGTAATAGAGTTGCAGGTCCGGGTCGAACTGTTCCCCGGCATACAGGTAAAGGTTCGGCGTGTTGCCGCCCTGTTGGATCAGATTGCCGAAGGCGTCGTAATCGTAGAGGTCGGTAACATTGCCCGCCGCATCCGTGAGATAACGGACGCTGCCGTGATCGTCGTAGCCGTAGAAGCTGGCGACCCAACGGAGGTTACCCTGCCCGTCGTCCAGCAACTGGTCCTAGCTGGCGAGCGCGTAATCGTAAGTGTAAACGCGGTTGAGGGTCGGTTGTCCGTTGTCCGTGGTCAGTTCTTCCAACACCTGAGTGTAGCCGCTGGGGTTAAGTTCGTCCACCAGGTAATAAATCGTGACCCCGTTGACGGTCTTGCTTACCCGGTTGCCATCGCCGTCATACACGATGGCGATCTGGCCGTTGTTCCGGTTCTTGAGCCGGTCTTCGAAGTCGTACTGGTCAATGACTGGATTCGGGATACCGGATACTGGATTCTGGA
>CAYIIH010000190.1:0-15972 GCA_964363225.1 uncultured Verrucomicrobiota bacterium | reverse complement strand
TTCATCGGGGCGGCGGTCTTCTATCTCGCCGCGGTGGCGATCAACTGGTGGTACTACACAAGGAACGGCTGTGAGCGGCCGTCATAGCATGGGCTCGCGTCCATGCACCTTCGAGATGGCGCGGGCGATGGACCTGGACTTTCTCCTCCCGCTGCCTCGCGTGTTCGTCTATGTCGCACTGGCGGCTTGGTTTCTGACCTTCTTCGGGCTGGTGCGCCGACTGTTCGCCCTGGTCAGGCTCTGCACCGTCCGTAGCGTGTGAGCGGCCGGGTGCCGGGTTGCACGTAATCGCGAGACCGAAGCGGCGGTCACAGGTGCGTCTTCACTTGTTCGATGGTGACAACCAACACACCGCGCGCCCACGGGAACCTGGCTTTCACGGTCTCGGCGGTCAGGCCGGTGGTCTGGACTTCGCCCTTGCCCACGATGCAGCACCCCTGGCCCTGGCCATCCGGCCGCTGCACTTGACGGCTGGCGAATAAAAGCTCCACCCGGTTGTCGCGCCGCAGGTTTTCTTCGGTTTTGAAATACCGCCAGGCCGGGATGAGGACTTCCTCACCATCAATCCCCAAGGCCCGGACGTTGTGGCTCCAGCAAGCCGCCAAGTGCGGCCCGTCGGGTCCAGCGGTGGCGATCGCGACCCACTCGGATTTCTCAACAACTTCTTTGGCGGCGCCTTCGATTCTAGCCATGGTTTCGTCCTCCTCTTACACGTCCGGGCCAAGCACGGCCTCCCGAACCCCACTTGCCCCGTGTCCTGTCTCCCTCCATCTCTACCCATCCCATGTAAATCGCGTCTTCGGGACACGCCGGGATGCAGTGGCCTTCGCTGCCGCAGGTGTTCGGTCGCGCCAGCACCGCCACTCCGTTGACTATTTCGAGCGAATTCGAGTCGCAGGCCTGCACGCATCGGTTGCAGCCGGTGCACCGGCTTTTGTTCACCACCGGAAGCCATTTGACATAGAAGACCTTTTTCATGACGTCTTGCTTTCAGGCATCACGCCGCACGGCGTTTGATGAATCCGCAAGGGTCGCTTCCGCGCGCCACTTCCCCCGGTCCTTGTCACCGGTGGCAGCCACCCAGCGCATCTGGATGGCGGCCGTCGGACACGGGGTGATGCAATGCTCCTCGCTGCCGCAGGTGTCCGGCCGCACCAGCACGGCCACGCGGTCCATGATTTGCAGCGACCTCGGCCCACAGGCTTCCACACACACGGCGCAACCGGTGCATAGGTCTTCGTCCACAACGGGCAACCATTTGTAGTCAGCACTCATGACAAATCTCTTGAACCACTTGTGCCTCGCCAATTGAGGTTCGGGTCGTCAGGCGCTGCACACCGCTCATCAGCAGCGCTCCCGGATGGCCACAGGGGCAACGCTGCGCACGGTCCAACCGCACCCGATCGCCGGTCCGATAGCGCACGATGGGACAAGCCGTGCGGCTGAGGTGGGTCAGCAAAAGTTCGCCCGCTTTGCCATCCATCAAGGGTTGAACCGAATTAGGTGCCACGACTTCGGTGATGAACTCGCTGTCCAATAGATGCAACCCGCCGGGATGGGCCGCACATTCCCCGGCAATCGGACCGGCCTCGGTCATTCCGTAACGATCGAAGCATTTGGCGCCCCAGCGTTGTTCCAGTTCACGGCGCGTTTCCGCCACATGGCCGCCGGGCGCGCCGCCACAAATCAGTTTGCACACGCCCAGCGAAGCAGTGTTCACACCGGCGGCAGCGGCGGCCAGAGCAAGCGTTAGCAGGTCTCCCGGCTTGGCGACGAGCACGGTGGGTTTGAACCGCCCCATCCACTCCAGTTGTTCCTCGACGGACGCCTGGCCGGCGGTGAAGCACAGACAGCCCAGTTGCTGCGCTCCCGCGTGCATGATCCACGGGCCGGACGACGTGCCAAACGGCATGGCAAAAAACACGCGGTCGCCGCGGCCAACGCCGGCCAATTGCCAAAGCGCCTGGCTGCATCGGACCACCGACCGCCAACTATCGGCGTCATCGGCCCAGAAAATCGCCGCACCGGTCGTGCCGGAGGAGCGATGCAGCCGGGTGCAGTCCTCCAGCGGAAAGGTCAGGTTGGTGCCGAGCGGCGGGTGGGACGCCTGGTCGCGCTCCAATTCGGCCCGCGTGGTGAACGGAAACCGCTCCAGTTCGTCCAGTGAGCGCAACGGGCCGGCCGACATGCCCGCCGCCTTCCACTTCGCCCGGTAAAACGGATTCCGCTCCCAGACCTTGGCGAGCAGGCGGTTCAGTTGGTCGAGTTGATCTGGCGTGCCGTGGATCACGGATCATTCCTCAGGTTCACGTGTAACGGATGCCGACATGCTCGGGCAGGTAGAAGTTGGGCAGCAGCCAGTCCACCTGCAACAGGCCGGCGCGCGTCAGGCGAATGTCGTCGCCGTGGATTTCCAGGAGGTCATTTTCGGAGAGCAACGCGAATTGTTCCTCGAACTGCTCGGCCAGTTCGACGTCGAACTTGTGCCGGAAGTAGGCGGCATCCAACGCGCCGGTCTTGAGTTGCAGCACCAGTTCGCGGCGCAACTTTTCCTCTTCGGTCAACCGCCGTGCGCGGCGCAACGGACGGCGGCCCTCCGTCACCATCCCGGTGTACTGCGCGAACGTGTCCACGTTCTGATAATGGACGCCTTGCAAGTGGCCAAAGGCGGATTCCCCCAACGCGAGCAGGTCGGCGCCGTGCCAGAAATGGTTGACGGTGAAAACCAGCCGCCAGCGTTGCGGATCGCGCACGGCCATGTAGCCGCTGCCCACCGCGTAGCCCGCCGCCTCGAACGCTTGCAGCGCCTCGTTCAACCAGCGGCGCTTCGTCGGCCAGTCCGCCAACGGCACGGGCTTCCCGGCTTTGAGGTCGGCGTAGAAGAGCGAATTGTAGGTCAGTTCCATCTGGTAAATCGTCGCGCAATCCGGTCGCAGCGCGACGGCTTTCTCCACCGTCCCGCGCCAGGTCTCATCGGTTTCGCCCGCCAGGCCGGCCATGAGGTCGAGGTTCACTTCCGGAAAGCCGAGTTCGCGCACCCATTCCCAGGCGCGCAGACACTCCGCCGCGCGCGCCCGGCGGCCGTTGCGTTCGAGGATGTCATCGTTAAGCGACTGGAATCCGAGCGTGATGCGCGTGACGCCCAGTTGCCTCAGCACCTGAAGCTTCTCCCGCGTGACGGTGCCCGGCTCGCACTCGAACGTACATTCTTGGACCGCGCCCCACGGGCTGGCGTCCTGCAGGCCGCTCAACAGGCGGCGAATCTGGTCGGCGGACAGATACGACGGGGTGCCGCCGCCGAAATAAACCGACTCGAAGGGCCGGCCTTGAAAGGCCGGGCACTCGCGGTAAAACGAGAATTCCTTCAGCACCGACGCGAGGTAATGGTCCACCTCGGCCTTGGGCAGGTGCGGATAGACGCGAAAGTAGCAATAGTGGCAACGCTGCCGGCAAAACGGCAGGTGGACGTACAGGCTGAGCGGGACGCGCTGCGCGGGCGGTTGGGCCAGGACCAACTCGAATTCCGGGACGAACTCCGGTTGCCACGTCGAGTACGGCGGGTAATTCGAGATGAAGTAGTTGCCTACAGTGGTCTCGACCGGAAGGGGAGGCAAGGTGGCTGTCATGCGGGCATCTCCATTATTCCGCAGACGTGAGTGTCATAGACAGCGGCTTCCACGGAGTTGCCTTTCGTTGCTGAAGTTGGTTCCTTGGCCTCCAAGTACTCGCGTAACGCCACGGCGTTGTTGTGCCGGGTGTCGCTGGCGCCGAACAACAGCGTGACCGGATCGTGCCGGACGGCTTCCCGTAGCGGCTGCAACCTCTCCGGGTGCCGATCCAGTTCGGCGAAATAACGGCGACGGAACTCCGCCCACCGGGCCGGATCATGCCCAAACCAACGACGCAATTCACCGCTTGGAGCAACGTCCTTCAACCAGCCGTCAAGACGCAGAACGTCTTTCTTCACACCGCGCGGCCACAAACGGTCCACCAGAAATCGGGTGCCGTCTTCCGCTGCGGCCGGTTCATAAACTCGTTTGGTCTGAATCACCATGCTCAGAGACAGTCTTAAGGGCAGGCAGAGCCTACTTACCCTGCACGCTCCGTTGGTTCACTGGGTCCTCTCCATTTCCGCAAATACGTTGCTGCGCTCCTCCTCGCCCAACATTTCATCCATCATTGGATACAGGATGCGTTCCTCCTTCTCATTGTGCGCGCCCAGCAGGGACAAGAACGCGATTTGCACGAGTTCGGATTCGGTATCGTGCCGTGATAGGTTTTGCTCAATTCTTGCCAGATAGCGTCGAAGGTGTTCGTGTTCCCAGCACATGATCGCGGTGGGACTGTCAGGCGGGTGGTCCATCTTCGCGTCGAACCGCGGAAACAAGATTTCCTCCTCCCAAACGATGTGCCGGTCCAGTCCGGCCTTGAACTCGGCGAAGAGCCGGCTCGCTTCGGAGAAATCATTCTTCTGCCGCTCCTGGAATCGATGAAACAGTTCATCGAGGCGCTGATGGTCTCTGCCATAATGTTGTTGAACGGTTTCCATGTTCATCGCGATCGGTTCGCTTGCCACGCCATTCATCCACCACCGATTCCCCTTTACTTTGATGCAAGTCAAAGTTTGCCAAGGTCACAAGCCGCACTCCGTTCGTTGCCTCCCTTAACCTGGACGAACCGAGACCGAACGGGGAGGCGAGGCGTTTCGACGATGCCCGGTCCAGGAACGAGCGTGAGCTCACGCCCGAAGGAGTTCTTTCCCACAAACAGTGCGGTAACACTGACGGACCTTGACATTCATCAAGGTGCGCCGGCGTATTGAGTCATTAGAATCTGCTCCAATGAAAACGAACGTGCTGCTCCTTTGCATCGCTGGAATGGCTGGCTGGACCGGCATGGTCTTCGGCCAGAGGGGGTCGAATTCGAGCCTGCCCGGCGGAGATTCGCCGCTCCCGCCTCAGTTGGCGGCTGGCCAGGAGGTGTACGACCAGCATTGCACGCCCTGCCACGGCGTCACCGGCGAAGGCAACGGCCCCGCCGCCGTCTGGCTCTACCCCAAGCCACGTCACTTCAATTCGGGTCTGTTCAAGATTAAATCCACTCCCGCCAGCGTGTTGCCAACCGATGAGGATTTGCTTCAGACCGTCACGCGCGGGATGCCCGGCAGCTCAATGCCGAGTTTCACGTACCTGACGGAGGCGCAGCGGCGCGACGCGGTGCAGTACACGAAGTATTTGACGGCCACCACCAACGAGGCGGGCAAACGGGTCAATTTCTTCGAGGAGGCCCAGGCGAAGGGCGAGTTGGCGCCGTCTATCGCGGTGCCTCCCGAACCGCCCATGACCGTGCAGTCCCTGGTGCAGGGCCAGGCGCTGTACTCGAAATTGAACTGTTTTGTGTGTCACGGCGAGACCGGTGAGGGCACTGGGTCGCAGGCGCCGTTGCTGAAGGACTACTGGGGCTTCTCGTTGCCGCCGCGTGATTTCAATAGCGGAGCGTTTCGAGGCGGGCACACGGGCCGCGATTTGTACTTGCGCGTATTCACCGGCCTGGCCGGAACTCCCATGCCGCCTTTTGGCGAAGCCGTGGCGACCCCGGAAGAACGGTGGTCGGTCGTGCATTACATCCAATCCTTGAGGCGCAAGGACATTGAGATCAATGACATTCTGGCGCCGACCGACGGTTTCATTCGCGCGCAAAAATCCGAGAGCCGCCTGCCGGCCGAACCCACCGATCCCGCCTGGGAGAGAATGGACCCGACGCGCGTGCCGCTCAACCCGCTTTGGCCGGAGCCGGACCCGATCCCGGCGGTGGCCGTGCGCGCGCTTTATGACGGGACGCGGCTGGCCGTTCTGCTGCAGTGGCGGGACCCCATTGCCAACGGCGCGCCGGTGCGGGTCCAGGATTTCCAAGACGCGGTGGCGGTGCAGTTTTCTTTGAACGGCACGACGCCCTTCCTGGGCATGGGCGATGTGAAGAATCCGGTCAACCTCTGGCAATGGAAAGCCGGATGGCAGCAGGATGCCGAAGGCCGGCGTCCGGATGTCAATACGGTCTATGCTTCCATGCACACCGACGTTTATTTCGAGAGCAGCGCCCTGTTCCGCACGGCTGAAGCCGCCGGCAATTTGCTGGCGCAATCCGCGCACCGTTCTCCGGTGGAAGATGCCAACGCCAGCGGTTTCGGCACCTTGAAGTCCCAGCCGCCGGCCAGCCAGAACGTCCAAGGCGGCGGCGTTTGGAGAGACGGCCATTGGAACGTGGTGTTGGTGCGCGACCTCAAATCCGCCGAGGCCGAAGACGTCAAATTCACGCCTGGCAAATCAGTGCCGGTCGCTTTCGCCGTTTGGGACGGCCAGCACGGCGACCGGAACGGGCGCAAAGTCATCAGCAATTGGTATCAACTGATTTTGGAGCCGTGATCAAGCCGAGACGATTTATGAGCAACGAAAACGTTTCCCGAAGAGATTTCATCGTGCGCAGCGGTCTGGCCGGCGCCGGCCTGTGCGCCGCGCAAATGCTGCCGCTCCGCTTTCTCCAGGCGGCGCCCGCCCAAGACAACCCGCTGGCCTTTTACCCGGCGCGCGATTGGGAAAAGCTCTATCGCAACCAGTACGCCTACGACCACGCATTTTCCTGGGTTTGCGCGCCTAACGACACCCACAACTGCCGCATCAAGGCGCACGTGCGCAACGGGGTCATCGTTCGCATGGGCGAACAGTTTGACGTGGGCAGTTATGGCGATCTCTACGGCAACAAAGCGTCACCCAACTGGGGGAATCGGCACTGTGCCAAAGGCTACACGTTTCATCGCGTGCTCTACGGTCCCTATCGTTTGAAGCATCCCATCGTGCGCCGCGGCTGGAAGCGCTGGGCGGATGACGGTTTCCCCGAACTGAACCGCGAGCTGCGGGCCAAGTACAAATTCGATTCGCGCGGCACCGACGCCTTCGAGCGGATTTCCTGGGAAAATGCTTTTGTTTATCTGGCCAAAGGACTGCAAGCGATCGCCAGGCGTTACAGCGGCGAAGCCGGCGCCAAGCTGCTGGCGCAGCAAGGGTATCCGCCCGAGATGATCGAAGAAATGGGCGGCGCCGGCACCCGCGCCATCAAGATGCGTGGCGGCATGGGGTTGCTGGGAGTGATGGGCAAATACGGCATGTACCGGCTCTGCAATTCCCTCGCGCTCCTGGACGTCCACGTGCGCGGCGTCGATCCGGAACAGGCGCGCGCCGGCCGCAACTGGTCGAATTACACCTGGCACGGCGACCAGGCCCCCGGCCAGCCCTGGGTGCACGGCCTGCAAAACAGCGATTGCGACTTCAATGATCTGCGGTTCTCCAAGCTGATCATCATGAATGGCAAGAACCTGGTCGAAAACAAAATTACCGATGCCCATTGGTTCGTGGAGTGCATGGAGCGCGGCGCGAAGATTGTGGTCATCGCCCCCGAATACGGCGCGCCTTCGACCAAGGCCGACTACTGGGTGCCGGTGCGGCCCTCCACCGATGCCGCGCTCTGGCTGGGGGTGACGAAGGTCATGATCGACAACAAATGGTACGACGAGACCTTTATCAAGCAGTACACCGATTTTCCGTTCTTGATTCGCACCGACACCCTGAAACGCCTGCGGGCCGCTGAGATTTTTCCCAACTACAAAAACACGCTGCCGGCGGATGGCCCGAGCAAGAAGGTGCAAGGCCTGACCGACGAACAGCATCAGAAGCTCGGCGACTTTGTGGTGTGGGACATCCAAACCAACAGCTTGCGGGCCGTCCACCGTGACCTGGTGGGCAAACGAATGGCCGAGGCCGGCATTGATCCCGTCCTCGAAGGCAACTGGAAAGTCAAGCTGGTGGACGGCACGGAAGTCGAAATCAGGACCGGCTGGACGATGTACCAGGTGCACTTGAAAGATTACGATTTGGACACCGTCTCCGAAATCACTTCCGCTCCCAAGGAATTGATTCAGCAACTGGCCCAAGACATCGCCACCATCAAGCCCTGCTCCATTCATCAAGGGGAGGGCATTAATCATTGGTTCCATGCCACCGAAGCCAACCGCGCGGCCTATTTGCCCATCATGCTCACCGGCAACATCGGCAAGCCGGGCGCCGGTTGCCACGGGTGGGCGGGCAACTACAAAGCGGCGCTGTTCCAGGGGTCCAAACGGACCGGCCCCGGTTTCAAAGGTTGGATTGCCGAGGACCCATTCGCTCCGAATCTCGATCCCAAAGCGCATGGCAAAGAAGTCCAGGCACGCGCCTACACGAAGGATGAAGAACCGGCCTATTGGAATCACGGGGACCGGCCGCTCATTGTGAACACGCCCAAGGAAGGCCGCAAAGTGTTCACCGGCAAAACGCACATGCCGACGCCGACCAAGGCCATCTTCACCAGCAACGTCAATCTGATCAACAACGCCAAGTGGGCCTACGGCGTGATCAAAAATGTCAATCCGAACATCGAGTTGATCTGCACGGTGGACATTCAAATGACGGCCTCCGTGGAGTATTCGGACTTCGGCCTGCCGGCCAATTGCTGGGTGGAATTTGAAGACCTGGAAATGACCGCCTCCTGCTCGAATCCGTTCCTGCAAATCTGGAAAGGCGGCATCAAACCGCTCTACGATACGAAGGACGATCTTTCCATCCTGGCCGGCATTGCGCACGGACTGGCCCAGGTCACTGGCGACAAACGGTTTGACGATTATTTCAAGTTCGAGCTGGAAGGGAAACGGAATGTCTATATCCAGCGGCTGCTCGACACCTGCACCACGACGGCCGGCTACCAGCTCGAGGAGATCATGGCCGGGAAGTACGGGCCGCCCGGCGGCGCCTTGATGCTCTTCCGCACCTATCCGCGCATTCCGTTCTACGAACAAATCCACGACAATTATCCGTTCTATACCGACACGGGCCGGCTGCATTCTTACAGCGATGATCCGACCGCCATCAGTTGCGGGGAGAATTTCATCGTCCACCGCGAGGGGCCCGAAGCCACGCCCTATTTGCCCAATGTCATTATCAGCTCGAACCCGATGGTGCGCCCGAATGACTATGGCATTCCGCTCACGGCCGAGCATTGGGACGAGCGCACCGTGCGCAACGTCAAGCTGCCTTGGGCCGAGGCGAAGCAGACGAAGAACTTTCTCTGGGAGGACGGTTACCAATTCTATTGCCTCACGCCTAAATCGCGCCACAGCGTCCACTCCTCCTGGGCCAATGTCGATTGGCACCTGATCTGGAACTCAAACTTCGGCGATCCCTACCGCCTGGACAAACGCCTGCCCACCGTGGGCGAACATCAGATTCATCTCAATCCGCAAGCGGCGCGCGACCTTGGCATCAAGGATGGCGATTACGTTTACGTCGATGCCAATCCGGCAGACCGCCCCTATCTGGGCGCGACCCCTTCGGACCCGTTCTACAAAGTCAGCCGCTGCATGCTGCGGGTGACCTACAACGCGGCGTATCCCTATCACGTCGTGATGATGAAACACGGCACCTTCATCGCCACGGAGAAAACCGTCAAAGCCCAGCAAACACGGCCCGACGGCATGGCCCTGACGGAAGACGGTTATATCGCCAATTTCCGTTTCGGCTCCCAGCAGTCCATCAACCGCAACTGGCACATGCCGATGCATCAGACCGACACGCTCTTCCACAAGGCCAAGGTCTTCATGAGTTACATTTTCGGCGGGGAAGCGGACAACCACGCCATCAACACCGTCCCCAAAGAATGCCTGGTGCGCATCACCAAGGCCGAAGACGGCGGCTTGGGGGGGAAGGGTCCGTGGAAACCCGGCACCGACGGCATGTCGCCTGATGCGGAGAATGAGGTCATGAAGCGATACCTTGCGGGTGGTTTCCTTGGCGGAGGCGGCACAGCAGGGTTTGAGTGATGAGGCGAGCGATGAACCGCAAGAAACTATTCAACACTCACCGGCAAGAGGCGGGCGTATCCAGCTTGCTCAAAGTGACGATCCGCGGTGAATGCCTCGGTGATTCCTTCGCCCGACATCACGAGGAAGCTGGCGCAGTCAACCAAACCCCATGTCTTGTCGGCTCGATCGGTGTAGAGCTTTAGAGCGCGCTCCATGAGGCTTGAATCAACAAACACAACTCGCACTCGAGGGCTGCGCTGCATCTGCCGCCAGGATTCGATGAGTCTTCTGCGCGCTGGTGTGCGAGCGAGACCATTAGCGGTTTCAGCGACTATCCAATCTGTGAAGACAAAATGGTGCCCCTCACAAACCAGTTCATGCCAAAGAGTATATGCACGGCCATGCAGCGCATCGCGCGCGTTGAGCAGCGCCACCCATCCACTCGAGTCGAGAAAGACGGCGTTAGCAGCCATCCTTTACCTTGGGATGACCGTAGAGGTAGTGGTCGAGGTTGACTGCCAGGTCGGAGATGCCCGTGTCCACGGCGAGGTCGGGGATGCTCCAAAGGGGATCATCCTCGGGCGCAACCTTGACAAGCGCCGCGGTGCTGGCTGTCGGCTTCGGTTCAGCTTCCACTCGCACGGAGGTACCCTCCGGCAGCTCTGCTCCCGGCTCAAGCACCACCACACCGTTTTTGACTGTTCCGCGGTAACACATAACGCGCGAGTGATACGTAACACATCCGGCGCGGCCGTGGCAAACACCAATTGGCTCCACACCGCCTTGTTGCAGCACTTCATCGCTTCCAACTCCTGACCTATGCCCAAAGACGAATTCGATTCTGAAGACCCGATGGAACTGAACGCCATGGGGGTGCTGACGAGCGAGGACACGACGGAGCCGATGACCGAGTGTTTCATCGAGGAATTCATGAGGCTGGGCTATAACGACAAACAAATCCTGGCGCTGTTTCGCAACCCCCATTACACCGGCCTGAACATGGTCCTGCAAAACCGGGGCGAGGCGTTTGTCCGCGACGCCATCAGCGAAGTGTTCGCGCGCTGGGGGCGGCAGGTCGCCTGGAGGACGGCGATCCCGTGCGCCACCGAGACCCGAATTACGAATGAAGAATGAAGAATGAAGAATGAAATCCGAAATCCGAAGCGAACGATGAAAGCAACCCGAAATCTTATTCCCGCAACGCGCGCCGGTAGCGAGCTGGGCAGGCTCCGACCTTCGGGCTTCGGCCTTCTTTCGGATTTCTGTCTTCGGATTTCCTCCAGCTCTCGTGCTTCACCCATTTAACTGTTTGAACGCTTTTAACGCTTTAACTCGTATCACGCTTCAACTCCTCCCACCATGAGCAACGTCTATAATTGGCAACTGGGCCGCGAGATGGAATACCCGTTCGACGCGGCCTTCCCCGAATGGCAGTTCGCCTTCGTCTTCAATATCAATCGCTGCATTGGCTGCCAAAGCTGCACCATGGCCTGCAAGTCCACCTGGACCTTCTCCAAAGGCCAGGAGAACATGTGGTGGAACAACGTCGAAACCAAACCTTACGGCGGCTACCCGCAGCATTGGGATGTCAAAATCCTCGACTTGCTCGAACAGTCCAATCCCGGCGGCCAAACCTGGAATGGCCAGCCCAAGGACTTGCAGAGCCCTTATGGCCAATTCAAAGGCAAGACCATCTTTGAGGTTGCCAAAACCCATATCAGCCCCGAGGGCGCGCAAAAGGCGATGGGCTATCTGCCCGCCGACGAAGAATGGGCCGGCCCGAACCGATTTGAAGACAATCCCACCGGCTCGCCCAAAGGCCAAAAAAACCAGTACTTCCAAGGCGGCGAACTGTTGCCTCAACACAAGACCTGGTTCTTTTATCTGGCTCGCATCTGCAATCATTGCACTTATCCCGCCTGCCTCGCCGCCTGCCCGCGCAACGCCATTTACAAACGGCCTGAAGACGGCATTGTGCTGATTGACCAGGAGCGCTGCCGGGGCTACCGCAAATGCCTCGAAGCGTGCCCGTACAAGAAAAGCCTTTACCGCGGCACGACCCGCACGAGCGAGAAATGCATCGGTTGCTACCCGCGCGTGGAAGGCCGCGACCAGGACGGCGGCGGCCTGCCGATGCAGACGCGCTGCATGTCGGCGTGCATCGGCCAGATCCGGCTGCAAGGATTGGTGCAGTTGAACCCGGACGGAACCTGGAAAGAAGACCGTTACAACCCGCTCTATTACCTGGTGCACGTCGCCAAAGTGGCCTTGCCGCTCTATCCCCAATTGGGCACCGAACCCAATGGTTATTACATTCCGCCGCGTTGGGTGCCCCGTCCTTATTTGCGCCAGATGTTTGGGCCGGGCGTGGACGCGGCCATCGAACGTTATGCCGTGCCCGACCGGGAATTGCTGGCCGTCCTCCAGTTGTTCGGCAAAGACCGGCGTATATGTTTCCGATACGAAATCAAGGAAGGCCCGAAGATTTTCGAAACCACCGTTCGCGGAAAGAAATACGAGCTCTATAACGACACAATCATTGGTTACAGCAAAGACGGGCAAAAGATCACCGAAATCACGGTCGAAGAGCCCATCCATGTCAGGTCTGACCAACATGCAAACTCCATCTGATCCGCCGGCGGCAATAGAAGTCGCCGTGGCCCGCTCGTTCGTCCATCGTTTCCTGGCCAAAGCGTTCGAGGACCCCAATCTCAAGACCTGGTGGTGGCTCACCCATACCGTCATGGAAAACGTGCTTGGGGCCGCGGTGCAGCGCCTGGCCGCGGATGGCGCCATCAGCCTGGAAGAAAGCGCCCGGCAGCTCATGCCCCATTTCAAGAAAGAGAACTTTGGCGCTTTCCAGGCCGATTACCTGGCCGCTTTCGGCCATACTGTGCGCGGCGATTGTCCGATGAACGAAATCGAATACGGCGACATTAAAGCCGACCCGTTGTTCCAGCCGCACCGCCTGGCGGACTTGGGCGCGTTCTATCTCGCCTTCGGTTTGGAAGTGAGCGAGGACGCCGCCGAACGCCACGATCATATATGCCTGGAGCTGGAATTCATGTCGGTCCTGGCCGCCAAAGAAGCCTTCGCCCTCCAGCAGCATCTGCCGGAAGAGCAGTGGGAAGTGTGTCTGCAGGCCGAGAAGAAATTCCTGCGCGACCATCTTGGCCGCTGGACGCCCGCCTTCACTCGCCGCCTGGCCCGCGCCGTCGGCGAAGGCGCGCTCGGAGCGCTGGCGCATTTCACCCGCGCCTTTATCGAAGCCGAATGCCGCCGGTTTGGCATAACGCCGGGCAGCGAGGATTTGCTCCTCCGGCCGGTCGATGAGTCAGCGGAATCCTTATGCACCGCCTGCGGCCTCAACAGCTTGCCGCCCGGCGCTCTCGCCGTCCGAGAGGCGTAGTAAAAACGATGCATCTAAGATACGACGAAGATTTCGTGGAGGGAGCCATCTTCTTGTGCGCCTCGGGAAAACGCCAGGATGTCCCTCATCTGCAAGTCCTGCGCTTCCATCGCGAGCGGGAAATACTCTACTCCCTTCTCGACCCCGATGAACGCAATGCGGCCTTCTTTCGCTTGCACCTGGAATGGTTCCGCGAGTGGGGGTTGGAGAAATGGCTGCTCCGGACCCTGGAGGAGTTTCCTTTGTTATCCGGCGCGTTGCAGGTCCTGGCCTTTCGCAAAGCCCGGGGCAAATCGGACGAGGGAGCCGAGCTTTATGTGAATCCGGAAACCGGTCGCAGCGGCGTCGTGGCCTTGCGCGTGGAACGGTTCGCCTTGGAGCAGGACCTGACTCCCTTTCTGCGGCATGAATTGACCCATCTCCAGGATATGGTCGATCCGGCTTTTGGCTATGCGCGTGAGTTGGACGTGGCAGGCCACACCGCGTCCCCACAACGCCTGACGCGGGAGCGGTACCGTGTGCTCTGGGACGTGACCATTGACGGGCGGCTGCTCAACGGGGGCCGGGCCGGCATCGCCACTCGCGACCAGCGTTGGGCTGAATTTGACCGGGCCTATTCGTTCTGGCCGGAAAGCCGGCGGCAGACCGTGTTTGACTTGCTTTGGAACGGTCCGGCGCCCAGTCATCAACAGTTGCTGGTCCACGCGTGCGATCCGAGAGGCCTTCATTCCGCTCAGCAGCCACTCCCCGGCGCGCCCTGTCCGCTCTGCAGTTTTCCGACTTTTGACTGGGCAGATTGTCATGCGATCAAGCCGGAGAGCCTGGCGGTCATTCAGGCGCAATACCCGGTTTGGACGGCCGCACAAGGCGCCTGCCAGAGGTGCGTGGAGGTCTTCGATGCCGCGCTCCAATTCCACGCCACCTGAACCCGACCGGTAAGTCCAATCAATAGCCGATGCACAATGCGATGGCTGAAGCAATCTCGCTCGTTTGCGCTTCGGTTATCTGTCCCAGCTTGCGTACCAGGCGCGATTCAGAAACGGACTTCACCTGGAAGGCGTCTGCTCCCGATTCCTTTCCCAACCCGTTTTGCGAAGCGGGTGGTAATCGAACGAACCAAGAAAACTGGGCAAAAGTCGTTTTCCACTCGGTGATCGGAACGACAATGCACAACGGCAGCCGACCGACTTCAGGCACGTTCATGACGACCGCCGGGCGCAACTTTTGAATCTCGGAGCCGACCGCTGGCCGGAATTCCACTTCCCAAACCTCACCCCGCGTGGCTTTAGCCATAGTTCAAAGGTGCTTCCGCCTCTTCAACGATCCATTCGGGATTTTGACGGTAAAGGAGCTCAGCTTGCCTGGCTTGGTCGGCCAGAATTCTCCTGCGCTCGGCGGGGGCAAGACGCATCAATTCTGCGGCGGATAGTGCCGGCGAGCCGGACAATTCCGTGAGGTAATTCAGAACCGCTTGCGCCTGTGCTTCTGGCAAGCGTTTGACCTTTTCGGCCGCCAATTCGGCAATGCTCATGAAGGAAGATTATCTTTCAAACCTGTTTAAAGCAATTCCGATTTCGTTAAGGACCAAGGCCATTCCAGCGGTTTCACGTCTATGACCAGTTCGTGAATGGTTGGGCAAACCAGATTGAACTGCCGAATCAAGATTCATAGCCGTTGTAATGTGGGCTGCCTGTTTGCGGCCTGTCTGCCGAGACACAGGCAGGTCCTCAGGCGATCACTTTTTCGCCGCAAAGAGGCGCAACGTGGTGGAACCGCAGCCGAAGGAGCGCCGATTTGCAATCGGCTTCTCGCACGGCATGTAACCAAGGCCGGCTGCCTGCACCGCCGCGGCAGGCAGGTTTGCATGCCGGCCTGTCTGCCCTCTTCCCCCAGGCAGGCGCTCCACTCCGCGGGAAACCTTCGCAGCCTGAGCAGATTCGGCGCAACCACCATACAAGAAAGCCTCGCGGCAACTCCGTCCCGTTCATCCCAAACACCGCAATTGGAACAACGGATGACGCGGATGGCGCGGATAAAGAAACACTTTTGACCCATTCACGCGTGGTGGGCTTCATACATTACTTTGCCCTTGGCCATGATTTCCTGGACGAAGCCGTCGCCCCAACGGAGCCTTTTCGCCACCTCGGATGGAGTCCTCACCAGCAAATCGAGCGGGAAGTCGCGCGGGATCGCATGCCGAATCCGTACCGACATTCGTTCTCCGCGGTCGCGTGTGCGGGGCATGATGACTAACAAATCCACGTCCGAATCCGCTCTGGGACGGCCATAAGCGTAGGAGCCAAAAAGGATGATCTGCCGAGGGCGGAACTGTTTCGCTACGGCGTGGCAGAATGATCGGATTTTGGCCAACTCAACCATGCGCCACAGGCTAACCCGTCAGCAGCGGATTGACGAGCAAATTCCCCCCCCGTCTTTCTTTGTGCTGCGACTTGGTCCATTTCATCTCCAACCCTGTTAGCCTCTTCAAATCTTGAATCCCACCACTGCCACACAGCTTTTACTCAGCCCTAACTCGATAAAACCGGGTGCGGGATGTGGCAACCGTGTCCGTCAACGTAATTTCACTGCCATCGCCCGTCGTCGTGTGAAGGCTCGTCCAAGTCGGGCGCATTCGCGAGATGTCGGTAAATTTCTGAAATCCTGATGGTTCAGGGGG
>CAYIIH010000189.1:0-16007 GCA_964363225.1 uncultured Verrucomicrobiota bacterium | reverse complement strand
TGCGCACGGTGCGGGAGTTGATGGAGGGCAAAGGGATCGAGCGTCCCACCCGCGCTGCGAGCCTGGACGAGACCTTCAAGAAAGCGCCCAATGCAAAAGCCAAAGGTGGCCAGCAGGCGGCGCTCGACTTGTGAGGCTATTCCTTCTCGCCAGCCGCAACACCGCAAGCAAGCGGAAACAGGAGTTAATCCAACTCCTGGCCGAGCGCGGCTTGGTCCGGGTGTAGGAAGGTCTTGATCAGTTCGCCCTCGCCGCACATGGTCAATTCCGGGAAGCGTTTGAACCATCGCCCGTGCGGCACGTCGGGTTCGGTCTCCAGCCAGTCGAACAGCAATTCCAGTTGGTCGGTCGGGATCTCCCGCTCGTAAACGCGTTCCATCCAATGGCGAAACAGGGAACGAGGCAGGTCCTCCCGGCGAACTTTAGGCAGGCGAAGGATCGCTGTAGAAACCGCGTTCCAGTTCTTCCTTGAGGCGGGCGACTTCCGCAGGATCGTTCGAGGCGACCATGCGGTCAGCCAAGCGTCGTAGTTGTCTGGGACTGAGACGAGCCGCGGGCTTCTTCGTCCGCGGTGCCGCCGGTTTGACCTTCACATCCTGCATTGCAGCCGAACAGTAAACCGCCTCCTCGGTTTGCTCAAGGAACCAATTGGGAATCCACCGGTGTGTTTCAGTTTGAGCAACTGGCTTTTGTCGCCGGTCAGAAAAGAGTCTTGAGAATGGCTGCCCGCCCTAAGTTCTCAGTGCCTCGAAGCCGTCAAGGCATTGGTTGTGCCTGAGGGCCAAGCGCCGGGTGTTCGTCAAGGCATTGACGCGACGGCCTCTTTTCAATCGAGGCCTTTAAACCGAAGCTTGCCTGGCCGGGCACACTGGGTCACATTAGGGCCATGGCTGCCACCGCCGAGACGATGCAACGCCCCGCGAATCCGCTCGAAGGAATTGAGGATTGGGCGCGCCGACACACCCGCCAATGGTGCGCGATGTGCGACGAGTTCAAAGAGGGAACGCGGCAAACCATGCTGGCCCGGCAGCCATCGGAATCGGAGTTGAAACAGCACCGTAAGGGGATGAAAATGTTCCTGCGCATGACTCGTCTCCTGCACGCCGAAGTGGCGGACCCGGATTTTCCGGATCGTTCTCTGGCCGCTGAACTAACCATCCGGCTTCGCCAGATGGAAGACTTGTGGGAAATGATCCACAACCCGATCCCCGACGACGAGGCGGACAAGCTCCTGCGGGCGGTCTTCCCTGAATGAATCCCGAGTTGGAGTCGTTGATCAGGGCCCTTGACGCCTATCTCGAAGCCAATGGGAACGAAGCTCAACGCCTTCTGCTTATTTACGAAACTCGGCTTGAAGAGGCTTGAGGCGGGCCCACCGGACCGGTGCGGTCTCCCATCGGTTAACTGCCGAAGTAATCCGACCTGAGCGGCATCGGCGGGTGAACGGTTCTTAAGGAGTAGGGATCCTCACTCTTGACACTGGAGAATCTAGCGCCCTCCCCCAACCGCAGTCAAAGAATCGCCCTCAGAAGCGCCATTGCCTTCCGGCCCTCGACTCGGCTAACTTGCCGGTCATGGACAAAATGCGGGTTGAACCCGAATTAAAGCGCCGGATTCAAGACCTTATTGCCGGCCAGGGCGGCGGGCATAACCCGGACCTGGTCGAAGATATCATCGTCAATGCCTTGAAATTGCTGGCCGATGTCCGGGACCGGGGCGATGTGCGCGTTATCCAGACAGCCCTGCGCGAATTGCGGTATGCGTTCAAGCTGTTTGCGCCCTATGCCCAGACGCGCAAGGTCACCATTTTTGGCTCGGCCCGGACGCAGCCGAACAAGGCCGAGTACCGTCAAGCCGTGGAATTCTCGCGGAAAATGGCGGCCGCAGGCTTCATGGTCATCACCGGCGCCGGCCCTGGCATTATGCAGGCTGGACACGAAGGAGCCGGACCGGAAATGAGTTTTGGCGCGAATATCCGTTTGCCGTGGGAACAAAGCGCCAACCCGGTCATATCGAAGGACAAAAAGCTCATCACCTTCAAATATTTCTTTACGCGCAAGCTGACGTTTGTGCGGCATTCGGATGCGCTCGCTCTGTTTCCCGGAGGCTTCGGCACGCTGGATGAAGGCTATGAAGCTCTGACCTTGATGCAAACGGGCAAGAGCCAGCTCATGCCGCTCATCTTGATCGACCGGCCCGGGGGCACTTACTGGAAAACCTGGGACAAAAACGTTCGGGAACACCTGCTTCGGAACAAACTTATCTCGCCGGAAGACCTGTTCTTTTATCAAATCACCGATGATACAGATCAGGCGGTGAAGTGGACCACACGGTTTTACCGCAATTTTCATTCGAGCCGGTTTGTCAAAGACCTGCTCGTCATCCGGCTGCAGCATAAACCTTCACCTTCGGCTCTGGCCGGGCTGAACGAGGATTTTGCGGACATCATCAGCGGCGAGAAGATTCACCTGATCGACGCGACCAAGGAGGAGCGGAAGGACAATGAACTGGCCGATTTGCCCCGGATTGCGTTTGGCTTTGACCGGCGCCAGTATGGCCGCTTGCGCCGGTTGATTGATGTTTTGAATGGGTTTTAGCCCTGGGGCCGATTCGGCGGCCATTCCACCGCGCCGGGCGGATGGCCTGAAAAGCGTGGTCCGGTGGCCTTTACCCTGGAGAAAGCAGTTGGAACCGCGAAATACGCGAACCACGCGAAAACAGAACGGATTGGAGAAAAAGATGGATTCACCCAACGGGAGAACCCGCTTTTCGATTCAACTCCTTTTCCTTTCGCGTATTTGGCGTGTTTCGCGGTTCGAACTGCCGCGATTTAGGTTTACGCTTTCTCCCTCCCGAGCAACTTGATCTTCCATTCCAAGCCGCCTGAAAACCCGCCCAATCCGCCGTGCGCCGCCAGCACCCGGTGGCAGGGCACGAGGACGGGGATAGGGTTCGCGCCGCAAGCCTGGCCAACTGCCCGCACGGCTTTGGGCCGGCCAATGGCCCGCGCCACTTCAGAATAGCTCAAGGTATGGCCGGGCGGGATGCTTTGCAGGAGAGCCCAGACACTCTGCTGAAAGGCGGTGCCGGCCGAGAGGTCCAAAGGAGGCAGCTTGCCGGGCCGTTGGCCGGCCAACGCTTTGAGCAAGGCTGCTTGAGTCAGCAGTTGCCACTCCTTTAAATGAGGCGGCGCATCGCGTTGAACCGGAACAGGCTTTTTCGCCGATTTGGAGCGCCTCGGAAATTCCAGACCAACCAGGCCTCGCTCGGAAAAGAAGGCGGTGAAAATGCCATCCGGTGTTTTGATGTGGGAGGGGTTCATGAAAGGAGTGTATCAGTGCTTGAACACCACGGCCATGATGCCCCACAACAAGAGGAGAAAGAAAATGGTCAACGCGATAAAGCGATTGCGTGCGACCCGTTTTTCATAGCGCAAGGGCCGGAGTCCTTTGATGCTGCCAGCCGCCAGATAGCTGACCAGCTTCGGATTCGCCGCCGGAGGCGCCCGGAAATGGTTCTGCAAACGCCGCCAGGCCGCGAGCAAATCGTACTTGCGCACGCCCAGATCATTGTAATGGTCGGCCGTGGTTTCCGATTCGAGAGGCGATTTGGCCCTCGGATGATCAACGGTTTCAAAGATTGGCTCCGGCGGCGCGGCGCCGGCGCGGGTTGGTGTCACCGTCTGACCACTGGGCAGGGTGGTCGAGCGCACCCGGAGTTGCCCCTGGTTTTGGCTGGCACGGGCGTTGAGGTCTTTGATTTGCGCCTCCAGCGAGGCAATCTGCGCATTCAGAACGCGGGCGCGGTCACTGATGGGATCGGCTTTTTTTGTGAAGAATCCCATGACGTTGCCTCTCACCGCAGGAGAAGTATGGCGATGATGGCACCCAGTCCCATCAATCCGACCAGCGCGACCGGCCAGGTGAGGGCCAGCCCCAGTCTGCAAAGCTGCCCAAAGCTGCGCGTTTCCAACGGGGAATTCGAGGGTGCGGAGGGTTCGTCCTGCTCAGAGGCGCCCGTGAGGGGCGCTTGGTCCAGGAGCGGCCATTTCAAGCGCGCCGAATTCCATTCCATGCGCGCATTGTCGAGGGTGGTCAGAGCGCGCGTCAGTTCCAGGCTGCAATTGTCCTGCGTCCAGGTTTCTTCATTGATGGCCTGGACTTTGTCCAGGGCTTCGCGCAAACCGGTCAATGTCTTGGCCATTTGCTCCGCCTCGCGCCGGGCGGCAAACTCGGCTTTATCCAGCAGGCCGAGGCCGCGAGTCAAATGCTGCTGCATTTCGGCCCGGCCCGTTTGAAATTCGAGGCGGCGCCGGCGTGTCTCTTCCAGCGCCGCCCGTTCCCGCTCCAATTCCTCCTGGGCGCGCTTCAGGTCGGCCAGTTTTTGGTGAGTTTCACTGACCTTGGATTCGAGTTCCTCGCGCGTGGGCGGGCGGTTGAAACCGGGAGGAGACGCGGCGACGGCAGAGGTGGCGTAAGGCGATTTCTGGGCGGCTTGAAAATCGCGATCGATAAAGTCTGACTCGTCAAATTCGGAAGCCATGAGCGGAACACTAATCCTCGCCGTCCGGCCTGTAAAGAATTCTGAATTAAATCTCGAAGGTCTTCACCTTGCGCAAGCCAAGGCTCAGCGGCAGCCAGCCGATCAACAAAGACCAGATCGCAAAAGTCATCCAACCCCACGTCAGCAAACTGGAGGATTGCACCCCGCGTGTCCACGGGGAGCCCATGGCCAGGACGGCGACGGACACGACAATGTAAAGAAAACTGAGCACGAGACAGAACGTGCCGCCAAAACCGCTGACGATTTTGCTGGGATTATCCTCTTTGAAGTTGGGGTACAGCACACCCAAACCGACGGCCAGGGCGTTCAAGGTAAACGTCATGACCGTCACCGTGAGTGAGAAATAAAGCGTGCGCTCCGGCGACATTTTCAGCATGCGACAGGACAAAAAGACCAGACCCAAGGTCACGATCAGGGAAGCGCCGCTGGCCAGGGCGAATTTCGTTTTCACGACCCGGACCAGGCCCAACGGCGCCAAGCCGACGATCCAAAGGCGCTTTCCTTCCAGCGAGAATTGCGGATAAACGAAGCGGGTCGTCAGGGTAGCCAGATTGAGCGCGCACGCCCCCAGGTTCAGGTAGGAAACAAGGTTTACCCAGAAGGGGTTGGTCAGTTGGTGCGAGAAATGCCGCAAGTTGATGATGTAGGCGCCCAGCAACCCAAACAACACCAGCGTCTGGCCCCATTGCGTGGTGTCCCGCCAAAAAACCCGGATGTCCTTCACGAGCAAAGCCCGGATGTCGGGCCGAAGCCGGGGCGCCAGGTTCACGATCACTTCCAGAAGGCCGGGCTTGTAGGAGAATTTGCGCTGGCGATCCTGCCAGGCCCGAAACCAGCCCCATCGCCCCAACACGCTGCCTCGGCTCTGCACCGCGGAAGCGGCGTCGTAAAACATCTGCCCCATGCCCGTGAAGGCCAGGAAGCCAAAAAAGAGCACGTGGCTCAGCAGCACCAAAATGAAAAAACCGGCCGTGGTCAGTGCGCCTTCAGACCAGTTCAACACGCCGGCGGAAAGCCAGTAGCTGGGCAACAGTGGGAATTGCGCAAACCTCGTTTTCATGAGCAACCGGTCGAGCACGGCCAGCACGCGCGTCTCCAGCATATCGTCGGTGATCGGCTCCGGCTTCAGCCACCAAGCCGCGCCCGCCAGCAAAAGCGCCCCTGTCGCCAGCAGCGTCACCTGGAAAACGCGCCGGTCCATGTAGCGGGCCAGGTTGACGGCGAACCACGACCCGGCCACGGCGGGCAGCACCACGAACAGGGCGGTGAAGAGCAGCGTGGCCGGGTAAAAATGCCAGGGCACGCGATGTGTCAGACCGTAGGCCGCCAGCAAAGGCGCAATTAAGAAAAGAAACGCCCACGAGGCCAGCAGGGTTGACTCCAGAAACTTCCAACGAAAGATCGTTTGGGCGGGGACCGGCAAAGCCAGCAAAAAGGAAGTCTCACGGTTCCGAAACAGGTTGGTGTAACTGATGACCAGATTGCTGAACAGCAGCAGCACGAACAAGAAGGCAAACAGGAGAAAAAGCAGCCGCTCCGTCAATAACGTTCCCAGGCCGGGAAAGGTCTCCACGAATTTCATCCCCCGGTAAAACAGCCAGAAGGACAGGACCAGGTAACCGACCACAAAAAGGCCGATCAACGAGGACAGGAGCCGCGATTGCTCGCGGACCGATTTCACGCGCCGCCAAGCCTGGAGCAGGTTAATGCGCACCAGCAAGAGCAGGGGTGATTGGCGCGGGCTGTGGTTCAAACTCGAGGGCATGGCTGGATTGTCGGTCGCATTCTTTCGCGAGTTGGGCGGGCCAGGGCCGGAATCAGGATTCAGACCACGCGGCTCGTTCCTCCTGGACATTGGCTTCCTGGGCGGTCAACGCCAGAAAGGTTTGCTCGAGCGCGCCGTCGCCGCCGCTTTGACGGCGCAGGTCCTCGCGCGTCCCCACCGCAATCAAGCGGCCCACGTGGATGATGCCGATTCGATCCGCCATTTCCTCGGCCACGCTCAGTTGATGGGTGGAGACCAGCACGGTCATGCCCTGCAGGGAACGCTCCTTCAGAATGTCTTTCACCACCCGCGCATGATGCGGGTCCAGCCCGACCATCGGTTCGTCGATGACGAACACTTCCGGGTCGTGCAACAAGGCCGAGACAATCGCCACCCGCTGCCGTGTGCCGTGCGAGAGGCCCTCGATTGGTTTGGCCAGATACGATTCCAGGTTGAATCGAGCGATCAACTCGCGGGCCGATTTCTGCAACCGGTCTTCCTCCATCTGAAAGAGCTGGCCCGTAAAACGGAAGAATTCCCAGGGCGTCAGCTTGTCGTAAAGGAACGGGAAATCCGGCACATAGGCCAGCCGGCGGCGCGCCTCCAGTGGTTGCGTCTGCACATCATATCCGGCCACGCGCGCGGTCCCGGCACTCGGCTTGATCAGGCCGGCAATGATCTTAAGCGTGGTCGTTTTGCCGGCGGCGTTCGGACCGAGCATGGCAAAAAATTCACCGCGCGGCACGATCAAATCAATCCCGTTGACGGCTACCAGGTCGCCAAACCGTTTCACCAGATGCGCCAGTTCGATCATGCTTCGGGGCCCGGTTCAAAAGTCGATCAGCGCATCGTTCACCAGCACGAGATCGTTGGGCAACTCAACCCGCAGGATTTCGCCGACCCGGCTGACGATCACGACCGCCTGGTAGCGGTCCAGCAGCCGGGCCTGCAACCGGTAAACCCGGACTTGCGAATGGCCGATCTTCAACCAGTCGTTGCGGGCCTCCCAGTTCAAGCCCAGCGAGTAATTCTGCTGCGGCGCAGGCAGGATCATGGCCGGGTTGAACAGGCCGGGCCACGCCGGGAAACCGAGTTCCTTGAGCAGCTTCTCGGGCTGGCGCAAATCGGCAAACGCAAACCGGTGTTCCCATCGCGATTCGTTGTCCTCGACTTTCAAGGTCACACTCTCGTCGGCCGCCAGGGCGCGCAGTTCCCATACGGTCGGCCGCACGTTGGCGCGCAGGGCCAGTTCCTGCCAGGCATGATCGGTCGCAAAACGGCCGTGCAAATCGAAGCGGAGCCTGCCGCCGTGGCCTTCCCACAAGAGGCTGCCTTCCAGGTCGATGGTGTAACCGGCCAGTTGCCGGACCATGCCTTCAGGCAGCACCTCCTCGGTTCCCAGCTTGCCTGTGCTCAGCTCTTCCCCCACGTTCGCCAGCCAGCGGCAATACCCGATTTTCTTTCCGTGAAAATTGATCTCGAGCGATGAATCATCCGGGGCCGTCAACACTTTTTCCCACACCAAGCTCACCGGCACCGCGCTGCCCAGCTCGCCGCCGCCAAACTCGGAGCGCCAGAGCAACCAGTTCATCGCCACCCAGAACAGGGCAATGAGCAGAAAAGAAACGCGCTTGACCATGACGCTCAGCTTTTCGGCGCCGGAATGGTCAAGACTTGGCCAATCTTCAGCTTCCTCGCATCCAACCCCGGATTGGCCGCCATCAGCGCGTTCAGCGTGATGCCATATTTTCGCGCAATAATAGAAGGATTGTCGCCGGATTTGACCACGTGCGTCCGGGAAGCTGGGGTCGGGAGCGGTGCTTTGGCGGCGGGCGCCGCAGGGGTCTCTTGTTCCACCTTGGGAGGTGCGGGTCTGGTAACGGGGATGTTCTGCTGCGCCAGCGTGTTCGTTCCGGCCGGAGCCGGCACAGTGGCCGGAGCATTGATTGGTGTGGAGGCGCGCTGGGCCAATTGTGTTTTCAAAGTCTCCACTTGTTGCCGCAAGACCACGTTTTCAGCCGCCAGCCGGTCCAGGTCCCGCTGCACCTCCCGGGTCACGACTCCAAAGGAGACCGTTTTAGCCACTTCCAGCTTGCAGGCTGCGACGTGCTGCCGCACCACGTCCGCCAAATCCGAATTGGGCCGCAGCCGCAAATGTTTTTCGTAATGATAAATCGCCGCCGGATAATCATTCTCCTTTTGTTCATAAAGGACGCCCAGCTCGAAATGGGCTGAGGCCGAGCGCGGATTGACCTCCAGCGCCTTTTCAAAGCAATCGATGGCGCCCTTGTAATCAAGGCTGTTCAGCCGGGCTTTGCCGGCCAAGAAATGAGGGTCCTTCTGTTCATCGAGCGCGTTTTCCGTGACCGGAAAGCAACCGCACAGCCAGCAGCCAATCCCGGCCGCCAGAATGAATCGCCAGACCCGGCGCAAATCAGTCATGGCGCGAACCTAAACGAACTGGTCATGGAGCGCAATGGCCGGTTGCAGAATCAGGGCAGGGCCGTTGACAAAGTCGATCAACACGTCGTGGCGGCGAGTGGCCAGATCGTAGCGCAGGTTTCCAACCTCTCAAGTAACTCCTATGCAACATCTTTAATTTCAACCACTTGAAAGTTATATTCCTCATGACCCCGCCACAGGCGGGTGAATTGCTGCTGTATCGCCGATTTCCAATCGGCAGCGCGTCCGAAGTCAGAGAGCGTGTTTGGATTCGCGGCGTCCGCAGGCTGGAAGCCCTGCGACACAGCAGGTTGGAAACCTGCGCTACGACTTTGTCAACGGCCCCGAGAGTCAGAGCGCCGATGCGCAGAGACTGACTGCTGCGGTTCACAGCGACACGCCTTGCCAGCCGCGCGTCATTTGGAAATCGGTGTTTCCTTGCGTGAACAATTTCGGGGTGTACTCGCGGGAGGCCACCCTCAGGATCAGTTCCAACAGCTCTTCGGCCAAGGCCTCCGGCGCGCGGTTCTCGAGGTTGAGCAGCAGGTCCAGGTCTTGCGGGAAGCTGCGCCAGGTCGCCTCGTTGCCGGTAACCTCGATCAGGGGAATCATGGGATGACTCTGCAACGGCCGCGTCGCCGTGTGGGCCAGCATCACTTCGACACCGGTGGCAGCCAGACCCGTGAGCGTCTCGACCGGATGATCCGTCGGCGTCTCCATAATGTGGAACCCGCTTTTCACCAGCGCTTCTCCGTAGCTGAGCGTGGGATAAACTGCCGTTGACTGGAGCAATTCCCGCACAAACACGCCGGACAACAGCAAACTGGAATTCTCCGGAACCACCACGTTGCCGCCGGCGTTGACCATGCGTTGGGCCAGGTGAGCGAAAGCGGCGGCGACTGGTTCAGGCAACGGGCCGACTGCCACCAGTCCGAGCCGCAACTGGTCCAAGCCGGCCTCGCGCACCAGCAACTCCTTTTCCGAAGCCAGCGCTTGCCGAAACCAATCGCACACTTTGGCCGTGACGTTGTCGAGGCCGCCGTCCATTTGAATGCTGGCCCAGCCAAAGCGGCTGCCGTCAACGCTCAACTCCTGGAGATAATTGCGGAAAGCATCGTTGTGGGTTTTTTCGCAGCCATGCTCCAGGAGCAGCGCGCGTTTCACCAGCGGATGGCACAAGTGGCCCGCCAAGGTGCGCAGCAGAATCTCCTCGCACTCGCCGCCGGACACGCCGCAGCCTTCCGTGTGAGCCAAGGACACAAAACGCGATACCCCGTCCATCTTGGCCGACGCGGAGTTCAACTTGTCGGCAATCATCTTCCCGACGGCTCCCGAGCAAAGGCTTGTCGGCACGATCAAGCCGATTTGATCGGTGGCAACACCGCGCGCGGTTTGGCAGGCTCTGAACTTGGCGGGTCGAACCGGGCCAGTTTTGACCGGCAGCGGCTGGCCGTTTGGACGCGGAGCATTCTGCAATTGCACGAGGCGGCTGCCATCCGTTTGACGCCATTCGCGCCAGAGCTGGACTTGGGAATGACCGGCTTTCTCCCCGACACTGCGCTGGCCGGAGGCGATTCTTAAAGTGTATGCAAATGTTTCCCGGCCGAGATCCTCCATGGGCAGCCCGTCCTGATACCGCCCGGCGTTCACATCCATTTCGTTCGGGATCAACTGGTAGCGGCCGGTGGTGGTGACGATCTTGATCGTGGGCACGAAAGGGAAGTTGGTGATCGAGCCGTTGCCGGTCGTGAAGAGAATCATATTGCAGCCCGCCGCCACCTGCCCGGCGATGCCCTCCAGATCGTTGCCGGGGCTGTCCATGAAATAGAATCCGGGCGCGGTCATGCGCTGGCTGTAATCAATCACGTAATCGAGCCGGACCTCCGGGTCTTTCTTGCGCGCGGCCCCGATCGATTTAATGGCGATGTTGTAGAGTCCGCGGTAATTGTTGCCCCCCGATGGATTGCCCTCGGCGTCGTGCCCGTGCCAGGCGGCTCGTTGCTGAAAACGCTCGATCTTTTCGAGGAACGCGCGGGCGGTGGGCAGGTCCCGGACATTGCCGAGCACATACGGCTCCGCGCCGATCAATTCATCGGTTTCCGCCAGGTTCGCGCTCCCGCCGTAGCGCACCAACTCTTTCGCCACCCAGCCCGCCAAAGGATTGCCGGAGACGCCGGAAAAGGCATCCGACCCGCCGCATTGCAGCGCGATCCGGAGATGCTCGACCGATTGAGCCGTGCGCTGGCAGGCATTGACCGGTTGAAGCCATGCTTTGACCACGGCTTCACCTGCGTCGAGAGCGGCCTGATAATTTCCCTGCCAGGTCATGAAATCGTGGAGCACCTTGTCCACCGGATAATCGTGTCTGGCCAGGTACTCCCGGAGCATCAGGTTGTTGACCGCGTCGCTGCCAAAATCGACGGCCAGGATGGCTCCGACATTGGGATGCACCACGAAGCCGGCCAAAGTTCGAAGCAGAAAATCCAAATTATTGGGACGTGTGCCGCTGCCCCCCTCGGTATGGGCGATGGCGACCACACCATCGATGTTCCGGCAGCGGCTTGAAACCTCTTTAAACCGGTCAGCCAGTGAGCGCGCGAAGCTGCCGGTCAGGGAAGTCGTGCCCAAAATGACGATGTAATTCCGGGTGCCAACGCCGCGGCCGCCCTCGCGCGCAAAGCCATCGAAAAAACGGCTTTCAGCGTGGCGCGGCACTTGCTGGCCAGGCCGGAAGTGGTGCTCGTCCAGTTGATAACGGCTGAAGTGGTCTTTGAAATTGGCGCGGTCGGGAAGCGCAAACTCGACGTGGCGCTGGCGCAGGGCAAGCAGAATTTTCTCGTTGCAGACGTAATCGCCTGGCGCGATCTCGCGCAGGGCGGTTCCGAAGGGCAAACCCCACGATAACAGCGCTTCTCCGGTGCGGATCAGGTCCACGGCAAAACGGTGGCCCTCCAGGATGGTGTGCGGCAGACAGAAGGTGACGTCGCTGCGATCAAGGCGCGTCCCGGCTTCCAGACGGCGGCTGGCGATGGCAACATTGTCGCCGGGCATCGGAATGCGGGCCGCTTGGTCAAACGTGAAGTGCGTGTTCATCAGGGACTGTCAGGGCAGGCTACGGCTTCTTGATTTCCTCATTTGGACTGGCGCCGCGAGTGGCATCGCCGGACGGCTCGTAGAGCCTGGCCAGCTCCAGCAACATGCCCTCCAGCTTCGTATAATACTCCTCTTCCGGCAGGAGTTTCTTCGCGTCACGGAGCTGGTTGATGGCCAGCTCCAGATCATCGCGCCGGGCGCGCGCGGCGGCAGGCATTTGCTGCTCCTGCGGGCTGCGCAGCAGATGCAACTGGTACGCGCGAAAGCCATCCAGCGACGCGCCTTCCTGCGCCTTTTTTACCGCCCGAATGCCGCGAAACCAATCTGCCGGCGTGCCCAAACCATCGCCATTGTCATCCAGCAGCGCATGTTCGGTCGCCAGGCGCCCTTCGGTTTTGTAGAATTCAGCCGCGCGATAGGAAGCCGTCAGGAACGCCTCGAGCAGCGAGGTCTGGCCATCCTTGTCCAGGTCCGCCTGGGCATCGAGCAGGGCCTCCGCAATATACTGCCCGAACCGGGCGTAATTCTGTTCAAAACCGCTCTTCGTGGCCGTGATCACAATCCGGCCGGGGCCGGACAGGCTTTTGATGAATGGACCGCTCGAAGAAGCGGAGTTGATGACCGCCAACGGGCGGTGGAAGGATTCGAGCCACGGAGCCAGCTCGGTGGCGGAGACATCCGGGCCGCGCACGTTGAACTTGGCTTCTTTGCCATCGAACGTGCCATGGCCGATGAGCACCAGCCACAGTTCGGCGCGCGATTCTTTTGGCTCTTCGTGGAGCGCTTTCTGCAATTGATCGTGATCGGTCGGCTCCGCCTCCGGTTTCAGGCCGATGATGCTGTATTTTGCGCCGGCGGCGAGACTGGCTTTTTCCCAGAGCCCCGCCCAGCGCGCAAACGTCTGGCCATACTCCTCGGTTCCCGGAGCGCCGACCACGACCAGCACGGTCGCTGGATCCCCACTGCTGGCGAGGGAGAGAGGAGCGAAAATCAAAACGATAATGGGCACTGCAATTGCGAAAACGGCCAAGCGTAGTGCTGAAGTCCTCATGGTTTTGCAGAGCTTCGATAAACGCGGATAAGCTCGTTTGCATAGAGGAACGCCATAGTTAAACCGCTTCGTTCTCTTTAATCTGCTGATCGATTTCGGCTCTGTGCGATCGAACGTAAGCCCAGGCATTGGCTAAATCTTCTGCTCGCAATGTGGGATACGATTGGAGCAAATCCGCTTCCCGTGTTCCCAGCCTGCGAGCTTGTTCCAAAAGCCAGACAGGAATTCGCGTGCGGACAACGCAGGGCTCTCCGCCGCAGACTCCCGGAGTGCTTTCAATGCCTGGAAAGGCATCCCCCAGATCGCGGACAGCCCATTGCAGCAACTGAGCTTTCTCGCCTCGGGTCATCTCAGATAAGAGTTTTTCCACTTCCTGAAGTGCGCTCATTTTTTCTGTTGAAATTTAGTCATGTAGTGAAGGCCATGCAAATTCAAAGTCGATCTTGGATTTGCGGCGATGGACGAGTCTATGAGCTTCCGCTTTTCATGCCAGCCCTTTCCAGCGGCGCAAGCCCCACTCGGTGACAAAGCAAACCAAGGCCAGCAGAAACACCGCCGGCTGATGCCAGAGCGGAAAGGTCCAGACGTCCGTGATGGGCGCTTTGCGGTTGGGCAGTTTCCGGGCGAACGCCTCCAATTTGTCGGCCGCAATCATTTCGCCGCCGGTTTGTTGAGCGATCCTTTCCAGCAAAGCCCGGTTCGGCTTGAGCGAGCGAAACTCTTCCGCCGCGGGATCGGCTGACCAGCCGGCTTCCGCCTGGCCGACCGCTGCGCCCGCCGCATCGGTCACGATGGCCTCGGCGCGGTAGCCACCGGTTTCACGTGGGATGTAGGTGGCCTCATAAAGTCCTGCTTCCTGGGAGGCCGGTTCAGCCTGCAATCGAATGGCATTGGTGCCGGCTGCCGCGGCGGCTCCGCTCGATTTGAAATCGCCGGTCATCGGCACGATGTGCAGCGTGACCGAGGCATTGTCCAGCGGCTGAAAGTTTTTGTCGCGCACGCGCGCCTGCAACAGCACCGCCTGGTTGGCATCGCCGGCTTTCTGTTCGGCCTGAAGGTCCAGGCGGTTGGGCACATCCGTCACCAGCCAGCGCATCAGTTGCCGCCAGGCCTTGGCCAGATCGCGCTGCATGGTTTCATGATACAGGCCCCAGCGCCAGAAATCGCCGATCATCAAAGCCGCGCTGCGCCCATGTCCAAAGCGCTGCACGGTCAGCGCCGGATGATTCTTGCCCGCCGGGTCTGTGGCGGCCGCAATGACGCTGGCGCCGGGTTTGATGTCGCCCACCCGGTTCATGACCTGAAACGCCGGCATCAGATCGAGGCGGGTTCGTTCGTCGATTTCATTATTGCGCAGCCGGGCCCACGGCTGGAGCCAGCCTTCGCGGGTCAAGGAGAGGCGAAGGTCCAGGGCCGGTTTCGTCTCCTGGATTCGGTCCAGATACACCGGGAGCATGTCGCCGACGGGAGTGCGCTCGTACCGGCCCTGATGAAACGATTCCTGGCCGCCCAGCATCAGGAAGCCGCCGCCCCGCTCGGAAACGAATTTCTGCAGCAACATCATCTGGTCGTAGGTGAAAAACGCCGATTCAAGATCGTCCAGAACCACGGCGTGATAGGCGTAAAGTTCCTCGGCGGTCTTGGGAAACCCGCCGCGCAATTCCAGTTCGTCGCGCGTATTGAGGCGCACCAGCACCGGCTGATCGTAGCGCTCGGTTTCCTCCGTTTTCAGGTCGAAACCGCGAAAGAGCGGATTGCTCGATTCGCCGGTGCGCCCGCGAAAGTCAAATTTCGGTTCCCGTTTGGCCACGCGGATCAAGCCGACCAGTTGGATTTGATCGTCTTCCGCCACGGCGCGTTGCAGGAATTTGTATTCCCAGTTGGGCCGCCCGCCGACATAGAGGAGGCGATACGGCCCCTGGCCGCGGTCCACCACCACCACCCGGCTGTTATTGGCCAAAGTCGCTTCCGTCGAACCATTGGTGCTGCCGGTCAGTCCCAGTTCCTCTTTGGCGGTGACGCGCAGTCGATAAAAGGAGAGGCCGGGCCGCTCCGGGCGCAATTGAAACCGAAAGCTTACGATCTCCCCCTCGCGCGGCGCCCGTTGGGTTTGCTCGTAAGTTGCGGGTTTCCGAGGCAGGGCCTTTTCGCCCGGCGGCCCCTCCTTTTTACCCGCCGCCGCGTTGGTCTCTTTTGTCTCGATGGACCCGGACAATTCATGAATTTGGGCCGTGATGCTCTGGCCGGCGTATCCCGTGGCGAGGACATCCGCTTGAATCGTGACCGGCGCATCTTCAAAGGAAGTCTGGCTGGCGGCGACCTTTTGCAGCGCGATATCTTTCACCGGTTTGTCCAACCCGATCAGCACCGGATAAACGGGCGGCAAAACCGACAGGTCCACGGACCCGCTCATGTCGGTGGCGTTGCCGTCGCTGAAGAGGAGCAGGCCGGCCAAGGGACGGCCCTCGAGGCGTTCCTTGACGGTGCGCAGCGCCGTGGCGATCGACGAGGCGCGGCCATCAAAGCGCAATTCGCCGAAGTCTTTGGTTGATTCCACTCTGGCATCGAACTGGTAACGCCGGAGTTCGAAATTCTCCGCCAACTGCGTTTGCCAGCCATCATTGCGGTCCGCCATCAACTGGCGCAGAACCTCGCCCCGGCTTTGGGCCGCGCCCGGGTCTTTGATCTGCATGCCCTGGCTGTTGTCGGCCAGCAGCACGAACAGGTTGGCGCCCGGCCGGACCCGCTGCCCGCTCCAGAGCGGCTCGAGCAGGCAAAGCGCCAGCGCCAGAAAGCCCAATGATTTGAGAAAGAAACAAAGGCCGCGCGTCCAGCGTTCTGCAACCGTTCCCCGGTAGGCCCAAAACAGAATCAGCAGGGCCGCGCCCACCAATCCCGCCACCGGCCACAACCACTCGCGGCCTGAAATAACTAAACTCGCCAGGAACATTTGCTGGGCATTGTGCCATCGAATTGCCTGCAGGGCGAACGGAATTTGCGCCTTCTCTATCGTGCCGGGGTGTGGGATGGTTGAGCGCGTGAGCGACGTGACACGCATTCTCGACCGCGTGCAGCACGGTGACCCGAAGGCCG
>CAYIIH010000188.1:0-16046 GCA_964363225.1 uncultured Verrucomicrobiota bacterium | reverse complement strand
ACGAATATCGCACCAAGGAAGAAGAAGCCGCCTGGAAAGCTATCGACCCAATCGAGACGTACAAGAAGGAACTGCTGGACGCCAAGGTGCTCGACGCCAAAGGTATCGCGGCGGTGGAAAAGCGCGTGGCCGACCGCAACGCCCGCGCCGCCAAACGCGCTGCTGAGTCTGCCGATCCCGAAGCCAAGGACGTGTTAACGTTCATATACACCGATACGAAGTGCGAGACCGTTCCGACCGAATTCCAAAAAGTCGAACTCTACAGTCCGCTCCCGGAAATCAAGCGGACAAATGGCGAACTCACTTACAAGGACGCGCTTAAGGAAGCGCTCGTGCAGGAAATGGCGCGCGACAAGCGGGTCATTTTCTATGGCGAAGACGTCGCTGACTACGGTGGCGCATTCAAGGTGACTAAAGGTTTACTAGAAACGTTTGGACGCGATCGCGTGTTCAACACGCCGATCAGCGAAGCGTGCATCTGTGGCACGGCTTGCGGTGCGGCGATGCGAGGACTGCGGCCCGTGGTGGAGTTGATGTACTTCGACTTCGCGTTGATGGCATCCGACCAGATCAGCAACCAGGCCGCGAAATGGCATTACATGAGTGGCGCCCAGACGGAAGTGCCGTTGGTAATTCGGGCCTCTGCCGGCGCAGGCAAAGGTTACGGTGGCCAGCATTCGCAGACGCTTGAATCCATGTTCTGCCACGTCCCCGGCTTGTATGTCGTTTATCCCGCCACGCCTCACGATGCGAAGGGCATGCTCAAATCGGCAATTCGCGACAACAACCCAGTCCTGTTCGTCGAGTCACAGGCTTTGTACGGAATGAAAGGCCCGGTGCCCGAAGGCGAATACTTGGTTCCGCTCGGCGTCGCCGACATCAAGCGTGAGGGGAGCGACATCACACTCGTAGCGTGGGGTCCGCTGGTGCATGACTGCCTCAAGGCTGCAGACAAGTTGCAGGCCGAAAAGAAAGTCAGCGCCGAAGTCATTGATTTGCGCAGCCTCGTGCCGCTCGACCTCGAAACCGTGCTTCGCTCGGTGCAGAAGACCGGCCGCTGCGTCGTCGCCAGCCAGGCGATTCACATCGGCAGTTACACCGGCGAAATCGCTTCGACCATCCAGGACGCGGCGTTCGATTACCTCGACGCGCCGGTCAAACGCGTCGGCGCCAAAAACGGCATCGCTCCGCAGTCGCACATCCTCGAAGCGGCGTTCCTGCCGAACGTCAACGACATCCTCGCCGCCGCCAACGCCATCCTGTGAGCTGAGCCATGGCTACTCCAATCATCATGCCCAAATTCGGTCAGATGACCGAAGAAAGCGCCATCGTCGAATGGCTCAAGAAGGAAGGTGACAAGGTTGCCAAGGGCGACATCCTGTTCACCGTCGAGACCGACAAATCAGTCATGGAGGTGGAGAGCTTCGAGGAAGGGACGTTGCTCAAAATCGTTGTGCAACCGGGCGTCAACGTTCCGGTGCAGAGCACCGTCGGTTTTCTCGGCAAACCCGGCGAAGCAATTCCGACAGTGGCCGCACCAGCACCGGCCGCACCGAAACCGGCGGCTGCAGAGGTAGGGCGCGCTGTCTCCAGCGCGCCGCCGCCGCCACCAACCTCCGTGGCACGGCCGGCTGAGCCAGCCCTCCCTACCGCAGTTGCATTTGCTCCCGCCCCGGTGCCGTCAGCCCCTGCGCTCTTCCGCATCAGCCCGCGAGCGGTGGCATTGGCCAGAAGCTGCGTGATTGACCCGTCGCCGATTAAAGGCTCCGGCCCACAAGGCCGCGTGGTCGAACGCGATGTGGAGCAGTATCTGGAATCGCGCGGCTACAACAAACTGCGCGTCAGCCCTGCCGCGAAGGAACTCGCCCGGAAGGAAGGTGTGGATCTGCTGAACGTCCCGTCGAGCGACGGCGGGCGCATCACCATCGCCGAGGTGCAACGCGCCAGCGCCGAGAAGCCGAAGCCGATGACCAAGATGCGGCAGATCATCGCACAGCGTCTCACGCAAAGCATCGTCACCCAGCCGCACTTCTACTGCACGGTTAGTGTGGACATGACCGATCTGATCGCCTACCGCACTCAACTCAAGGCTGCGGGCGCACCCTACACGGTCACGGACTTCATTTCGCAGGCCGTCGTGCTTAGCCTGCAGGAGTTCCCCACTGTCAACAGCAGCACGGACGGCAAGACCACGCGCTGGCACAGCCAGGTGAACCTCGGCCTCGCGGTTTCCATCGAAGGCGGGCTGGTTGTGCCCGTGATTCGCAATGCCGGGCAACTGACGTTGCTGGAACTCTGCACCACTGCCAAGCAACTCGCCGACAGGGCACGCTCCGGCAAACTCACGCCCGACGAGATGAGCGGCGGCACGTTCACCCTCTCGAACATGGGCATGCTGAACGTCGAGAATTTCAACGCCATTATCAACACCGGTGAAGGCGCCATTCTCGCCGTGGCCAGCACGATGAAACAACCCGCTGTCCGCGAAGACAAGCTCGTCATACGGCAGATCATGAAGATGACGCTTTCGGTGGACCACCGGCTCATTGACGGCGCACTCGGCGCTCAGTTCGTAAACGCAATCAAAGCCAAACTTGAAGACATCGAATTATGGAAACGTTTGACGTCGTAGTCATAGGTGCTGGCCCCGGCGGTCGTGGCCGCCGACGGGCATGGGATGCTGCTGGAACTGGTGAATCGGACTGACCAACCGGCCATGCTCTCGGCCATTGAGATTCTGGCCGCAAACCCCAATCCGACCAGCAACGTCAAAGCCAGCTTGAAACTCTCCACCGACGACGGCGCCAACTGGACTCCGGCGGCTGCCGACCTGCCCATGGACGTTGCAGGCAATGGTGAATTCCTTTGGACACCGGGCCAGAATCTGGCGGGCCAGACGGCCCTTCTCCGCGTGCGCGTGGCCGTGGGCGCCCTGTTCTTAGACAGCTCAAACGCGCCGTTCCTGATCGTTAACGGCGGGCGCGATTACTACGTCAACGACGCCGCTTTCCTATCCAACGATTGGACGACCGCGGCTGGCAATAATGCCAACGGCGGCAAAGACCCCGCGCATCCGGTGGCCAGTTTGTTTGCCTTGTTCACCGCCTATGACCTTGAACCGACCGATGTGATCCACGTGGACGCCGGACGCTACGCCGTGCCTCGGAACCTGGTGTTGGGTTCGGAGGATTCCGGCGTGCGGATCGAGGGCTACCATGATGCACAGTTCCAGGAGCGCTTCAGCTTGTTGGAGCGCGGCAATACGGTTGAGGGCAGTTACCTTTTTGAACTGCAGGACGCTTCAAATGTGACTCTCGATTGGCTCCGCCTGACCGGCGCTGAAACTGGAATCGGTGTAGGCGACGACTCCGTCAGCCACGGGTTGACGGTGCGCAACAGCACAATATTCGGCAACCAGGCGGATGGCATTTACCTGGGGTACGAGGCCACGGGCGCGGTGATTGCGAACAACTCCATCTTCGGCGTTAAAGGCGGTCCAACGAACGACGACCAGGTTCACGGTATCGTCACTCACGCCGCCAACGTGCAGCTTAATGCCAACACTGTCTTCGACCATCGCAATCAGGGCATTGGGGTCATGGGCCCGAACAGCGTCGTTCAGAATAACGAAGTCTATGGCAATTCGGCGGGCATTCTGGCCGAAGGACCGCCGGAGGGTGTGATCCAGGTTTTGCGAAACCGCGTGCATGAGAATGCCCTGGCCGGCATCCAGGCTTCCTTTAAGGTGCTCGTTTCCGGCAACGAGATCTTTGGCCATCTTGCGTTCAACGGCACCGGCCTCGAGCTGGGCCATGGCGCCGTGGCCGCGGAGAATCGGGTTTATCGGAATACGACCGGCATCAGTGCCGGCGGGACTCAGGGCGATGACAGCCGCGTTGAACGTAACCGCGTCTATGCCAATCAAACGAGCGGCATCATCCTTCGGTTTAGCACGATAGCGGATGGCAACAAGGTCTATTCGAATGGCGTCGGCATCGAGTCCGAGGGCCGATTCATTGGCAAGATCATCAACAACATCGTTTACTCGAATACCGAACAGGGCATTTTGGTTCGCGGCGGAACGGCGGAATGGCCTGTCACGATCCTGAACAACACCGTCGTGCAATCCACCGGCGACGCGATGCGTCTGGAATCAGAAGCAGAAAAGGTCCGCCTGCAGAACAACATTCTGACCATCGAGTCGGGGTATGCGCTGCACGTGACCAGCAATGAAGCCGGCGTGCTGGAGAGCGACTACAACCTGTTCCGCAAGAGCACCGCCGCCAACGCTCATCTGGTCAGTTCGGGAGGAACCAATATGGACACATTAAACCAGTGGCAGGCGGCGGCGCAGAGCGACGTGCATTCGCTGGTGGCAGACCCGCTCTTTGTGGACCCGGACGGCGCTGACAACGTGCTCGGGTTCCGCGCCGCCAATGGCGGCTATGATGGCGGCGTGGACGACAACTTCGTCCTCAACGCCGGTTCGCCGGCCATTGATCGGGCTGATTCCTGGGCCGCTCCAACCCACGACGCGCTCAGCGCGGCGCGGCGCGATGATCCCGGCACGCCAAATCTCGGCGCAGCGGACTATGCGATTCGGGAGCAGGCCCAAAGCTCGTTCGCCGCGGTTGGCCAGGCGCAGAACTGGCATTCCGACAGCGGCCTCAAAGGAATCGCTTTGCCCTTTGTGTTTCCGTTCTATGGCCAGGGTTACTCTGAGATTTTTGTTTCCTCGCGCGGCTGGATTGATTTTGAGTTGGGCGGGAATGACGGGCGGGCCAATTCCACATCCGAGTTGGCCGCGCGCCGGCGCATCGCGCCGCTCTGGGCTGATGTCAGAACTGGCGCCGCCGGGGACGATCTTTACGTCGCGACCGGTGTGCCCGGCCAAATCACCGTCCGCTGGGATGCTGCCAGCCAGGCCGACAATGGACCGGCCGCCTTTGCTGTAACGCTCTTCAGCGACGGCCGCATGCGGTTTGATTACGGATCGGGCAATGCGAACCTCTCGCCGACCGTGGGCTTCTCCAGCGGCGACGGCGAGCATTACCTGGTGGCGAGTTACTCCGGACGCCCCAGTCTGGCCAACGCCAACTCACTGGACATTCTCCTGACGCCGGACGCCGGGCTGGCAGACATAGGCGCCTATGAGTTCGGCGGATCGAGCCTGGACCACACGCCGCCGCTCTTGGTGAGCACAGTTCCGTCTGCCATCCACTCGAGCGGAGTGGCGGGCGCGAACTTGCGTCAAATCACGCTCTCCTTCAGCGAGGCGTTGAACCCGATCGATGCCAATGCGCCGACCAATTACGAACTGCGGCGCGATGGCGGCGACGGCGTTTTCGGCAACGCCGACGATACGATTTACGAATTGCAGCCGGATTACTTGCCGGGAGCGACGGAGGTTGTTCTGCGGTTTGTTGAGGAGGAATTGCTGCCGGGCCGCTATCGCCTTCAGATTTCAGGTGACAGCAGCTTGCACGATTTGGCCGGCAACCGGCTGGACGGCGACGGAAACGGAGCCGCCGGCGGCAATTATCTCCGAATTTTCCAGGTCACGGCCAGCGTGCCCACAGTCCGCGACCTGAGGGTGAATGACGGAACGGCACAGCGGTCGCGCGTGACGTCGGTGGCCGTGACCTTCGACCTGGATGTTTCAGCCAGCCTGACCATTGACGATTTTGAACTGACCAATCGCACGACCGGCAATCGTGTCCAGTTGAGCAGCGGCGCGCTGGCTTATGATCGAGCGGCCCAACCGGGCCAGGTTGTCCTTTGCCAGCCTGCCGGGTGGAAAGCTGGATCAAGGCCAGTACCAACTTGTGTTGGCGGCACGCGACGTCTTCAACGACCAAGGGATTCCCTTGGGCGAAGATTTCATCGGCGAATTCTCGGTGCTGGCCGGGGACACGAACAACGACCGCATGACGAACGACCTGGATCTTTACCGCGTTTGGCAGAACTTGCTGAAGCCTGCCGCGGCCCGCAATCTGAATGAGGATCTGACCGGCGACGGTCAAGTGACTGCGGACGATGTCACGGTAGTCAAAGGCAACTATTTGAGCAGCCTGTCGATGCCAGGCCGCGCGTCGCTGGGGAGTCTGGCCTTGCCTTTTGCTTCGCCGGTTGGGGACTGGGGGCGGCTGTTTTCGTTCCGTGATGAAATTCTCGGGCGAACCATTTCATTGAAGCCTTGGGACAAGCAGGCCGAAGCAGCTTTTTTTCCTGCCACGATTCAAAGACCGATCCCTCTCGCCTTGCGCTGGACTGCGACCATGAGTTTGCTGGGAACACGCTCCACTGCACATGAAAACCCGAATCGCTTCTAGCCGCCCACGCTGTTTCTTGAACTTGCTCTTGCTGATCGTGGCGATGGTCGCCCCGCTCCGTTTAGGTGCGCAAGTGGTGACGGTGACCATGAGTCTGGACACAAATCGAATTGCGGCCGGTGCCAGCACGACCCTGAGAGTCTATGCCCAGATCGTGCCGGCCTTGAGGCCGAGCACGGACCGCATTTTTTCCTGGTACGTGGACCTGCTGAATTCGAATGGCACTGTGGCCAGAGGCGTTTATGAGAGTTTGCAGAAGACGGCTTCGGACAATGATCCGCGAATCTCCTCCGCAGGCACAAGCCAGGAGGCCAATCGGCGCGGCATTTATGACACGTTCATGAATCTTCCGGATGCCGGCCGGCAAACGCGTGTGCTGCTCTTGGCGGTGCCGGTCACGGGACTGGCGGCGGGCCGAAGCACTTTCCGGGTTCAGGCTGGAACCGGCGTCGCGGGTTTGGGCCACGATTTCATTGTGGCGCCAGCCGGGGGAGGCGATGCATTGCTCGGCGGCGATTACAGCCTGGCCAGCGCAGAATTGGAGGTCCTTGAGGAAGCCTGCCGCGTTCAAGCCACCCTGGCATACACGCCCTTGCCGGGGGGCCAGAATCGGCTGGTTATTTCTTATCCGCTTTGTCCGGGCCAAAACCATTTTGTTGAATTCCGCAACCGCCTTGCGCTTGAGACCTGGCAGACGCTGCCCAATGGCCCGCATAACTCAGGCAGCCTGATCGAGACCAACTCTGTCGCGCAGCGGTTCTATCGGGTGCGCATCACCCCGCCATAAACTGCCGGATCACTTTAAACGAAGAACCCGCTTATGACGGGTGTGCCAAAGTTGGGCATTGGCGCCCTCGAGAACACCGCAGCCCTGCCACTCGGCGAAATGCTTCCCCCATGCCATGCCGGCAAGGTGAAGAAGCCAAGAACCAGCCGCCGCTGATGGCGTAGCGCGAGCATCCCTGCTTTGCGTGGCGGAAACTCTCCATCCGAACAGGAGCGCGCGGCTTGGCCCGGTGCAGCAAAGCAACAAAATGTAGAGAAGTTGGGAAGCGACACCTTTCACATGTTCGACATGTTTCCGTTGACGCCGCAGCAAACGCTCCCTACGTTGGCGGCATGGCCGTTGCAACTTTAAACAAGCCGAAAGTGAAGCGAAGCCAGCCGCGAGCGGTGCTTCTGCTCCGCAACTGGATGGAAACCGAGGCGGATTATGACACCCGCGCGTGGCCACGCGCCAAGCGGGCCATCGAGAACAACCGCCTTTCCACACGGAAGCGTTTCAATGGTTGAAGCCGTCGCCCTTGATTCCGGGCCGCTGGGGCGTTTGGCTCATCCCGCCCGGAACCTGGAAATCGCCGCTTGGTTGGAGCACCTTCTGGAGGCGGACATTCCCGTCATCATCCCGGAAATCGTGGACTACGAAGTCCGGCGCAGTTTCCTGCTGGAGGGGCTGACGCGATCGGTCGTGCGCTTGGACAGCTATCTCCCAAGCATCTTCCTCACTTCGGCAATAGTCTCGCGCAGTCCCACCTCCACGTCATGAAACGCCTGGTCCTCGTCCCGCCACTGCTTCACAGCAAGAGCTCCCTTCGGCAATCCCTGGATGTCATCGATGTATCGAGTCCAACTGCACTCTCGCACCACGACCGGCACCAGCCGGGCCTTGTCTTCCTCATGCCGCCTTCGCGCAATCGGCAGCTCGGTGTTCTGCACGTAATCCGAAACCAACAAATCCGTGCTCATCAGAAACAGATACAGCTCCGCCTCCTCCAGCTTCCGCTTGATTTCGTCGTCCCACTTGTCTCCCGGCTTGATCTGCAAGTCGCACCACACCTCCACCAATCCCTCGCGTTGGAGCAGGTCGAGGTTCGGCGCGAGCTTCGCCCGCCATTTCTCGTCCTCGTGCGCGTAGCTGATGAAGAGCTTCAGCGGACGTTCTTCGCCAGCGCGTGTTTCCGCTGGGCCGCGGGCGCCTGGCACATCCGTCAGTCTTAATAATTCGTTGACGTTCACACTAATGAGCAGCAAGTCAACGTCCTCCTCGAATTCCTGCCTTCCATTCTTTTCAAATGCCTCCAGTTTGCTGTAACTGATCCAACGGTCCGGATGCCCGCGAACGCGCACCGCCCCAGTCCCGCAGGGACGACCGATAATGGCCCAGCGGATTCCGACGGGTTATCTCATGGGATGAAGATTAGAGATCGACCAACTGAATCGTCCGCCCGCGCAGCCGCGCCATGAGCGCTGAAGGCCAATTACAAATACACTTCCTTCAACTTCGCCTCGTGCTTCAGCATCTCGGCCGGGCCTTCAAAAGACAAGCGCCCGTTGCGCAGCACGACCACTCGGTCAGCAATCTTTAAGACTTCCCGGACCTTTTGCTCGACGATCAAGACGGTGACGCCATTGTCCCGGCTGATTTCCTTGATGCGGCCCAGGGCTTCAGAAATGAGCGGCGAGGCCAAGCCCAGCGAAGGTTCATCCAGCAACAGGAGCCTGGGCGACAGGATGAGCGCGTTACCCAAAGCCAGCATCTGCTTCTTCCCACCCGACAGCGTGCCCGCGCATTGCTTCAGCCGGTCCGTCAGCACGGGAAACAACGTGAAGACTCTCTCCATCCCTTCCTTCAGCCGCGGCTTGTTGGGCAAGGTGATGCCGCCCATTTCGAGGTTTTCCGCCACCGTCAGGTCCGTAAAGACTCGGTTGCCCTGGGGCAAGTATGCGATACCGGCGCGCAACCACTCACGCGGCTTGGGCTTGGCCACCGGTTGGCCGTCCAAAAAGACCTGCCCCTGCCAGATGGGAATCAAGCCGAAGATCGCCTTGAGCAAGGTGGACTTCCCCGCGCCATTGTGGCCGATGAGCGCCGCGATCTCTCCTGGCGCCACGGACAAACTGACCCCATTGACCACCTGCTTCTTCCCATAGCCGGTGATCAGCTCCTGCACCTGTAGAATCCCATCGTGTTCTTCGTGAGCCATACGGCATTCGTCATCCGGTACTCGGATTTCCATCAGAGGTTGTCCAGCAAGTCCTCCAGCGTGATGTCCGCCTGCTTCAGGATGGATGGCAGCGTCTTGGGTCGAATCTCCGTGTGCATCGGCACGCAGGGGTGGAGCGATCCCTTTGCGTAATGCCGATGCGAACCCGTCTGCCGCCGAAATTCGAAACCCAGCCGAACCAATGCGCGACACACTTCCTCTCCCGACAGGTCGCGGGGGAGCTTCATGCCGGCGCCACCATCACCGGATCATGGACGAAATGCAGTCGAATCGGCCAGGTGCGCTGGGGATCGCCCGGCTCGAAGCGGCAACTCACCAAATCCCGGATCATTGGCCCAAGGTCATCCAGGCTTTCCGCCTGCGTCGCCATTTCCGGATCATGGCACGTTGCCACCAGCCAGCCGCCATCCTGCTCAACCTCGAAGATCAATTCGCTCATGTCGTGACCATAACCGTTCGCCTCGCCTCCATCAAGAACTCCGCTGACAGTCCCTTAGGACTTCGGACTTTGCACTTCGGACTTCGCCATTCGGATTTCGGATTTTCCTAGCCCACATACGCCTCCATGATCTCCGGCCTCTCCAACACTTCCGCCGGCGCGCCTTGCGCGATGATCCTGCCCTCGTCCATCACGATGACGACGTCCGCGACCTGCCGCACTGCCGCGATGTCGTGTTCAATGAAAACCACCAGTTTCTCCTGCTCACGCAGTTGCGATAGCAAACCAAGAATCCTCGATGCCATCTCCGGGTGAACACCCGCCACCGGCTCATCCAGCAGGAGGATGCGCGCGTCTGTGGCCAGACAACAGGCTAAGGTCAGGAGCATCTGCTGCCCGTAGGAAAGCTCGCCTGCCAACTCGTTCGCCGCGCTGTCCAATCCCACGAACCGCAGCCAACGCATCGACTCCTCACGGTTCTGTGCCTCTTCCGCCGCAACGCCAAACCGCAGCAGCGCCGGCAGCAGACGCTCTCCTTTTTGATTCGGCCTTGCCAAAAGCACATTCTCCAGGACCGGCACCTCCGAGATCAGCCGCAAGTCCTGGAACGTGCGGGCAATGCCGTGACGCGCGATCTTGTGCGGCGCCATGCCCCTTAACTCCCGTTCTCCCAGGAAAAACCTTCCCTCGTCGGGCCGGATGAAACCCGTGAGCACATTCAGCAAGGTCGTTTTTCCCGCGCCGTTCGGGCCGATGATCGCAATAATGCCAGACGACGGGAATTCGAGGCTGACACCCGCCAGCGCGCGCGTCCCGTCGAACGCTTTCCTCAAGCCTTCGCAGCGCAAACTCGCTGACGCACCATTCGACATTCGCAATTCGGAATTCGTCATTTCGAGAACCCGTACTTTCCCACCAGTCCTCTGGGCCGGAACATCATCGTGATGACCAACAGGCTTCCGTAAATGATCTGGCGCAAGTTGGCGGCAACGGCGCTGGGCAATCCGATGAACCGCAAGGCCTCCGGCAACGTCATCAGCACAATCGCGCCCACCAGCGGTCCCCACAGGCTGCCCGCCCCGCCGATGATGACCATGGAGATGATGAGGATGGATTCCATAACTGTGAAACTCGTTGGGTCAATGTAAGTGATGTAGTGCGCGTAAAGGCTGCCCGCCATGGCCGCCAACGCAGCGCTGCCGGCAAACGCCGTGACTTTGAAGTAAAGCGTGTTCTTCCCGTGCGCCTTGGCGAACACGTCATCCTCACGAATCGCGTGCAACACCCGGCCAAAGGGACTGCTGGTGATGCGCCAAACCACGAAATACGCGAAACACGAGAGGCCCGCGCGACGTGAAGGAACGGGCCGCGCTGGAAGTCTTCATCGCCCGCGACCTTTACGGCCTGTCGCTGGACGACTGGAACCATCTCACCGGCACCTTCACCTTCGGCAACGGCGAAACCAAAGCGGAACTGGACGAAATCATCCGCCAATCCCTCGCCCTGTGGCCGCGGTAACAGGCAAAGCGGCCGAGCGCCTCTGCCTCCCCGAGTCTCCGTGTCTCCGCGTCTGGTTCGCCACGATTGCGCCCAGCTCCGGTTCGAGAAGGACGGCCTCGCGCTGGAGGAATCACAATCCTCCATCGCTTCCAAGACCCGGACAGATTCGGTGCGACAAGCCGAGATGGCGCTGTTTTGAGCCGCGAACTCGCGTCCATGTTCCGGCGTTGGCGCAAAACCGGCTGCGGTCCCATCTTTCAGCCGAACCAGGCAGATTGTTGCTAATAGTATTGACCCGTCTTCTTTTCGACCCCTTCTCGGTCCTGGATCGCCATTGAGTCCCTTGTCCTTGCGCATGATGTTGCGCGCAGGTTTTTCTGGCGAGCATTCTCGAAATCTGTTCATCATTCTCCGCTTGCCGGGAAATCGGCGATCCGTTAACAACGGTTCCGCCATGAAAAACAACGTCTTGGGCCGTCACCTGCGAATCACACGGGCCATCCTTGCCACGGCGCTTTGCGGCGCGATCACTTTCATCCGAGCCGCTGAGACGCCGCCCAAACCTCTCTTTCCTGACGCCGCGCCCGTGTGCCCGTGCGAGAGCCTGGCCAAAGTCTCGCTTCCCAATACCACCATTGACTCCGCGAAGCTTGATCCTTCGAACGGTTGGTGCCGCGTCACGGCCACGGTCACACACCCGCCGTCCGGTGATCGGGTCAAGGTCTTCATCGGCCTGCCCGTCACGAATTGGAACGGCCGGTTTCGCGGCAATGGCGGTGGCGGATTTTCCGGAGGAAGCGCCGGCAGTTTGCGCGGGCCGGTGGCGCAAGGCTACGCCGCGGGCGCAACCGACACCGGTCACGAAGGGGGCAGCGGCAGCTTCGCCCTCGACGCGAACGGGCGGCTGAACTGGCCGGCGATCCAGGATAATGCCTACCTCAGCATCCATGACATGACGGTCGTGGGCAAGGCGCTCACGCAGGCCTTCTATGGCAAGGCTCCGCGCTATTCCTATTTCGTGGGCGGATCGACGGGCGGACGCCAGGGATTGATGGAAGCGCAACGTTACCCGGACGATTATGACGGCATCCTGTCCGCTTGTCCCGCGATCAACTGGCATCGATTTCTTCCCGCCGATCTTTGGCCCCAGGTCGTGATGGTTGCGGCCAAAAACTTCGTCCCGAAAGCCAAGCTCGACGCCGCCACGGCCGCCGCGGTGGCAGCCTGCGACACGTTGGATGGAGTTAAGGATGGCGTCATCGCTGATCCCGCGCGATGCGCCTGCGATCCGAAAGCGCTCGTCGGCACCAAGGTCGGCGATGACACGTTCACCGAAAGCGACGCCAAGGTGATCCGCAAAATCTGGGAAGGCCCGCGCGGGCAGGACGGAACGTTCCTTTGGCACGGTCTGGCGCGCGGCACGGATCTCTTCGCCCTGGCCGGCACCAGCGGTTCGCCGTTGACCGGAAAACCGTTCAGCATCCCTTTGGAATGGTTCCAATACTTCCTGCTCCAGAATCCGAAATGGGACTGGACGACGTTGACGCCGGCGGGATTTGAACTGCTCTGGAAACAATCCGTGGAACAATACGGCACCGTCATCGGCACGGACGATCCGGACCTCACGCGTTTCCGGGATCGCGGCGGCAAGGTCATCATCCTTCACGGTCTGGCCGACCAACTCATCCCGGCCGACGGGACCATCGATTACTACCAGCGCGTTCAGCAGCGGATGGGCGGGGCCGCGAAGACGTCGCAGTTCGCGCGCTTGTTCCTAGCGCCCGGTGTGGACCACGGCTTCCGCGGCGCAGGAGCGACGCCCACCGGACAAATGGAAGCCATCGTCCGCTGGGTCGAAGACGGCCAGGCTCCTGACAAACTCATGGCCGAAAAGCGGGATTCCGCCGGAAAAGTCATTCAAACCCGCCCGCTCTTCCCATTTCCCCAAGTCGCGAAGTACAAAGGCACCGGCAGCACCGATGACGCCGCGAATTTCGTGGCTCAGACGCCTGCACAGTAATCTGGCACGTGCAACCCCTCTCCTCCTCGAACGAGGAGAGGGATTGGGTGAGGAGTCGAAGTGCCCACCACGCCTGCTCGGGAGCCTCGCCCTGTGAAAACGAATCCTTTCCTGAAGAACTCTGGCGGGTCAAAGACGAATCCGCTTCGTCGCTTCACCGAGAGGACTTGGACGGGCGACTTTTTGCCGCCTGCATCCGCACAAACCGCCTCGCCTCCTTTTTGAAGCAGCCATAGACCGCACGGACATCCCGAACCAGCGGCGCCAATCGCTCAGGATCGAGGTCGAATCCGTAGGCGTGCGTGAAGAAGTGCCGAAAGGCCATGTAGGGCGCCAGCCGATCCCGGAGTTCAGCCGACACGATCCCGTGCTCGCAAGCCGACTGGAGCAAGTCACGATGCCCCGCCGCCCCGCTGGGCAGCGCCACCCCAACGGCCAGAAGCCCCTGTTTCAGGATGTTCTGCACCCCGTGGTAAAGCGAACTCAGCAGCGACGCAGTGCCGCCCAATTCCAGCACGGAAAGCTTCTTCACCCGGCGAGCGCCGGGCAACTCGCGCAGAGCTTGGTCCATCTGCTCCAGTTCCGCTTCAACCTTCTCGCGCAGGGTGGCCATAGATCGGTATTCCGTCGCGCCGAATCAACGCGCCGAGCTTCGACCGTTTCTCCAACGCGACAACATCCACGGGCTTGGAGAGCGATAGCATCAAGTCGCCGACGAACTGGAAGAAATGGGCGGGCGCGACACCCTCCACCGCCAGATCCAGATCACGACCGCGCCTGCGCCCGTCCGCATGGGAACCGAAAAGCCAGACGGTGGCCGCACCGTAACGGCGCGCCAGCGAAGCGATGGTTGCTTTGTCTCGATCCGAAACCATGGCGGGAGAATACTCACCGTTGTCCCCGATGCCAACCAGCAAATGGAACCGTTCTTGACTGGCCCGCACGCTTCCGTACTCTTGTGCCATGACCGCTGTCGAAGAACGCCGCCTCAAAAGCCTCTTGAAAGACGCCGTCGTCGAAGTTTTGCAGGAGCGTCACGATCTCTTGCGTGAAGCCTTGCAGGAAAGCCTGGAGGATATGGCGATGCTGAGAGCTATTCAAGACGGCGAGGGAACTCTGCTCACCAGTCGGAAGAAAATCTTTCAACGGCTCGCCCGTGAGGTGTGAACACGGCCTTTCGGGAATCCTTCGACGCGGACCTGTCCGCGATTGCCGACACCGCGTTGCTTGGCCGGATCAAGAAAGTCATCCTGCAAGTTGAGGCCGCACGAACCTTCCGGCAGATTCCCAATCTCAAACGTCTCGAAACCACCGGGAAATACTACCGCATTCGCGTGGGCGATTACCGCATCGGATTTGTGTTCGAGCGCGGCACGGTGACCTTCGTGCGTTGCCTCAACCGCAAGGAGATTTACCGCTACTTCCCCTGAGGGTCGCGCCCGCCTCGCAACCCGGTGTGGATCACGGCTTCCGGGGCGCCGGAGCGACACCCACCGGACAAATGGAAGCCATCGTCCGCTGGGTTGAACAAGGCCAGGCCCCTGACGAGCTTCTGGCCGAACGGCGAGACTCAAGCGGAAAAGTCATTCAAACCCGCCCGTTGTTTTGAGTCGCGAATCGTGTGGAGTGTTTTGGTGCCGGCGCGGCTCCTCGTCCATCTTCCAGCCGAAGCAGGCAGATCGTTGTCAAAAGAGTGAAAATGCAGGCACTATGTATCTGATCCGATCTGCGTGAGCTCCAAAAGGCTGAGCGTTACGCCATACCATCCCCCACTGGACATCCTTTCCTTCAACTTCTGAGCGCAATACGCGGGCGCCTGTTTCACGCAAGAACGCGAACGTTTCCGGCACCTGCCCGCGTTGGACCAAGCCCATAAGCATTTCATCGGTCTCTGTCGCAGCTTGGGCATGTTGAAGGCTTATCCGCCGCCGGACCCGCCCCAGGCGTCCTTCATAGTGCAACTTGAGATACCGCTCTGGAGTGTCGCTCTCAACTCTGACCGTTCGCGCACTTGCCGTGGGCTCCACAACGAACCAAGACTCGCGGAAGGACGGCTGAACGAGCGAAGAGAGTAGCGAACTGCCCAGCATGTCTGGATGCACGTAAATCGAGGACTTCGATACGTCGGCTGCTGTTCCGAGCAGCGGTGGCACAACACCAAGGTCCCAGAGTGTGACGCCCGCTTTGGCTGCAAATTCAAAGAGCTTGAATGCGCCGGGGGAACTGCGTGGGCACGTCGCGTCTGAGGTTGGGTAGGCAAAGGTAAAGCCACTCGGGGAACCGTCATTGACGTAACGTTCCATCGCTGTCAAGCCGGCCCTCGTGTCTCTCGAGATATCATCGAGTGTCATTTGATGGATGCGATCGACATTCTGATGCGGCAATCGCACGCTGACAGGCTTGCTGGGGCTTCATATGTGCAAGTGCTTCTCACCCCTTAAGGCAGCGCGAATTTGGATTAGTGCGCGCAGATTGTAGTTGTCCAGAGACGGAATGAACGAATCACGAGTTACCGTGACACTTGTTAAGCTGCTGGCAGCCTGTCCGGCAGGTCCAGCCACACAACCCGTGCCAGTCGATTCCTCGAGCTCCTTGAGAAACAGCCTGATCAAGGAATCGACTGGAAGACATTATCAAGAAGATCGAGCGGGCACGGGCCAAGCTGGAGGAGGTCAAACCCGGATGCACCCAGCCCAGAGGAAAAAAGAAGGCGGATGTTACGTAAAGTTATTTAAGAGACACTACACTAG
>CAYIIH010000187.1:0-16090 GCA_964363225.1 uncultured Verrucomicrobiota bacterium | reverse complement strand
ATCCGCCCATGATGACGGTGCCAGGGTTTGAAAAGAAACCGGTTTACAAAACCGTTTATGATTTCGATGCCATGCAGGCGGCACTGGCGCAGATGGAGGATTTCATCCTCCCGCAGGTCGATAAGAAACCCCGGCCTCTCCCGGAAACCCCCGCCAAAACTCCCACCGAGAAAATCGTCAAGGAAGCGGCCGTCACTCATGATGCGCTAGAGCGCTACCTGGAGCGGCACGCCGCCAACCTGACGCGCCTGGACGAGCAACGCCGCGCCCAATGGGCCAGCGTGGGCCAGGATATCCAGCGCGAGTTTGAGGAATCGACGCTGAACCAATCCCAATTGATCGAGCTCAATTTCGAGCGGCGCAAGCAATTGGTGCGCGATTATTACGATTACGAAATTGCCCAAGCGGAAAACGACAGCGAACGAATTGTTGAACTCGAAAACAAAAAAGCCGCGCACATCGAAGCGATCAGCCAGAGGCACAAGCGAGCCTCGGATCAGATTTCCCAAGGCATGCAACAAATCGCCCAGGTCGGCATGGCGGAATTCTCACGCGGCCTGGCGCACACCTTGGTCGATATCAAAGCGTGGAGCGAGGACGCAGGGGCCGCCTTCCAGAATTTCGCGGCCCACTTGCTCCAAATGCTCTCGGAGATGATATTGCAACTCCTCATCGCCGCCGCTTTGAGATCCGCCATTTTCGGAATCTCCCCGGCCGCCGGCGCTTATTTATACCCCAAGGGAGCCGCTGGGGGCGGCACTTTTAATGCAGTCGACGATGACTTTCAGACTGCCAAAAATGGACTCATCACCGCCGCCAGCGGCGTGGCCGGCGTGAGCGAATTGACCGGCCCGACCTACTTCCCACGCTTCAACGTCCTGGCCGGCGAGGCCGGGCGGGAAATGATGACTGTGCTGGCCCGCCCGCGCACGCTCAGCATCGGCGGCGCGAATGCCATCATCGGCAGCGTGGGCCCGAACCGCCTCGCCCTCATGAACGCCGACGATCTGCTGAGCCTTAGCCCTCGTAACTCGCGTAACGCGGCTGGCGGCGGAGTTCTTAGCGGCGGAATCTCGGGGGGAGTATTAACCGGCACGGCGGTAGTAGAAATCAGACCGGCCGCCGGATTCGAAGCCAGAATAATTGATAGCGCCATCAAGGGCGCTGAAGTGAGGATCGTGTATGACATGGAACATAGTTCGCCTCTCGCAGAAGCAACAAAGAGGCTCGTTTCGTGAGCAACAGAGTCAAGGCAACGCCGGCCCCATCAGCCAGTCTGTGCAAGGTGCAGTAGTGCCAGTCTCGCCCGATTTGCAGCGGGCCTCCGCGACTGCAAGGGCGGTCAAACAACTTGCCTTTTGAAGTGGCTCTATTTCTTCCAATAATTGCTGAAGTAAGGTTGAACCCCGAAGGGCGGCTGGTGATGAGTCCATTGCGCGGCAAGACGCTCAACTTGCCGAAAGCGGTGGAAGTCCACCGCCAAGCCGATGGCTCGTTTTCTTTGGAGCCTTTTCAGGAATGGATCACGGTGGCCAAAGCTGGGGAAATCTTGGACTTGAGCGAAGCGAGTATCTTTCGGCTCTGCGATCTTTGTTATCCAGAAGGGAAGCCTCTTTTGGAAGTGGATCGGCGCTCGCCTCGGAAGACGCGACTATCGTTAGCGTCCGTTCTGGAACTGAAAGCGCGCCGTCATGACGTGGGGTTTTGGAAGAAATGCCGGGCTGTTGCAAAGCCAGTGCAAGAACAGAGCAAAGCGACTTCGCTGAAGCGCAGTTAAGGAAGACTTAACGAAAGCGCCGAACGAATCGCTTCAAAAAGGAGGGGTGGCTACTTCTATACACTTGGGCTTTATCGTTAGAAATCCTTTCACACCTCACACCTTTCTCGATTGGCTCATAATGTGTCCAGAACCGAGTTCAAATCTTTCAGCCTCAACAATGTAGGATTTGAAACACGATTTGGACATGTTTTGAAGACTGGACACATTGTCCAAATCGTCTTCGCCGCCGGCCCCGCGTAAGTGCCTGATTAAAGGACATTTAAAGCTAATTAAGCTAATTTCAGGTAAACCGCCGTTTTGGACAACTTGTCAGTGAAGGCAGAAATTTCGACAAAAATGGAGCGGGTGATGGGAATCGAACCCACGTGGCCATTCTTGACGTCCAAATTAGCGTAACCCATTGCAATTACGACGTTCTTGAACTCGCTTGACAAGGGTGAACGTTATACCGTACTGTTATACCACTATGGCAAGCGTGCATCGACTCCCCGGCAAACCGAACTGGATTTGCTTTTACACGGACCACCAAGGCCAGCGCCGGTGCAAGTCCACCCGCACCGCCAACCGGAAGGAAGCCGAGCGCATCAGCGCCCGAATCCAGGAACTTGAAGACCGCGCCCGCACCGGACGCATCACTGAGGATCGCGCCCGGAAGGTTATCGAAATCATCGTGAGCGAGATCATGGAAAGCGTCGGCGCGCCAATTCAGCGGAAGACCGTCCGCGAGCATTTCCAATCGTGGCTGAAGGCTTTCGAGAGCGAACGGGCGGGCGGCACGTTTATCCGCTATGAGGGCATTGCCAATCAGTTTCTCGATTTCCTTGGTGCAAAGACGGGCGGCAGTCTGGCCGCGCTCAAATCCGATGACGTTGAGCGATACCGGGACCATCTGCTCGCGCGCGTGGCCCCGCGCACCGTGAACACGCACCTGAAAGTCGTCCGCGTGGCGCTTGAAAAGGCGGTCAAGCAGGGGTCTTTGACCGGAACCCCGCCCGGCTTGTGGACAACGTGGACACGAGCGACCGCCACCAGCGCCGCGCTTTCACCCTGCCAGAACTCAAGAAGCTCCTCGCCGTCGCGAGCGACGAATGGCGGACAGCCATCCTCTTGGGCATCTACACCGGTCTAAGGTTGGGCGACGTGCAAGCATTGACCTGGACGAACCTCGACCTGCAAGCGAAGGAACTGACCATCCGCACCCAGAAGACCGGGCGCGTGCAAATTCTGCCCCTGGCCGCGCCGCTGTTGCGGCACATCGAAACTCTGCCCGCCGGTGATGATCCCAAGGCCGCGCTCTGCCCCGCTTTTGAAGGGAAGCCCGTGCATTGGCTCTCCAACCAGTTTTACGAATTGCTGGCTTCCGCCGGCTTGGTGCAATCCCGTGGCGACCACCAGAAGAAAGCGGGCAAGCAAGGCCGCAGCGCCCGCCGCCAGATGAGCGACCTGAGTTTCCACAGCTTGCGCCACACCGCGACCAGCCTCTTGAAAAACGCGGGCGTTTCCGATGTCGTCGCCCGTGACCTGATCGGCCACGAATCCGAAGCCATCTCGCGCTCCTACACGCACATTGACGCCGAGACGAAGCGTGCCGCGGTGGAAAAGCTGCCGGACGTAACGGCGGCGTGAGGCTTTGAAATGCTGAAGGCTAAAGGCTAAAGGCTAAATGAAAACTCGCCCTTCAGACGTCAGCCTTTGCGAAGTGCGGCCACCTGATAACGGCTGTCCACGAGGCCCCACCCCCCCCAACGGGCCGGGTGCCTTCGTTGTACTACCCCCCCTCTTGAAATCGACGCATAGTTCAAAAAAGTAACCTAAGGAATAAAACCATGAAAAGAATCTTACCATGCCTGATTCTCTTACTGACTCAACAGGTACAGGGTCAGCTCAAAAATGCAACATTAGTGGCGAATTGCCGCTCAATCGGCCTGAACCCGTTTGGTGGCTTCATTTCCGGCATAGGAAATGTGGTCAATTACGTGACCACCTTTGATGGTCAAAATGGTATTCCACTTCGCCAGGATTTGGGCGGTGGTTTGGTTGCTTTCAGCGGCGAATTGCGTCCACGCACCGGGCAACCCGGTGTTTACGAAGCAGACTATTTGACAGTGAGTTCAGGCGTTCTGGTTCAATACGGTTGGATGATTGTCAATTTTCCAACCGTGGATTCGGATTCCAATGGACTCCCTGACATCAGCCAGAAGGATAAAAGCGTTAACGCCGCTATCTCTGGAAGTGTAACAAGTGACTGGCCGCTCGCTTCGACTGCGAGTTTGACAGGGCAATTCAGCCGCAATGCGAATTCCACATCCGGCAGCTTTGCGGTGACCCTGTCCGGTGCTGGTGGACCGGAAGCATACAATGGCACCTGGGTTGTTGATAACGTTTTGGGGAGCGTCAGTTACCAACGTGAGCCACAGAACCTTCTTTTCTTCAACCTTTCGCTCACGGATTCAAAAGGCGCACAGATAGCTTTGACGGGTTCGACGACGTTTACCGTGCAGAGTCACAGTCAAATCTCGTTTCCTCAATTCTTTCTTACCAGCAGCGACAACAAAACCTTCACGGTCTTACCAGCGACTCTTAACAGAGCGGGCAACAAGTACACTGGGAATATGGAATTGAATGACGGCACCCTTGAGACATCCTGGAAGGATTACGTGAATTGGGTGGTCGAGATTGTGGACACAAACGATTCAAACGGAAACGGTATCCCTGATTTGTCAGATGCACTTGGCAGCGCACCCGCGATCACAACGCAGCCGGTGAGCCAGACCGTTCGATCCGGAACAACAGTCACTTTCACAGTCGCAGCGACGGGCAGCCCAGCACCGACCTACCAGTGGCTTCGTAACGGAGTAAATTATCCCGGTGCAACAGCTAACACACTGACGCTATCGAATGTTCAAGCACAAGATGCGGGCACCTACTCCGTAAGGGTCAGCAACAACCTCGGTTCGGTAATGAGTGCGACGGTTACCCTGCGTGTTCTAGTTGCGCCAAGCCTTTCCAATCCACGGCTGGCCAGCAACGTGTTTAGCCTTACGACAACCACTATAAACGGGCTAGCGTATTTCCTTGAATCCAAAGATTCAGTCGATTCTCCGAGTTGGACTTTGATACGCTCTGTGACTGGCACAGGCAGCCCCATGACGTTGACCGATACCTCTGCAACAGTGGCGAAAAGAATCTATCGCGTGCGCGTCGAATAATCGCCCGCCGACAGGAAGCTGCATTGTGATTGGCAAAACTCAAAAGGGGCAACGCGACACTGGACGAACGGAGGGCCCTCCAACGCTCCCGCCCCTCAATAATCATCCCCCCTCTTAAAATCTAACCAAAGGAAGAAAACATCATGAAAAAGCACATACAAATTCTTGCCCTGGCCACATTGCTGGCCGGCGCAAGGCAACTCTCAGCGGAAACGGTAACCTTGGTTGTGAACGCGCAGAATCCGACTCAGCATCTTTCAATTGCTTCAAACCAGGTTGCTGAGTTGGTTTCATTTCAAGCCCACACGTCTATGAATCTGAGGGTCCAAAAGGACGGCGGCGTTTTTTACTACGATCCTTTATTCAGGCAACCTGGTTTTTTCTTAGGGTCTGAGTTGCCCCACATGTTATGGCCCCTTCAAATTGCAGGTCCGGCAACATTTTCATTTGCTGGCCAAACGAACAGCGATGGCCGGTTTCTTGATGGCTATTGCACGTTCAAAATCACTCCCGAAAGCACGCCGCCGGATAAGACGATCATACTTTTGGCCGGTTCCAAGGGTGCCAACATTTACTTGGAGATGAGCACGAACTTGTTTGACTGGTCCACAATCTCACCCGGCACGTACAGCAGTGAAACAAACAACCTGTTTTTCCGCATCCGCGCGGAGAAGCTGCCTTGATGACATCCAAGAATTACACGGCCAACATTTTGGGTGAACTCCGAGAAGTTCGCGGCTGGAACAAGGAGGGCAACTTGGTATTAGCGGACGGGAACGAATACGTGTTCAAGGAACTTAAGGAGCAGGGCTTTGATTTTCGCAGCCGCAAGCTGCTGGCGGCACTAACAGACGGCAGTGACGCCGTTTGAAATGAAAGTGGCCAAGAATGCAGAACGAAAAAACCACCGCTGAGCCGGTTCGCGCCGTGCGATAGCAGAGTCTCGAAACAAAGTGGCGCGCCCATTAAAGAAAGGAACACGATGAACAATCCGCAAGAAACTCAAGACGGTGGCCATGACGGGCACCCTGCTCTCTTGCCCAAAGGCGCCAGTGAAGGTGACAACGTTTCGGTACCCTCAAACTCAGAAGGGTTGCCCCTTCCGTCCCCCGACAAGGACGTCAGTGAAGGTAACGAGGTTTCGGTTCCCAGCCCCGTGCAGTTGGCGCAGTTGGCCGGGGGTTTAGGACCGGGCAAGTTGGCCGGGGGGTTGGGACCGGGCAAGACGAATGAGCAGTTGTTGCAGGCGGCGATGGAGCTTTATCTGGACGCGGCCGAATTCCTACGCGGCACGGTTGGGTTGAATCGGGAGCAATTGATCAAACGTTACGGCAGCGATTCTTTGCGGGATGCCGAGTTGCGGAAACAAGGAGAGGCTCAGACGCTCTTGTTTTACCCTAAGCGGCCGACCGATGAGGCCCGTAAGTATTTGAAGAAACAGGGTGTCAAGGGCACAAAAGGGCGAGTGCTCTCCACGCGTTACTTTCGAGAAAAGCTGAAAGCGTGGATTGATGCGTTGAGGTATCGGCAGAAAAAGAGGGCCGCCAATCCGCAGGTGAGTCAAGAAGGGAAAGAGATCGCCACGACAATTAGTGGCCCATGCTACGTGCCGGAGTTAGGTGAAGATCCTTTCGCGGTCGTCACGACATATCATGGCCCAGACGTGCCGGAGTTTGATGAATTCATGGCCCAATGCCGCGTGGAAGCCGAAGAAGCTTACGCTCTCGATCCGGTCTTCACGCTGGATAGGCTTGTGCACTGGATGAAAACGAAGGCCTCGCTGAAGAACATACGGGGAGCGAAAACGCGCCAGCGTAAGGCAAAGAAAAAGCGGGGTAGTGGCACAGTCTGAATCAAGAATTTGTTGGCGGCAGGTAGTGGCGAAGTTTGAAAACCAAGAAGTTGGGCGAAGCGTCAAAATCCCCATTCTGTTCTTATGAGGTCTTCGACATCCTCCGGGATTGCGGGATGCCCAACGGCTTTTCGGGCTATTTGCTCAACCAGGTCCATGTTCATTGGCTGATGAGGCACGGCATAGCCCCAGTCAATGCCGGCTTGCACTTTCGCCAGATTGAATATCATCGCATCCCCGAAGTTTACATCGCTGTCATAGCGGGTAATGAACGGGTGTTGTCCAATACGAAAAGTTAAAGCCATTTTGCCGCCTTTAGACCGAGTGAGGTTGAACGCGGCAAAATTCCCGCCATTTTTCTGCGGGTCAGTGACCGCAATATACAAATGCTCCTCGCGGTCCTCTGGTGGGAACCAAATAAATGTGTCCCCTAACTTCATCCGGGGCTAAGACGCCTGAAGCGCCACCTTGGCGGATTGGAAAGCCTTCAGCTCTTTTTCGATTTCTTTGACGGCACTTTCCCCAAAGTTTTCGTGGTAAAAAATCGTCTCCGGGTCGATGGGGAGCGAAGACTTTCCTGGGTCTTTCCATTCCGGAAGCTTGTGAACCAGATCAATCACTTGGCCGGTGGTGAGGGGTTCGATTTGTTTGTGCGCATCTTGAAGGGCCGCCTTTTCCCTTCGAGAAAGGGGTTTTGTGTTTGGCTTGCTCTTTAGTGAAAGAGAGTCCTCTTTTCGCGGGTTGAAGACCGCCCGCCAAGCGTCCATCTCTGGACCGCCAACTTTGCCCCGAATCAGATCGTAGGTGCGGCTCACAACCGGGCCGTTCGCCAAGGACCAAAACTGATCCCCTGTGATTGGTCTATGCCATTCAACGAGCGCTCTGCGATCAGCAAGATAAAGCATCTTGATGACCTTCAGCACGTCTATTGCCCCCCCGTTGAGTTCGCAAAGATGCCCTGTGGCCGCAATTGCTTTTCGGATGTCGAAGACGAATTGCACGTAGAAAGCATAGGACTGATCGCTTTATTTTTCAAGGGTTTCGTATGCATCTAGCTATCAACTCGTTACGCCAACAATTAAATGAATTGACAAGGCAAGGAGTGCCAACAACACGCTCACGGTTGCCTTTTCAAGGCGCAACGGGCAGGAAAGCGCGTCAACAACACACTCGAAAGGCGAAACCCGGCTCAACAGCACAACCCACGAGTCATTTTGTGCGACCTGGGGCAAAAAGACGAGAGCGGGCATCTTGATAGGCTTGGATAGCTGAGACCACAAGTGAACAAAGTTATGCATGTCGAAAAGTTAAGAACGATGGAAGCGGTCAAGCCCGGCGACGCTTCAAATCTCGCGCCTGAATTTCTGCGAACCGATGACGTGAGAAAAATCTTTGGCATCCGGCGCGGCTCGCTGTATGGCCTGGCCAAGCTTGGGAAGGTCAAATCGTGTCTGCTTCGGATTCGCGGCAACCGGCTCGGGGTGCGGCTTTGGTCGGTGGACTCGATTCGCGGGCTGATTCGCGAGGGGATGGAAGCCTCTGAAAACGGGGATGCGATGGAAACGAAATCCGCACAAGACGGCGCCGACAAATGAACTCCCTGGAAACATTTCGCACCGCCATGCGCACCGCTGGCCTAGAATACAGCGGCCCCATCCTCGCCGATGGCACACTGCATCGCTTCAAGGCAGCGGGCGACAAGGAGCGCAATTCATGGTTTGTGCTTCATTCTCAACCGCCTGCCGCTGGTGCCTTCGGGTGTTGGAAACGCGGCCTGAAAGAAAACTTTTACGAGCGTAACGGCAGTCTGTCGCAATCTCAATGGAACTCGGTTCGCCGACGCTGGCAGGAAGCTGAGCGCGAGCGCGAGTTAGCCGAGACGGAGCGGCACGCGAAGGCGCGAAAGGTGGGGGCGTGGATTGTGTCCCGATCCAAGCCGGTGCGTTCGCATCCGTACCTTGACAGCAAAGGCGTGCATCTTCCCGGTGAAGTGCGCGAGTATCGGGGCGCGCTCCTTGTCCCATTGATCGACGCCGACGGCACGTTGCACAGTCTGCAATTTATCGGCCCCGGCGGCGCGAAACGCTTTTTCACCGGCGGCCGTGTCGCGGGCTGCTTCTTCCCCTTGGCCGACAGGACGGACGGCCCCCTTGTCATTGCAGAGGGCGTCGCGACCGCCGCCAGCATCTTTGAGGCGACCGGCTGGGCCACCGTCGCGGCGATGCATGCGGGCAACTTGTTGGCCGTGGCGAAGGCGCTTCGTGCCAAATGGCCAAATCGGGAAATCGTCGTCGCTGCTGATAATGATCAGTTCACTCCCGGAAATCCTGGCGTAACGAAGGCAACGGAATCAGCAAAAGCAATCGGCGCACGCCGCGCCGTACCGCAGTTCGCCGACGTGACAACCAAGGGAACCGACTTCAACGACCTGCACCAACTGGAGGGACTCAACATCGTGAAAGACCAAATCAAAGCCGCCGGCGTGCCGACGGAAACCGACGAAGAAATCATTGCCCGGCTGGCCACGTTGCCGCCGCTGGAATATGAGCGGGCGCGGAAGACTGTAGCGAATCACATGGGTATCACCCGCCTGCGAACTCTCGACGACCTTGTTGACGCCAAGCGACCGATAAGGGGCGATGCCACGTTACAGGGCACTGCTGTTGACTTGGCCGACGTTTCACCCTGGCCGGAGCCTGTGGACGGCGCGGCCGTACTCGAGCAAGCCGCGCGGACCTTTTCTCGATATGTAGTGCTCCCGGACGGCGCTGCTGATGCACTCGCGCTTTGGACGGCACACGCGCATTGCTTTGAAGCGTTTCTCTGCACGCCAAGATTGAACATCTCCTCACCCGAAAAGGGATGCGGGAAGACCACACTTAGAGACGTGGTTGCCGCCCTAATCCCGCGTCCACTCTTGACTGAGAACCTGTCCGTTGCCGTGCTGTTCAGATTGGTGGAAGCACACAAACCGACCATTCTTGGTGACGAATACGACGCTTGGCTGAAGGACAATGAAGAGCTTCGCGGATTGCTGAACGCGGGACATCGGCGCGGCGCAATGGCCTACCGCTGCGAAGGCGAAGCCAACTCGGTTCGCAGCTTTCGAGTCTATGCCCCTGCCGCGCTCTGTGGCCTCGGTTCGCTGCCAGGAACACTCCACGACCGGAGTATCGTCATTCGACTTGAACGTGCGAAGGCCGGAGAACTACCCGAACGATTCGACTCTCGACACACAGATCGTGAACAGGAACTTTGCCGCAAACTGGCCCGGTGGACCGCCGACAACTTCAACCGGCTGGCCGACTCCGATCCAGCCATGCCGTCAACCGCGTTCAACCGGCTGGCCTCTAACTGGCGGCCCCTCTTTGCCATCGCGGAACTGGCCAGCGGGGACTGGCCACGACGAGCGGCTGCCGCTTTCACCAAGCTGACCAGCAGAGAGGACGGGGAAGCGCAAGGCTTGGGTGCCATGTTGCTTGCGGATATTTGGCAGATGTTTCGTACTTCGGGTGCCGTTCGGATGTTCTCAAAGACCCTTGTCGAGTCCCTATTGCAGATGAGTGACCATCCGTGGCCTGAAGCACACAAAGGGCGACCGATCACCGAAACATGGCTTGCCCGCCGCCTCCGCAGCTTTGGTGTATCGCCCCGGCTGATTCGCGCCGGCGAAACCGTTGGCCGGGGTTACGAACTGGCCGATTTCCAGGATGTCGTTGACCGTTACCTGCCCATAGCGGGGGATTCAAAGTGTTACGGTGTTACAGTGCCTGCAAACAAAGGGGAAAACGCGCATTCCGAAGCGTTACAGGCGTCGAACGGTGTAACACTTGAAAACTCGCAGAACGTCAATGTTTATGCGGGTTGTAACGGTGTAACACTTTCAAAGCCGGGGAAGAGTGAAAAGCAACTCTCCGAAGCAATGCTCTTATGAATGCTGAGGCTCTCTACATCGAAGCGACCCGGCGCGGACTGAGGCTTGAACCACGAGGCGACAAACTGGCCGTCCTTCCCGGCGACCGCTGCCCGCCGGACTTCGCCAACGTGCTACGGGCGCACAAGGGCGAACTGCTGTCCTGGCTTGAAGCCCGCGCCGCGCAACTGCCGCCCGACTGCGCTCCGTGGCTCCACATCGCCCGGCAAATCCTGGCCGGTGAATTCGATGGCGCAGACCGTTCAACGCGCGCCAGCCTCACTATCTGCTTGCGCTCCATTGCACACCCGCTCTGCCGGCGCGCTCTTGACCGGCTGATGGAAGCAACCTCGCGACGTGAAGACTGAAACGCCCATCTTGCCCGGCCTGGCGGAACCGCCAACCAGCGAAGTCGAACTGTGCGACAACGACCTTATCGACTTGTGCGAGCAAGTGAAACGGGAAGGGCGTTTCATTGCCGTTCTTGAGGTTGTCAAGGGCAACCGTTGGCGTGCTGTTATTCGGCGTTTGCCAGCACCGGAGACGCGGACGCCATTGGGAAAAAGAACTGCACCTGCTCAAAGAAAACGCGCTGGCGACGCCACCGCCGCGCCCGGCGGGCATCCTGGCACCGTTGCGTCAATCCACTCCCACACCGTGAAATCGAACCAGACAAGAAAACGAGGACGGCGAACAAAGAAGAACCGGCAAACGCTGCGCAGATTGGCTGAATTGATCCGCCGGGGTTGTTCATTGAAGGTTGCTTGCCAAGGCGCTGGCATCTCCTGCGCGACACTTTTCTCGTGGTTGGCTTCGGATACGAAAGTCAGGAAGCTGGTCCAGGACGCCAAGGAACAATCCGAAGCTGCGCTGATCCAAATCGCCCGCGCCCGTGCCAAGAGTGACGGATGGCTGGCGTTCCAACTACTGCAACGAAGGTTTAGACGGTGGTCAGGTCACGCGCACGAAGAACTTCAGCCCCCGGACGGCCTGCGCAGCTAGCGCCTGGCCTGAGTTCTTGGAGCATGCTCGCGCGCGCGAAAAGGTCGCGCTCCTTGACCCGCCCAGCCACTCTTCGCCCCTCAGCCAAAGCCGAAGAGACGCCCCGAATGCCGTTGGTTTTGTGGGCCAGGTGACACCCGTGAACGAGCTTGAAAAGCCTTGGATTTGTTATACCGGGCCGTTATACCGGGCCGTTTCTCAGCCAGGTGAAATTGACAATAGCCAATGTTTTCAGGGTGTTTGTGAGGATGGAGCGGGTGATGGGAATCGAACCCACGTGGCCAGCTTGGAAGGCTGGAGCTCTACCATTGAGCTACACCCGCAACAAAGGGGATCATTAACGACAACGCTTGCCTTGTCAATCCACCTCCGTATATCTTTCCGCCTCAGATGCATTCTGTGAAACAGAATCACCATTCGAGCCTTGTCTTTTATCTGACACTTAACCCATGAATGCTTTGCTTCTTGTCCAGGGCCATGTTGTCGATCCAGCCAATCGTCTGGATGCCATCGCCGATGTTTTGATTCAGGAAGGAAAAATCGCCGCCATTGGGGCCGAGGCAGCCGCCCAAGCGCCGTTGGATGCCCCACGCCTGGATGTGAGCGGCTTGGTGGTTTGCCCCGGTTTGATCGACGCTCATGTTCATCTCCGCGAACCGGGGCAGTCCGCCAAGGAAACGATTGCCACCGGGACGGCTGCGGCCGCGCGTGGCGGGTTTACTTCGGTGGTTTGCATGCCCAACACCGCGCCGGTGATTGAGAATCCGGGGGTGGTCGCTTTGATTCGAGAAAAGGCCGCCCGCGAGGGTGTGGTCAATGTCTTTGTCACCGGGGCCATCACGAAAGATATTCATGGGGAGGAACTGACCCCCATCGGCTCTTTGAAGCAAGCCGGGGTGGTGGCCATCACGGATGACGGGCATTGCATCCAGAACCATGAGATCATGCGGCGCGCGCTGGAGTATGTGCGGATGTTCGACCTGCCGGTGTTGGATCATTGCCAGGATTATTCGCTGGTCACCGACGGGGTCATGCACGAGGGCTACTGGAGCACGGTGCTGGGATTGCGCGGCTGGCCGGCGGCCGGCGAGGAAATGATCGTGGCGCGGAACATTCTTTTGGCCGAATTGACCGGCACGCACATTCACTGCCAGCACCTGAGTGCGGCTGGAAGTGTGCGCTTGCTGAGGGAAGCCAGACAGCGAAAGGTGCCTGTTTCGGGCGAAGCGTGCCCTCACCATTTCACGTTGACCGACGCGGCGGTGGCCGGAAGCGAATCGTTCTGGCAGACCGATGGCCGCGATTTGAAGGCGCAATGGGGCGATCAGGCCGAACTGCCGGCCTGGCCTTGTTTTGACACGAATTTCAAAATGAATCCACCGTTGCGTTCGGCGCGGGATCGCGAGGCGGTCATTGAGGGCTTGGTGGACGGCACGCTGGAGATTATCAGCAGCGACCACGCTCCGCATTGCAGTTTCGAGAAGGAAGTCGAGTTTGATTATGCCCCTTTTGGGATTACCGGGCTGGAAACCGAGCTGGCTCTCTCCCTGATGCAATTATATCACACGAAACGATTGTCTCTTCCGGACTTGATTGCCAAATTCACCGTTCACCCGGCGCGCATCCTGCGCCTGGCCAAAGGCACTTTGAGCGTGGGAGCGGACGCGGACCTCACAGTGTTGAATCCCGACGAGGTCTGGGTTTTTGACCGGGCTGAATCTGCCAGCAAGTCGTTCAACAGTCCGTTCTACGGCTGGACGATGAAAGGCAAGGCAAAGGCCGCCATCGTGGGTGGAAAAATTGTTTGGCAGGACACAAGATCTCCGTTATCTTCCGGCTGCGGTCGGCAAGAACAACATTAACTCAACCCTCAAATAAACGCATCAAACATGAAGAAGCTGTTGTGTAGTCTGATGGTCAGCATGGCAGCGCTGCAAATCAGCGCGGCCGAGTTGGCTTGGCTGACGGACCTGGCCAAGGCCCAAGTCCAGGCCAAGGAAGAAAAGAAGATGGTACTCATGAACTTCACCGGCTCGGACTGGTGAGGTTTCTGCAAGAAGTTGGACAAAGAAGTGTTTTCTGCGACGGAATTTGCTGAATATGCAAAAAAGAACCTCGTCTTGGTTGAGGTCGATTTTCCGTCGAGAAAACAACTCAGCGCGGCCTTGACGAAAGCGAACGACGCGTTGAAGGAGAAATACAAAATCAAAGGGTATCCCACGCTGGTCATTCTGAGCAGCGAGGGGAAAAAGCTCGGGGAAGAAGTCGGTTACGGTGGCGGCGGGCCGAAGGCAGTGATCGCAAAGATCGACAAATTCCGAAGCAAGTAATCCTCGTCACAATTCTTTGATGTCCAACAGCGTGGCTGGTCAGCCACGCTTTTTTTTGGATAAACCTTGACCCCTCCGGCAGTCGTCCTAGCATCCGGCGCAGTTTCTGCGAGCCGGATAGATGAAAGCCATATTAGCTTTGGAAGATGGAACGGTGTATCACGGGGATGCCTTTGGCGCACGGGCTTCAGCGTGCGGGGAAGTCTGCTTTAACACTTCCATGACGGGGTACCAGGAGATTTTGACCGACCCGTCTTACAAAGGCCAGATTGTGGCCATGACCTACCCCCTGATTGGCAATTACGGCGTCAATGAGCAAGATGTCGAATCGTGGCGGCCTCATGTGGCCGGGTTTGTCATTCGAGAGCTTTCGCCTGTGGTGAGCAACTGGCGGGCGGATTCTTCGCTGGCCGAGTACCTGGAAAGAAACGGGATTCCTGGCATCCACGGAATCGATACTCGCGCCTTGACGAAAAAGCTCCGCGTGCGCGGCGCTTTAAAAGGCTTTATCTCGACCGAGCCGATAGCGGATGACGAGGCGGTGCGGCAAGCCGTGAACTGGCCTGGTTTGGTCGGGGTGGATTATGTTCGGGAAGTGACCCATGTGGAACCGTTTCTCTGGGATGAGCAAGACCAGCAGAGCGCGAATTTCAAGCTGGTAAAAGGCCCGGAGATCACTGACGCGCGCCAGATCCGGGACCCTTTGCCGCTGGCCGACCTCCCGATTGTCGCTTACGATTTTGGCATGAAGTACAATATCTTGCGGCGGCTGCGCCAGAGAGGTTTTCGAGTGCAAGTGGTTCCGGCGACGACTCCTGCGGCCGAGGCTTTGCGGTACAAGCCGGCTGGCATTTTTCTCTCGAATGGTCCGGGCGATCCGGTGGCGCTGGGTTATGCCGTGCAGGCGGTAAGTGATCTGGTGAAGACCGGCCTCCCGATTTTCGGGATTTGTTTGGGGCATCAAATTCTGGGGCTGGCCTTTGGCGGCAAGACCTTCAAGCTAAAATTTGGGCACCGCGGGGCCAACCAGCCGGTCAAAGATTTGGAGACCGGCCGGGTGGAGATTACGGCGCAGAACCACGGGTTTGCCGTCGATCCTGCCTCGCTGCCCGAGGAGGTCGGCGTCAATCGCATCAACCTGAATGATCAAACCGTCGAAGGGATGCGTCACAAAACCAAGCCGATTTATTGCGTGCAATATCATCCGGAAGCTTCGCCCGGCCCCCACGATTCAACACCCTTATTTGATGAGTTTCGAGCCTTAATTGAGATGCGCTGAACGATCCAGGCTCTTCTTCGCCAGAAATCGGTTTGACTTGCTCCGGTTGCTGAAGATAATGCCTGTCACCGAACCGACCTATGGCCAAATTTGTCGTATTAAGCGAAGGATACACCGGGCGCACTTATGAGTTGAAAGTGGACAAAACCACTGTTGGGCGGTTGGAGGACAACACCTTTCAAATTCCTGAGCCATCGGTTTCCAGTCATCATTGCGAAGTCATGCTGCGCGGCCATGACATCCTCGTTAAGGACCTGAATTCCACCAACGGCACTTTTATCAACGGCGAAAAGATTACGGAGGCCGTTTTGAAGCCCGGCCAGATTTTGCGGTTGGGCACTATTGAACTGCGACTGGAAACAGGTGGCGGCCCTGCTGCGGCCGCTGCCGCCGCCGCGGCCGGCAAAAAGCCGTCCTTGGATCAGACGCGCGTCATTCCCCAGGGCGTCAAATTGAATGACCTTGAACTGGGCACCCAGCCGGTCAAGTTCGAAACCGATTCTCCCTTTGCCAAGAAAACCAACAAGGCGAACATCGTCTTCATCACCGTGGGCCTCGTTTTGGGAGCGATCATCATTGCGGCCATCGTCTTTGCCTTCATCAGCTTGCGAACTTAAGAGCCGGTTTTAAAATTCCGTGGGGGTCCGCGCAATTTTAAAACAAGCCTTAACACTACAGCGACACTTGCCGCTGATCGGCCGGAGCGCGGCGTTCACGCCGCTTCG
>CAYIIH010000186.1:0-16111 GCA_964363225.1 uncultured Verrucomicrobiota bacterium | reverse complement strand
CGTGCTTTGTTTCTGCCTTTGCGCCGAAGGGGTGTCTCGCCCCGTGGGATACGCGGCACCGGAATCCAGCCGGATGCTGGAGGTTTTATCCCGCGGGGCGAGCCGGTGGCTTGGTGGTTGTGACTGACTCCGGCCTGACCGATCAGGCGCGGCGGCTTCAACCAAAGCTGGATGACCGATTCGTTCGGGGTCAGCCATTGGGGAGTATTCAGGTTCCAGGTGTTGTGGAAACCGGTCAATGTCACAGACGGACACTTCTTCCCGTTCGCACTCGCCAGCGACTTCAGCGGAACGCCGGGGTGTTCGCCGGCAGTCTAACGCGCATGAAGATACCGGCGAAGGCCCGCCCCCCCCTTCCGCCTCAGCGCGGCAGAAACTTCCGCACCAGTTCACGCGGCGTGGCAATGATGGGCGTGGGCAAGTCGAGCGCCTGCAAAGCCAGCGTGAGACGTTTGTGGCAACGCAAAGGCGAGTTCATGCACCACGGTGGGGGGCATCACGAACTGGCGCGTGGGGACACGGGCTTGAATCAGATCGAAAGCTTCCACCACCTCCTCGACCTCATCCGCCAGTTCGAGCAGGACGTTGATGTCAACGGCGATGAGCACGCGCTGGGCGGACCTCGGTTCCATAAAACAGGCGCATGCCCTCGTCCATCAACTCGCGGCGCTCGGAGTCGGAAAGCTGGTTGCAGCGCGTCCGCAACTGCTCCGCCCGCCGGCTGGCGGCGGTCTTGAGTTCGGCGGACGAACTGGCCTTTTTCGTTTTCATCGGGCAAACCGTAGCACGAACGCTGGGCGGTGCGCCATTTGAATTTCTCGCCGCTGCTTTGCGCGTCAATGCAGAGCACAGCGCCAAACCAGCGAACACCAATGCCAGTCAACGGGATCGTGCTTTGTTTCTGCCTTTGCGCCGAAGGGGTGTCTCGCCCCGTGGGATACGCGCCACCGGAACCCAGCCGGATGCTGGAGGTTTTATCCCACGGGGCGAGCCGGTGGCTTGGGGGTTGTGAGTGACGCCGGCAGGACCGATCAGCCGCGGAGGTTTTACCAGGTCGTGGTGCCGTAGGGGATATGGGCCATGCCATGGCTTGAACACGCCGGGCTTGAACACCCCGCTTGCCTCCGCCATCCGCAAACCGTGTGGGGGATCAGAAGCGCCGGTCACGCCGCTGCTTGAGCCGCTTGCCGGCGTACGAGCGGCGGGCATTCTTGGTTGCGAATAACGGCGAAAACCGCGTTTGATTTGACGGCCTGCGCGGTGGCTGGTACAACGCTCCACAGTGTCGGTCAAGTCTTTGCCAGTCATGAAAACAAGCGTCCCAAGTATCGTCGGGTTCTGCTCGAGCTCAGCGGTGAAGCCCTTGGCGGAGCGGATTTTGTCGGCGAAGCAGCGTGACGCCGGGGCGGACGTGAGCGCGGTGGAGCGGGAGCTGGACGAGTGGGTGTCTGCGCTCTACGGCCTGACGCCGGAAGAAATCAAACTCGTGGAGGGCGCACGATGAAAACACTGTCGCAAATCCAGCAAGAGTTGGCCGCCGGACAATTCGAGTTCAGCCGGCACGCTTTTCGTCGGGTGGTGGAGCGGAACATCAGCGAGCAGGAAATCCGCGAGGCGGGCGCAAAGGCGGAGGTCATCGAGAGTTATCCGCAGGACAAGTATTCGCCGAGCGGATTGTTGCTGGGCATCACGCGCGCTGGACGGGCGTTGCATTTTCAAGTATCGTTTGCCGAGTCGGACGCGACCAAGATCATCACGATTTATGAACCTGACCCGAATGAATGGATCGAAAACCGGAAACGGAGGTAGCCATGTTTAATTGCCATGTCTGCGGCCACAACGCCGCGAAATTGGAATCGGTCAGCGAGGTCTTCAACCTCGAAGGACGACGTGTGCTGGTCGAAAAGATTCCCGCGCTCGTGTGCGAACATTGCGGGGAAGCCGCTTTTTCACGAGAGACGACGGAGCGAATCCGTCGGATGGTTCATGGCGCAGGCCGCCCTGTCAAAACCGTGCCGATGGATGTGTTTGCAATGGCGTGACGTGAGCGCATTGGAGCGGGAGATAGACCAACAGGTTTACACCCTCTACGGCCTGACCCCCGCCGAACGCGCTCTGGTGAAGGAAAGTGCCAAGAAATAAAGGCGGCCTCCGTTTCCGCAGGCCGCTGTGAACGGGTCACTGATAGCGTGCTTGGTTACCCCGAAAGTAGTAGCAAGTCGTTGTGTACCAATACCTGTTAGTTTCATGCGAAGTGGTGGCCTGAAGGGCTGGGGGATTCATGGGGAAAGCCCGCTCCGAGGGTGCGTGGCGTCAACCACCCATCGGGCAGGGTTGGCGGCCATTTTCCAGCAATTCGCTTGGCTGCAGCCCTTCTCGAATTGATTGTCTTTGGCGGCGGCTGGCCTATCATCTTCTGTCAAATCAACCATGCGTATTTTGGTCGTAGAAGATGACAGGAAGATCGCCTCTTTTGTGGTCCAGGGCCTCAAGCAAAGCGGCTTCGCCGTCGATCATTGCGCCGACGGCGAGGAAGCATTGATCATGGCTCGCACCATAGCCTATGATGCCGCCATCCTCGATCTGATGCTGCCCAAGCTCGACGGCTTGAGCTTGCTGCAGACGTTGCGCAAGGAAAAGATTCGCATTCCGGTCATCATTCTCAGCGCCAAAGCCTCGGTGGATGATCGCATCAAAGGACTCCAAGCCGGCGGGGATGATTACCTGACCAAGCCGTTTGCCTTTTCTGAATTGTTGGCCCGGGTCCAGGCGCTGATCCGGCGCGCCACCCATGCCGCCGAGCCGACCCGCCTGACCGTGGGCGATCTTTCGCTGGACCTGCTCACCCGCGAGGTCACGCGAGCCGGACAGAAGATCGAATTGCCAGCGCGGGAATTTGCGCTGCTCGAATACCTCATGCGCCACGCCGGTCGGGTGGTGACCAAAACCATGATTTTGGAGCACGTGTGGGATTACAGTTTCGATCCGCAAACCAATGTGGTGGACGTCCTGGTCTGCCGTTTGCGCAACAAGGTGGACAAGGATTTTCCCAGGAAAATGATTCAAACGCTCCGGGGAGTTGGCTATGCCCTTAAAGCTGCTTGACCGAGTCGGGCGCACCATCAGCTTTCGGCTGAACCTCTGGTATGCCTCGATTTTCACGGCCAGCGCCGCTGCGCTGTTCTTGCTGCTCTACGTCTTGTTGTCGGTCGCCATCGTGCGCAAGGACCGGGAAGTCATTGAAGCGCGGCTCAAAGAGTACGCCGCCATTTATCAGACCAGCGGCGTGCCGGGCCTGAAGAATTGGCTTTACAGCAGCCAGGAGGGTCAGAAGCAAAAATCGTTTTTCGTGCGCGTGGTCAACGTCCGCAACAGCGTTCTCCTGCTGACCGTGCCCGAAGATTGGATCGAATTCAATCCGGGCGATCTGGAAATCGGCGGCCATGAACCGAGCGTGGCCTGGATTCGCATCCCCAAAGACGAGGAAAAGGATTTCACCATCGCTTCCAGTTATCTGTTCGACGGTTCCATTCTTCAGGTCGGCCGGAGCACGAACAACCGGGAAAGATTGCTCCAGCCGTTTCGACGCATCTTCATTGCGGTCATGACCCCGATCCTGCTTCTGGGTTTCATCGGCGGCGCGCTCTTTGCCCATCGCGCCATGCATCCGGTCCGGCAAATCGTGGCCACCGCCCGCTCCATCATCGATACCGGGAACCTGGACGCGCGGGTGCCGGTGCGCGCATCGGAGGACGAACTGGATGAACTGGCGAGCCTCTTCAACCGCATGTTGGACAAGAACCAGGCCCTGATCAAAGGTCTGCGAGAGTCCCTGGACAACGTCGCCCATGATTTGCGCACACCCTTGACCCGCTTGCGCGGCATCGCCGAAATGGCCTTGCGCGGCAAGCCGGACCCGCAAGCGTCGCAGGAAGCCCTGGCCGATTGCGTGGAGGAGTCCGACCGCGTGCTCACCATCCTGAAAACGCTCATGGATGTCGCCGAAGCCGAGGCGGGTGTCATGAAGCTGGCACGGGATTGGGTGGACGTTCCTTCCTTGTTGAGCGATGTCATTGACCTCTATCAGTATGTGGCTGAAGAAAAGAAAATTCGAGTCACTCTGGTCCCCGGCGATCAATGCCAGGCCCACGTGGATGCCAATCGCATGAAGCAGGTCTTTGCCAATTTGCTGGATAATGCGCTCAAATACACGCCGGAGGGAGGCCAGATCGCCATCCGCGCCTTTCGCAACCAGTCCGGCCTGGTCATTCGCTTTCGCGACAACGGCATCGGCATCCCCGGCGAAGAACAGGGGAAAATATGGGACCGATTGTACCGCGGCGACAAAAGCCGGTCGCAAAGAGGCTTGGGCCTTGGCCTAAGCCTGGTGAAAGCGATTGTCGAAGCGCATCAAGGCCGCGTGGCGGTGTCCAGCAAACCCGATCATGGCTCTGAATTCACGGTCTATTTGCCTGTGGAGAATGGAAAGCACGCGCCGGTTGAACGGAAAGAACCGGCCCAAAAGATTTGAAATCATGAGTTCCGTCATGAGCGCCCAGGTCCTGTCTATCGACACACCGGCCGCATTCAAGGCCGCCCTGACGCAATGCGTCGAACTGCTGCGCGCGGGTGAGTTGGTCGGTCTGCCCACGGAGACGGTTTATGGACTGGCTGCCAACGCGCTCCACCCGGAAGCGGTCGCGCGCATTTTTGCGGTGAAAGGACGGCCGGCACACAATCCGGTCATTGTCCACGTCGCCGGGGTCGAGATGGCCCGGCGCTGCGTGGCAGAGTGGACCCCGCCGGCCGAGAAGCTGGCGGCTGCTTTTTGGCCTGGGCCGCTGACTCTGATCTTGCCTCGGTCCGGGATCATTCCGGACCTCATCACGGCGGGTGGCCAGACCGTTGGGGTGCGCTGGCCCAGCCATCCCTTTATTCAGGCCGTGATTCGCCGGTGCGATTTTCCCCTGGCGGCTCCCAGCGCCAATCTTTCCAGCCAAATCTCGCCCACCACGGCCGAGCACGTCCGCAAGAGTCTCGGTGACAAAATCCGGCTGATCATAGACGGCGGCCCGTCACACGTTGGGATTGAATCGACAGTCCTCGACCTGACGTGCAAGCCGGCGCGCGTTTTACGGCCGGGCATGATCCATGACGAATCGCTGGTCGCAGTCCTGGGAGAATTGCAGCCTGCCGAGCGTGGACGTCGGCCTGACGCCGGGGAGGGCGCAACCCCTGAAATCGTGCGCAGCCCCGGCCTGCTTTTGAAGCATTACTCACCCCAGGCCAGGCTTGTCATTTGGCAGTGGCAAGACGAAGAGGACCTCAAATCTCAAATCTCAAATCTCAAATCTCAAATCCACGACGCGCATATCCTTGCGCACACGCGCATCCCCTTTCACCGGGAATTTGGGCGTGTCAGTGTGATGCCGCACGATCCGCAGGCCTTCGCCCGGGCCATTTACGCCGAATTGCATCGCAGCGACGAAGCCGGCGCCAAACTCATCGTGGTCGAAGCCTTGCCGGATGCCGGCGAATGGCAGGCCATTACCGATCGTCTCCGCCGCGCCGCCGCTTGACGCCCGCCAGAAACCGGGTGACGATCTCCTCAAGCTCGCCGAAGACATCCGTCGCCTGCTGCTGGCCTTCGGCATCGGTCCAGTGTTCACGGACCTCGGCCAGCAGCACCTTCCGTTTGGCTCGTGGTGGCACGCCCCGCACCAGATACACAACTGCCATGCGGGCGTTGTTGTTCTTGAAGACGCGCGGCCGCAAGATCACCGCACGCAGTTCGCAACTCCTTCAGCAGCGCCTCCCGCAGCGCCGCCATCCCGCGGTTGCCGCGCGCCAACAGCCCCTCGGGCACGAGCAGGCAGACCGGGCCGCCGTCGGGCCGGGCCAGTTCCACGGCACGGCGGAGGAAGCAGTGGGGGTCCATCAGGCCACCCTCGGCGTGGCCAAAGCGCGCGGCCCACTGGCGAGCGATCTCCTCGCGGTTGCTTCCCGAATACTCGTCGTTGCCCAGCGGTTTACCGATGACCAAATCGTACGCACCGGAGCGGAGGTGGATCCCAACGCCGAAGCGATGCTGGGCTTGCGCGTGGCTCGCGCCAACCATCTCTGGGACCCCTACTGGACTCAGCCGGCTTCCTCTCAAAACTGACCGCCACTTCCGATCACACCCAGCGGTACTGCGGCGCTGCGAGAAACCCGTGCTAGGTTTCATCCGCCGCCTCTTCACCACCAGCAGGCATGACCACAGCCATGCCTCTCTTCCTCCAAAGGAAATATACCGGGACGCCGGCCAGCACGATCAAGAGGCCGGGCCAGGTGTTGGGCCGTGTTTTTGCCGAGATCAGCAAATCCAGCGCGATGGAAGAGGCAGCCACGATATAGACCGCCGGGATCACCGGATATCCGAAGGCTTTGTAGGGTCGCTCGGCTTCGGGGCGCTTCCGCCTCAGCACGAACAGCCCCACCATCGTCAGCACATAAAAAATGAGCACGGCAAAAATAACGTAGTCGAGCAAGTCGCTGTAGGTGCCGGAGATGGTCAGCAAGCATCCCCAGAGGCACTGCAAAATCAAGCCGTTCCGGGGAACGCCGCGGCGGTTCAATTCCCCAATGCGGCGGAAGAAAAGCCCATCCCGCGCCATCGCGTAATAGACGCGCGCGCCCGCCAGCACCAGGCCGTTGATGCACCCGAAGGTGGAGATCATGATGAGCAGCGCCATGATGACCGTTGCCCCCTGGCCGAAGATGACTTCGGTGGCGGCCGTGGCCACGCGATCATGGCGGGCAAATTGCATGCCGCGTTCCAGGGCCGTCAGGCCTTCAGGAGACCCTTGCAGCGGCAGCGTGACCAGGTAGGCCACATTGGCCAGGAAATAAAGGATTGAGACCAGGCCGACTCCGAGCAACAAGCTGAGCGGAATGATGCGTTTGGGATGCTTCACTTCGCCGGCCGTGAAGGTGATGTTATTCCAGGCGTCGGACGAGAAAAGCGATCCCACCATGGCCGTGCCGAGGGCCAGCAAAAGGGTGAAGCCGCTGAGGGGAGTGGTCAGGTAGGCTTGGCCGGCGCGGGCCACCGGCTGGGTGAATGTGGCCGCCCAAAAATCCTTCAAGTTAGCATGGATAGCCATGGCATTGGCCCCGGCGATAAGGCCGAGCAGAATCAATCCGAGCAAGGCGGCGATTTTCGTGATGGTGAAAATGTTCTGCACCATTTTGCCGGCCTTCAACCCGGTTGAATTGGACCAGGTGAGCAGCACCACCACGGCAATGGCAACCAGTCTGGCCGGGGACAGGCCGAATCGTCCGTATTGGAAAAAAGTCTGGGCGTCGGAGAGTTGGGGCACCAGAACGCCCAGGAATCGCGCAAATGCCACTGCCACGGCGGCGATGGTTCCCGTTTGGATGACCAGAAAGAGGGTCCAGCCATAGAGGAATCCCCACAGCGGGCTGTAGGCTTCGCGCAAATAGACGTATTGTCCGCCGGCGCGGGGCATCATCGCGGCCAGTTCGCCGTAGCTTAGCGCCGCGATGAGGGTCAGCACTCCCGTGATCACCCAGACGGCCAACAGCCAGCCGGCTGAACCCACCTGCCGGGCCATGTCGGCGGAGACAATGAAAATGCCGGAGCCGATCATGGACCCGGCCACGATCATGGTTGAATCCAGCAGCCCCAATCCCCGGACGAATTTGGCGTCTGAACTCATGGGGCGCCTTTTTACCGTTCTTGCTCGCCCGCTGCCAACTTAAATCCGTCTATTCCCGACATTCGGCTTTACTGCTTGATTTTTCGGATGGCTCGGAGGGGATGCTCATCACGGATGTTGTTGTAAATGCCGGTGATTTTTTCCGGATCGAAAAAGTTAAATCCGACGTAAACGTAAAGCGGCACAATGGGCAGCTCGTCCCGAACCAGGAGAGCTTCCGCTTCTTGCAGCAGCTTCGCGCGCGCTGGCAGGTCGGTCAGCGAATTGGCCTGCCGCACCAATTGGTCGTATCGTTCGTTCCTCCAGCCGGTGCGGTTATTGGGATTGTGGCTCATGAAAATGTCGAGGAACGTGTTCGGATCATTGTAATCGCCGATCCAACTGCTCCGGCTCAGATCATAATCCAGTTCGCCTTGGGCCTGCAGATAGGCCTTCCATTCCAGCGAGCGCAGTTCGACGTGAATGCCCAGCTCCCGGGCCCACATTTCCTGCAGTTCCACCCCGATCTTCTCGTGGTCTCGGGAACTGTTGAACAGGTAATCGAACCGTGGAAAACCTTTGCCTCCCCGGAAACCTGCTTCCGCCAAAAGCCGGCGCGCCCTTTCCGGATCATAGCCGAGGCCGGGCGGGGAGACATAATTTCCCGTGCCGGGCGGCACCAGGTGCGCGGCAGGCCTTTCGCCGCCCTTGGTGATCTTTTCCACAATCCGCTTTTTGTCGATCACCAGGGCCAGGGCCTGGCGGACGCGCACATCATCAAACGGTTTTCGCGTCACGTTGTAGCGAAAAAAATAGGCGCCCAAATAATCGAAAACATGAAAATCACGCCGCTGCCGCAGGATATCCAGCAGTTCCGTCGGCACGATGTCTTTGTCCCAAACGATATCGACCTGCTCGGTCTCGTACAAATTCAAGACTGTGGCCTGAGCGCTGGCCGGCAACAGGTCCACGACTTCGCTTTGTGTGTTGGCGCTGTCCCAATAATAAGGGTTTTTCCGCAGCCGGATCTTGTCATTCAGCCGCCAGGAAACCAGTTGATACGCGCCGCTGACCGGCAAGGGCCGGGCCATCAACCAGCGGTCGCCATGCCGTTCAATCGTCTGGCGCGGCACGACCGCCAGCGTTGGGTACGCGCAGAGATCGAGAAAAAACGGCGTCGGCGCCACCAACTCCACGCGCACCGTCCGGGCATCGAGCGCGTGGATCCCGACCCGCGAACGATCACTGATCCTTCCCGTGTTAAAACCCTCGGCGTTTTTCACATAAAACAGGATGCCCACGTAATCGGCGGCCGTCGCCGGGTCCAGGATGCGCAGCCAGGAATAGACAAGGTCGTGAGCGGTGATGGGGTCGCCGGTGGACCAGGCCGCGGTGGTCCGCAAGGAAAAGGTGTAAATCCGGCCATCGGACGAAATCTCCCAGCGTTCAGCCAGGCCGGGAATCGGATTCGCCGTCTTGGGATCATATCGGGTCAGGCCTTCGAACAATGAGTTCACCACGCGCCCGTCCGCCTGGCCCACAATGATGGCGGGGTCCAGCGATTCCGGCTCTTTCCCGTTGGCAATGACCAGGTCCGCCGCCGGCTCCCGAGGCGCGCAGCCGGTCAGGACGAGGCAAAGCAGAGCGGCCGCAGCCTGGAAAAAGCGGGAACTCCAACCAGCAGTCTTGCTCTTCCCCAAATGACGAAGCGCTCCCGGACGACTTCCAGGGGCGCTTGCCTGTGGCTTCATGGCCCGATTATTTTGTCGGCGCAGCCGGAGGATTCGTCACAGCCGCCGCGGGGGGTGCAGTGGCGGGCGCAGCGGCCGGCGGTGCGCTCAGCAGATTTGTGGTTGGCGCGGCCGGCGGCGTTTTAATCGCAGGCACCGGCGGCGTTGCTTCCAGCAACGGCTGGTTCAGCAATTGATTGGTGGCCGGTGCCGGAGGCACGACGGTGGCCGCCGTGGCACTTTGTTTTTTCAGCAATTCCTGCTCGACACCCCGGGCCAAACGCTCGGCCCGCCGCGAGTTCAAGACGGACAAAAGCAGCGCCAACCCGATGAAGAGAGTGGCGGAATACTTGGTCATTTTGGTCAGCGCATTGCCCGATCCCGCGCCAAACAAGGCATCCGTGGCCGCGCCGCCAAAGGCAATGCCGGCGCCAGCTTCCTTTTTCGGAAGCTGAATCAAGACCAGGAACATCAAAAACAAGGAGTTCACCACCAGGATGAACGTCAAGAAACCAATCAATAAATTCATAATTCTTTCGCTAACGTTGGGTTAAATGGAGTTTTTTATGATGTCGGAAAAACTCCGCAGTTCCAGGGAAGCCCCGCCCACCAAGGCCCCATCGACATCCGGCTGGCTCATCAATTCTCGGGCATTGGCCGGCTTGACGCTGCCGCCATATTGAACGCGGACGCGTTTGGCCACCGCCTCGTCAAACAACTCCGCCAGGCGGCGGCGGATGAAGGCATGGACGTCTTGCGCCTGCTGGGGCGTCGCGTTGCGGCCCGTGCCGATGGCCCAGACCGGTTCATAGGCCAGGACCGTTTCTTCCATTTGTTCTTTGCTCAGCCCGGCCAGACTGCCCTGCAGTTGTCTGGCGACGACACTTTCGGTCTGGCCGGCTTCGCGTTCGGTGAGCGTTTCGCCTACACAAACGATTGGCTTTAGCCCGGCGGCATGCGCGGCCAACGCTTTTCGGGAAATCAATTCATCGGGTTCTTTCTGATATTGCCGCCGCTCGGAGTGGCCCAGAATGACAAAGCGCACCGAGAATTCTTTGAGCATGCCGCCCGCGATTTCGCCGGTATAAGCCCCGAAGTTGTGCTCGCTCATGTTCTGCGCGCCCAGGCGGATGTTCGAGTCGAAGATCACCTGGGACAGCGCCGCCAAAGCCGTGAAAGGAGGGCACACGACAATATCCACCTCTTTCACGTTGGCCAGTTCGCGCTTCAGTCCGTTGACCAAATCGACCGCGTCGGCGGCGGTCTTGTTCATCTTCCAATTGCCGGCTATGATCAATTTGCGTTCTTTTTGCATGGGTGAATCAGTCCGGGTTGCCCGGTTTTGCTGTGCTGTGTTTCAAGGGGATTTACCGTCGCATGGCGTTTCATTTTTCGGAAAGCGCCGCGACACCCGGCAATTCCTTTCCCTCCAGGAATTCCAGACTCGCCCCGCCGCCCGTGCTCATAAAGGTCACTTGTCGGCCCAACCCGGCCTGGTTGACCGCCTTGACGCTGTCGCCGCCGCCAATAATGCTTTTGGCGCCGTTTTGCTGCGTGGCGTCCACCACCGCGCGGGCGATGGCAAAGGTGCCTTCGGCAAAACGCGCGTCTTCAAAGATGCCCATCGGACCGTTCCACAAGACCGTTTTGGCGCGGCAGACCGCCTCGCTGTAGGCCTTGACCGTGGCGGGTCCGATATCAACACCGCCCGCGTCGTCCGGCAGATTGGCCTCGCGGTTGACACGCGGATTCTGCATTTCAATGACCGGTTTTCCCTTCTTGTTCAGCTTGCCGGTATCGACCGGTGTGGCCACCACATCGTCCGCCGGCAGCAAGAATTCCACTTCCCGGGTTTTGGCTTTGGCCAGGGCGGCCTTGGCCACCTCCACCTTGTCGGCCTCAACCAGGGATTTCCCGACCTTGAATCCTTGCGCGAGCTTGAACGTGTAAGCCATGGCGCCGCCGATCAGAATCGCGTCGGCCTTTTCCAAAAGGCGGTCGATGACGTTGATCTTGTCGGAGACTTTGGCGCCACCCAGGATGACTACAAAAGGCCGGTCTGGATTCTCCAATTCGTCGCCGAGGAATTTGAGTTCACGTTCCATCAGCAAGCCGGCGGCACATTGACCGCCTCGGGCCGCGACGACCCTGGCCACGCCTTCCGTGGAAGCGTGGGCGCGATGGGCGGCTCCGAAGGCGTCATTGACATAGACGTCGGCAACCTTGGCCAGTTTTTCAGCAAAAGCGCGGTCATTGGCCTCTTCCTCGTTGTAATAGCGCACGTTTTCCAGAAGGAGAATGTCCCCCGGCTTCAGTAGATCGGCCGTCTTTTCCACCTTCTCGCCGATGCAATCATCCACAAACGCCACGGGACGGCAGAGCAGGTCCGCCAGTTTCGCCGCGGCCGGGCGCAACGACATGGACGGCTCCCGCTTGCCCTTGGGCCGGCCCAGGTGCGCCGCGAGAATGATTTTGGCGCCGTTCTCGATCAACAATTCGAGCGTTGGCAACGTCTCGCGAATGCGGGTGTCGTCATTGATGACCATTTGCCCGTCTTTTTCTTCCATGGGCACGTTGTAATCGACCCGTGTGAAGACACGTGTTCCGCGCACAGTCAAATCTCGTACGGTCAGCTTAGCCATAACAAATCAAAATTGGGCGGAAAGGATAGCGCAGTTCAAGGCTGAGTCAAAAGAATTGCGGAGCAAGTTTAAGGGCGGAGATTGCACCGAGCCGGAGCGAGTTGACACCCCGGGCGAACCCGATACACTCACCAGACTTTTGAAATGGCAAATGTATTAACAATCGGCGTCCCGAAAGGAAGCCTTCAAGAAGCCACGTTGGCCTTGTTTAACGCGGCTGGGCTTTCATTCTACGGCTCAGAACGGTCGCTCTGGCTCGGGTCAAACGACCCGGAGGTCAAGCCCGTGCTGCTCCGTCCACAAGAAATCCCGCGCTACGTGTCCAAGGGCGACTTGGATTGTGGATTATCCGGTCTCGATTGGATTACAGAGACCCAGTGCGAGGAATCGTTACGCATCCTCGCTGATTTGCACTACTCCAAGCGTTCCTTCCGGCCTGTGCGATGGGTTCTGGCAGTGCCACAGGATTCTCCTTGGCAGAGCGTCCAAGACTTGAAGGAGGTTGACCAGACGTTGCGGGTTTCGACTGAATTAAAACGCATTACGGAAGAATGGCTGGCGGAGCGCGGCATCGTTGCCGAAGTGGACTTTTCTTGGGGAGCGACGGAGGCGAAAGCCCCGGTGTTCGCCGATGCAATCGTCGAATGCACTGAGACCGGTTCTTCCCTGCAAGCAAACAGGCTGCGCATCTTGGATACAGTTTTCCAATCAACGACCCAGTTCTTTGCCAACAAGGACGTTTATCACAAGGCGGGTTGGAAGCGGACCAAACTTGACAGCATCGCGTTGCTTTTGAAAAGCTGTCTGGCTGCCGATGCCAAGGTCAGCGTGCGGGTGTATGCACCGTTGGCAGAAGCCGAAGTGCTCGAAGCGTTGATTCCAAGCGCCGTCGGTTACTCGATTTGGAACGGAAAGAAAGACGAAGTGTTGTTTGAATTGATTGTGGACAAGGCAGCCGCTCGCGAACTTGTGCCGGTGTTCGCCAGAAATGGAGCGGCCAAGATTACGGTCGCGGGGCTGGATATGCTTTGCGAATGACTTTTGTGCCGGGATAGCTCAATTGGTGGAGCATCAGATTGTGGATCTGAGGGTTGCGGGTTCGAACCCCGTTCCCGGTACCAACTTTGGAAAATGATGAAATGAGCGCGCCAGATGACACAAAGAAAGGGCTGGTTGAGCCGAAGACCCTCAAGGGTTTCCGGGATCTGATGCCTGCGGACATGATCGCCCGCAACGCAGTCGTTGAAAGAATTCGTGTCGTTTACGAGAAGTATGGGTTTGTTCCTGCCGACACTCCGGTCCTTGAATACCTGACGACTTTGATTGGCACTGGTGGCGAGGATGCGAACAAGCAACTCTTTCGTTTGGAGAGTCCAGAGCGTGAGTCGATCGCGATGCGGTATGACCATACGGTTTCGTTCGCGAGGTTTGTGGCGCAGTACCCCGAGGAACTAAAGTTGCCTTTTCGCCGCTACACTATTGGCCCCGTCTTTCGCGCGGATAAGCCGAAACGGGGCCGCTATCGCCAGTTCGTCCAGTTCGACATCGACGCTGCAGGTTCTGAATGCGTGGCTGTGGATGCTGAAATCGTAGCGGCAATGGCGGACGTGATGCGAACTGCAGGACTCGGACGGGGAGAGTTCCAAATCCGTATCAACAACCGCAAGCTGGTTGACGCGTGCGTAATCGGCTGTGGCCTAACAGATGAAAAAGTCCAGAAGCGTGTTCTAAGCGTGATTGACAAGCTCCAAGAGGATGGTGTCCAGCAAGTCCGAGAAAAACTGGGCGCTGGTTGTATTGATGAATCGGGTGCCCCAATTGAGGGTGTAGGGTTGTCCGCTTCAGCAATCGACAAAATCATGGAGTTCATCTCCACAACTGGCGTCTCTCGAGCCGACACGCTGAACTCATTGGCCCGCTTGCTCCCGAAAACGCAAGTCAGCGATGCAGCGGTTCAAGAGATGTCTGATCTCAACCAAGCCGTGGGAAGTCTCCGCTTGGATGAGACTGAAGCTATTTTCGACCCTAGCCTAGTGCGAGGGTTACTGTATTATTCCGGCCCAGTCTTCGAAGCGCATTTGCCAGCGGCTCCACAATTTGGTTCCGTTATGGGCGGCGGTCGTTACGACAGACTCCTAGGGAGGTTTAGACTGCCAAGCATTCCTGCCACCGGTGCATCCATCGGAGTTGACCGTTTCATGGATGCTCTGGTACTGATCGGGAAAATCAAGACGACCCCAACCACGACTAAAGTTCTCGTTCTTTCACTGCGAGGCGTTCCAACGAGCGAATTGCTTTCCATTGCCAATGACTTGCGTGCTGAGGGAATTCCCACTGAAGTTTTCTTTGGAGATTCAAAAGTCGGATTCCGAGACCAATTGTCCGCAGCCAACGCGAAGCAAGTGCCCGTGGCTGTTATTCTGGGCGAGGATGAATTGAAGGCTGGCAACGTCTCAATTAAAGACCTCCGTGCGGGGAGGCAGGCCCGCTCTGGCATCCAGGATCGTGAAGAATACAAGAAATCTGGCAAAGCTGGACAAGTGACCATCCCGCGTGCCGACTTGGTCAAAACAGTTAAGCAAATGCTTTGGCCAGATCGATCGCCGCTCGCATGAAGGAACTGAAACTCGTCATTGACGCGAACATTCTCGTATCGGCCTACTCCGCGACGGGACGCATAAACGATCTATGGAAGTCGGGTTTAACTCCTCACCAACTGATGATTTCGCCAGAGATTTTTGCTGAAGTCGAACGAACGCTGCGTCAAGCCGAGTTCCACCTTGCCCCAAACGAAATTAAGGAACGCCTCAAGGACATTTTGGAGCGGTGCGTTCTCGTTCGACCAAAAGCCCGATTTAATGGCGAGATCGCGGATGAAAAGGACAGGCACTTGGCGAATCTGGCTCTTGAAGTCGGCGCGGACAGAATCCTGACGGGGGAAACGGCATTGAAGAAGAGCGTGACCATCGCGGGTACATCCGTGATGTCGTTCGCCGAATTCGCCAGCCAAAAATCTCGCGCCTCAAGAACACCTTGAACGGTGTCTTCAACCGTGCGGTGTTGTGGCAACGACTTCAAACGATTCTGTTGCGATCACCTTGCTGACGCCAAGTTCCAGAATGCTTTTCATCAAATGTTCTGATTCCTCGCATGACACGGTACAGCGAATAACGCTCTCGCCAGAGAACGCGTCTTCCGTTCGAGAGGCATCGGAAACACCGGTCGCGCGCAGAATTTCAATCAACTCTCTCGTCCTGGAAGCCTGGGCGGCGACGGTCAACGCGATGACACGCCTCTGAATCAGGGGCTTTTGAACGCCGGCTTCTTGCAGCGTCTTTAGAACTGCGGCCAAGGTTAGAAGAGACGCATCCCAAGCGCCCTCAACGTTCCCAGCATCGTCAGACTTAAGATTCAACCCGATTTCGCGTGCCTTGGACAGAAGCCCGGATTGTTCGACAACACGAGCGGGTATCTCCGCCCGAATTTTGCAAATTGTTTTGAGCTTGGCCATGTGTTTGGTTCACAGACTTTGTAGCAGAGGCAACTTCGTTTGCATAGAAACGAGGTTGCAGATGCAGCAAGCGGCCTCCGCTTCCGCAGGCCGCTCGCGTCTGGTGAATTCAATTTGACCTGAGAGATTCCCTCGATGCCTCGATCACGGTGGCACAGTCCTTTCACCGTTCGGCTAAGCAGGATGCACCTCGGCTACGAGGCACTCTCGCGCTTGGCTTTCAGCAACGACCAAAGGCGGGCGGGACTGCCCAACCAGTGTCCCCCGTTGCAGCCTTGCATCATTCGAGGAGGAGTTCCGCGACTTGCTTGCTGCATTTGCCGCCGCGGTTGCGGCTTATTTGTTCTCCGATTGCGCGTTGCCGCTCTTGCGTGCGGGCTTTTTGCGCTCAATGGCACGGGTGCCCCCGGCCTGTTCATATTGGCTGGAGTTGGGTCCGAAGTAACCCTTCATGCCGCTGCGGGCACGGGTGCAACATTCGTTCAACTTCAAGGCCAGGTCGTCGCGGTCGTTTTTGAGGGTGCTTAG
>CAYIIH010000185.1:0-16158 GCA_964363225.1 uncultured Verrucomicrobiota bacterium | reverse complement strand
TGTATGGCCCCCGCTCCCGCCCTGCCCCATTGCCCGGAAGGCTTCCAACGGCGACATCGCGGTGCCTTCTGCCGCCCGCGCCTTCAGACGCGGGTCTTGAGCCACAAATTGCTCCGGGCCGCTCTTCAGGTAATCTCGATCCATCGGCCGGGGACAGGCTGAGCCCAGACTTACCACCACGCCCTCGATGGGGACAAGAGTCCCGTCGGCTGCCAGAGCGCGCAGCACGATTTTGGATTGTTTCGCCCAATTGCCGGAGCTTGCGATCTCGCCACTGAGGAGAATCCACCGGCTGTCCATCAGCACCATGCCCCATAGCTTAGCGTTCAAACCGAACGACACTTCACCCGACACTTTCCATGCCATGGGCGGATTCAGACGCCAGGGAAAATTCAGCCGTCCGGTCACGTCCAGCTCCAGCGAACTGCCCAGCAGACTGGGCGCGTAAAGGGCTTGGACCCCGCCGCCCGGAGTAACCGTTGCTTCTGAGAATCGCAAACCATGGTAACTCCAGAGCAAGTCCGCATCGAAGCGGAACAATCCATTGACGAGGAGGCGCTGGATGCTGTTGACATCTACGCCCACCAGCACGAGTACGTCTATGACGTGCAACACCTGCCCGCCCGGCACGAGATCGAATACATAGACGACGAGGATGGGATACTTGGCGTCGAACCGGAACTTCAAGCCCACTTGGTCCACATCGAACCCGCGCGTCTGGCTGGCCACGCCCCTGGCCTCCGGGGTAAACTCCAGGTCCGCTTTCCAGCCGCCCCAGGAAAGTTTGGGCGAACCGGCTTTCACCCCGCCGCGGAAGTCCCATTGGCCTCCGAGCAAACGATACTTCAATTCCGCAACACCCGCCAGGTCCAGGCCGACCTTGTCAAACCAAGGGATGGGCATGATGGCGCTGGCGGGAAAACTTGTCGGCGGCACCTGCACCTTGAATCGGTAACCTGGATCGTTCCCGGGCATCAGTTCAAACGGCAAGGAAAGCAAATCCAGGGTGCTGGGCGTTGGAATGACTGTCACCGCCTGCTTAAACGGCTCCGACCTTTCCCCGAGGCTGTCCACCGCCACCGCCTGAATCTTGTTCGCGCCCACCGTCAGGCTGCCGAAGAATCCGAACGCCATATTGACCTCCGCCGTCGCCTCGCCCGTGGTGGTGGAAACCGTCTGGACCGGACTGCCATTCACATAGAACTCCACTGCCCCCGGCGTGCGCCCGCCCCAACTGACCGTGGCGGTGTACTCGTTGAGGATGGCTGCGCCGGACAGAAACAACCCGTCATACTTGGGCTGGAGGCGGGTCACGGCGAACTGGCCGGTGGGAGAAAGAAAAACATCCGGCACGGTGTATCGCGTGGCTCCGGCTGGGGGCGCGACCGTGGTCTGGCTGGTGGCAAAGCCCGTCTTGCTTACCGCCAGCGTGTTGCCGCTGCTCAATGACACACTGGCAAACGCATACTCGCCGCTGCCGGAAGTGGTGGCCGTTTGCCCGGCCAGCACGACCGCCGCGCCGGCCAAGCGCGACCGGGTCACGGCGTGCAACACCCGGCCGGACACGGTGATGTTTGTCCCTCGTGTATCGACCGTGGTCAGATTCGACTCGGCCGAGTGCGTGCCGGCTTCAACCATCGGCGCCAGCAGGCCGGACACAACGGCAATGGAGAAGGACAGCAGGGCGAACAGACACCTGGCCGGGGAAGAGGATCGTGGTTTCATAATTCAAAAGTCATTCGGGTGAGGAGCCCCCGGAGTTTTCCACTGCTTGGAGCGCCGACATTCTTGTCGGCCCGTTTCGCCATCCGCAGGCCGGGCGGACAGGAATGTCCGCGCTCCATCCTTGACCAGGCGGGCGAACAGACGCCTGGTCGGGGAAGAGGATCGTGGTTTCATAATTCAAAAGTCATTGGGGTGGAAAGCCGCCCGGAGTCTTCCACCGCTTGGAGCGCCGACATTCTTGTCGGCCTGTTTCGCCATCCGCCGGCCGGGCGGACAGGAATGTCCGCGCTCCATCTTTGACCAAGTGGGCGCCCTGGTATCGGTCTGGCCCGTTCCATTGCCACTTCGGATTCGCGCTGGTGAACGGCCAATCCTCCGGCCGCTCGACCAAGTGCGCCTTGACCGGGTTCCACTCGATGTAGTGGTGGGCCTTCAGGAAATGCGCCTCCTCCCGCATGTAACGGTCCCAGTATTCCACCTGCCAAAGAGTCCCCCGGCGGCCCAACAGCCGGTTGACCGCATTCGCGCTCGTCCCTTTCCACGCCTTCAACAGCTCGCCCAACGGCATTTCCCACAACTCAACCAACACATGCACATGGTTCGGCATCACCACCCACGCGGCCAGGCGATACCGCTCCCCGTCGAAGCGCAACAGCACGTCCTCGACGGCGGCAGCCACCCGCGCGGCTCGCAACACACACTCGCCGTAGCCTTCGTCGAGGTAGGCTTCCAATTCAGTCCGCTGCTCCCGCTCCTCCTTGATGGCCAGCAGCGCTTCCCACTCGTGCCGGCGCGCGGCCGGCATGGCGTCGGCCAGGCGGAAGGTGACCATTTGGATCGTGCCCGGCTTGTCGTAGTGCGGCAAGTAGCCGCGCGTGTACCAGCCCTTCGAGCCGATGGCTTGCTCGACTGCGGCCTCCGCCGGATCGGGTGGCTCCTGCCACTCGCGCTTGTCGCGAACAATCTGGGACACGCGTCTATTCATATCGGCTTACGGGGAGCAAGGCCATTCCAGGAGCGCCGACATTCCTGTCGGCTTCGGCCGCCCCACGCCAAACGGGCGGACAAGAATGTCCGCGCTCCGGCCCGCGCCATGACCAAGAGCACCGACATTCCTGTCGGCTTCGGCCGTCCCACGCCAAACAGGCGGACAAGAATGTCCGCGCTCCACAAAAAATGTTTTCAGTTGCATCGTCAACCTCTCAGCCAAGAGGAGCGCCGACATTCTTGTCGGCTCCGGACGCGCTGACCCACCGCACGCCCCGGCGGACAAGAATGTCCGCGCTCCGTCCTGCGCCATGTCCAGGAGCGCCGACATTCTTGTCGGCTTCGGCCGTCCCACGCCGCCCCGGCAGACAGGAATGTCCGCGCTCCACAAAAAATGTTTGCAGTTGCATCGTCAGCCTCTCAGTCAAGAGGAGCGCCGACATTCTTGTCGGCTGCGGACACGCTTACCCACCCCGCGCCCCGGCGGACAAGAATGTCCGCGCTCCAACAAGTTGCGACCGCTCCGCAGACAGGCTTCGCTCGTCCCTCGCTCCGCCTCGCCTGCTCCGCTCACTCTTCCTGTCCTGCTCACTGACCTGGGGGCAGGACGGACCGGAACCCGTAGATGATGCCGGAGTCCGGCCAGAGGGTGCCGCGGCGCGCCGCCCGGCAGTAGATCGCGTCGCGGCCCCAACTGCCGCCGCGATGCACGCGGGACAAGCCTGAGGCAGGACCACGAGGATCAGTCTGCGGGCTACTCGAATATGATCCATACCAATCCCAGCACCACTCCCATACGTTTCCAGCCATGTCATACAAACCGTAGCCGTTCGCCGCAAAGTGACCCGCCGGACTGGTGTAGGGATAAACCCCGTCGTTGAACGTCGGATGATGGCCCCGCGTGGGACTGGTGTCGTAAGCGTAGCCGGAATCACTGTAATAGTTCGCCCGGCTGTGCGTAATATTGTCCGTATCGCTCCACGGAAACCGCCGCCCGCTCAGCCCGCCCCGCGCCACCTTCTCCCACTCCGCCTCCGTCGGCAACCGATAACCCGCGTTCCACTTCACCCAATCGTTCTGCAGAGTCACTTGCCCGCTCCGATACACCGTCACCTGTGCGGCGCTGGTGTAATACGCCGGCGTCCGCCCCTCGTTCTCCGAACGCGCATTGCACCATTTCACCGCGTCGTACCACGTCATGCTGTGCGCCGGGTGGTTCGCGGCTTTCCCCTGAGCGCCATACTGAAACCGGTAGCCGTTGGCCACTGCCCAGCCATACACCTGGTCCCACAACGCCTTCGTCACCTCCGTCCGGTCCATGTAAAACGCGGAAACATAAACCGAATGGACGGGTTGTGCGGAGGTGTCGCCATCGAGATTGTCGCCCATCTGAAAGGAACCGGCGGGGATGAGGACCATGCCGGTGGGCGGAGGCGGTACGGTCGAGTCGCTCGCCGTCACCCGGAAGCGCAGGTTGGCGGAGAAGCGGTTGTTCCAATCCTGGCCGGCGTTCCAGACGATGCGTTTGTTGCTGCCCGGCGTGACGTTCGCGCCCACGTCGCCGGTGAACGTGGTGGTGGGGAGGTCGTAAGTGGCTCCGCCATTGGTGGAGACCGCCACGCTGATGGCGAGGCGGTCGCCATCGGCATCCGCCACGTCGTAATAGATGTCCACGAGCTTCGTGCCCGCCCGCTGGGCCGAGCGCACATTGGACACGAACGGATCCGCCGCCTGGATGTCCGAGCAAGCGGCGAAAGCCAGCGCCAAGACCAGCGCGGCCTTGCGGTGGGTGAAATGGTTTAAACAACGGCAAATATTCAATATTTTGTCCTCCACTCATTGGAAACGCAAACGCCACAACGACCCCGGTCCAATTGGGTTTGCTTGGCCCGAAAAGGACTCTGCCACGAAAAGTCCGGCTCACTCGATTTTTTGGCCGCTCGCATCATAAACCTCATCCAAGCTGCGCCATTCATCTGATGCCCTTGCCGGGAAAAGGCAAGCACTAAGAAACTGGGCCTTAAAAAAATGGGCTAAGGGTGGTTGGTGGAGAGTTGAGCGTTCGGAGTTGAGTCTGTCGAACGGGATCGGAGGCACAGATCGGGTCGGGGGCCGGGGATTGCGCCCCGGCACCCTCCCACACCACCGAACGTGCGGGTTGCCGCCTCCGGCGGTTGAACGCAGCGGCCCTCGACATGGCAGCCGCAAGGTCTGATGGCACCCAAAAACCATAGCGCCGCAGAGGTTCCGGCGCTCCCCGGTCAGGCGGAAATAACCCCACCAGGCTCCGTTTAACTCCGTGTCAGTTGCAGACCCGAGTCGGACAGGCTGAAATTCACGAATCGGGCTCGTTCGTTGGGCGGGTGTTCAGTCAAGACCTGCCGCAGGCGGGCGCTGGCTTGGTGATCCTTGGCAAACATCAACAGGTATCCACCCCCGCCGGCGCCCAGCAGCTTCGTGGCCGCGAGATACTCTTGAATCGGATCCAGGATTTGCTGCACCGAAGGCGGATTCGTGCCGGAATCCAGCCGTTGATTCAGCCGCCAACTGGCGCGGATTGACTCCGCTAAACCGGCGAAATCCGATTTCTGAATTGCGTTAAACGCCGCATCCGAATTGGCGCCGATCTCATCGATGATGCGGAGATGCGACGGTGAATTCAGGAAAATGCCGCGCACAATCTCGCGCAGGATGTGCTTGGCCAGACGGGTGATACCCGTGTAGTAAAGCAGAATGGTTTTGTTGGCCTGATCGGCATCGAACATGTGGTCCGGCAGCCAGCGCAAGGTCGGCTTTTGCACCAGGCCGGGCGAGGTTTCCAGCAATTTGATCCCTCGGAAAAGCCCTCCGGCTTGGTCCTGCCAGCCTCCCCCGGTCGTCAGCATTTGTTCCAGGGCCAGCGTCCGCGTGAACAGGATGTTGCGGTCCCAGTTCAATCCACACAGGTCGCTCAAGGTGGCCAGCAATGTCGCGGCCAGGATGCTGCTCGTGCCCAAGCCCGACCCTTTCGGCACCGCCGACAACATCGAGATTTCGATGCCTCCCCCAAAGTCCTGAAGCTGTTCCTGCAACGTCCGGAATCCGCCCTGCGCATGAAACCGGGGCAGGAATCCAGCCAGAGCAAAAGCGGCCTTGGCCAGCGCAAATTCACTTCCCGGCTCGGCGAAAGCCTCCAGTTCACGATAGGTTTGCACTCTCTCCTCGACCCCCAAATCAATCGACCGCATGACCAACTCGGGTCGCTCGCACAGCTTGGCAAAAACCTGAATGGGCGGCTGCCCATTTAAATCCACGGCCAGATTCACGACGCGACCGCCATGCTCGAGGCAGTACGGCGGCGTGTCCGTCCAGCCCCCGGCCAAATCGAGCCGCACCGGGCTGCGTCCCCAAACAATCTGATCCTCCAGCAGCCGCCGTTGCGGCATGACCGGCGACAGTTGCGCGTCCCGCACGATCATCTCGCTCAGGCGTCCGAAAGCATTGGCTTCATGCTTCTCCCAACCCTCCTGCCCTCGGTGCCGCAGCACGGCGGCGCGGAACATCTCATCGCGCACCAGCAACATCGGCTCCCCGCCATCGGTCGCCTCCGCCGGCATCGGCGGCAACGAATGCGGGCCTTTGGCATAGAGTTTTGCCGTCGCTTCCAGGTCCAATTTGAAGAAAACGCTCCAGCGATAGTTTTTGAGCATCGGCAGCAAACAGCCCTGACGGAGCAGCGACCGTTGTTCGTAAAGCCGATGCAAGTTGGCCTGCACGCCAATCTCCGAGGCCGAAAGCCGCTGGCATTGCGTCCATCGGCGCGCAAACTCACCGCTCTGGACCGGTTTCGCGGCGAACATCCATTCGAGAAATCGCGGGTCCATTTCATCCAGCTCAAGCACCGGAAACAGAAAAGCGCTCTGAATGTCCGCGCTCAGATCGATTCCAGCCTCCTCGCGGCTGACGCCTCGCCCCAGGAACCAGTTCGGAGCCGGCCGGTCAAACCAGCGTGTGCCAACCTCCCCAATGGCGCCGGCAAACGAATCGTTGATCCCGTAAAGCCGCACGCAGAATTTCTTCTGGCCGATCGGCACGAAATCCATGCAGACCCCCGGCTCCAAACGCAAATTCCATTGATTCGCCGGGACACCCGTCAAAACGTGATCATGACCAAGCTGCCAGGTGGCGGGAACAAAACTGTTCTCGATCCACAGCGTATGGTTCTCCTCCTGGCGCAGGGGTATTTCAAAACGGGAATTCTGCAAATATTGATCGGGATGACGTTTGGCCCCCATTAAACCCAGCTTCGTTTCGTCCAATTCCAGGTTCTGCAAGTGCGAAACCGCTTCGATCATTTGGCGCGTGGTGCCCAAATGATAAAACTCGGAGCGCGGCAGCGGAACCACCGCGCAGGTCAATGAATTCACGAGCGGGTCCGCCGCCGTGGGCGATCGGCCCAAAGCCAGGCCAAATTGCCCGTAAAGCTCGTAGGGAGCCGGGCTGCCATTCGCAAACCGCTCTTCCGCCGGGTTCCAGCCACACTGTGCCAGCAGGACGTTCACCGCCCGCTCGCTGAAGAGCCACATGCCCGTGTCGATCAGATAAAGATACTCCGAAGACAATTCCCGAATGCGGGCTGCCGGCGGTTTTTGCAGGAAGAACGCCAGCTCATTGGGCTTTTGCCGAGGGCAAAAGAACACACCGAAATCCTTGGCCTGTTCAGGCAAGACCCACATTCCCAGACCCAACACATCCACCGCCGGGAAAGCCGGCAACTCCCGGGCAAACCGGAGAAAGACGTCTCCGCTGGCCACCATCGCCACCGTCCCCGGCGCAGCATGGGCCAGCACACGGCGATATTCCGGCGCCTGCAAATCGAGCAGCGTTTGGTCCGGGCGATGTCCCCTGGCCCAGCGAAAAGCCGGAATCGGCATGAACAACTTCCCCACCGGAGCATACGCCGGTAATCGCCGGCTTTGGCCGCCGCCGTGGATGATCAACTTGCGGTTGCCTCGCAGCCACTGGCTGAAAGAAGTGTCGGCAGCAGTGCTTTGCCAAGCCGCTGCCAGCAGATGGGCCGTGCCGCCGCCCGACCCCAGTTTGCTGCCGGGCGGATCGCTGGTCGCAAACCACTCCGGCCGCAGACGGCTTTCCAGTGCTTCAAATTGGGCGGCAAATTGAGGCGGTAACGAGAGCAAATGCTGAATGGCAGCTTCACACGATTGCATAATCTCGCGCCTATGTTGGAGAAATGGGCCGCCTGCTGTCGAGTGGATTAAAGCGACTTGAAGCCAACTCGTGAAAAACCGCAGAGGCGCGAAAGACGCAGAGATGATAAGAGAGTCCTCTCGGCGTTCTTCGCGCCTCTGCGGTTGAATCCGTGTCCGAAGAATTTGCGCGAGCAGCGGAGACCCTCACTGATTCGAGTGTTTCGTGGTTACTGCGGAATTGTCATGGTTCTAAAGTCCGCCTTCTGGACCCAGCATCCGGCCTCCCGCATCTACTGGCTCAACCTCGCCAAATAGCGTTCGGCATCAATCGCCGCCGCGCAACCCATTCCAGCCGCTGTAACTGCCTGGCGATAAATATGATCAGAACAATCTCCCGCTACAAAGACCCCAGGCACATTTGTTTCCGTGCCGTGCTTTGGTATGATGTACCCGTTCTGGTCCAGGTCGATTACGCCTTTGAAAATCTGAGTGTTGGGCAGGTGGCCAATAGCAATAAACACCCCCGCGCAATCCATGACGGACTCGGCATTCGTTCTTACGTTCTTTACGCGCACGCCGGTGACCTTGTCCTGCTTTGCATCCAGGATTTCCGTGACCACAGAGTCCCAAACCGGCTTGATTTTCGGATGCGCCAAAGTCCGTTCCGCCATGATCTTGGAGGCGCGCAATGTGTCCCGGCGATGCACCAGATAGACGGTTGAGGCAAACCGGGTCAGGTAGGTTGCCTCTTCGCAGGCCGAGTCACCGCCACCGACCACGACCAGCGGTTGATTGCGAAACATAGGCAAAGCTCCGTCGCAAGTCGCACAGTAAGTGACCCCTTTCCTTTCCAGAAGCGTTTCGCTCTCCAGCCCGATATGGCGATGGCTTGCGCCGCTGGCAATAATGATAGTTTGACCTTCCATCGGTTCGCCATCGACCGTGAGAACGAACGGTTGCTTGGTTAAGTCCGCTGCTTCGAGGGTGCCATATTTCACGCGCGCTCCAAAGCGTTCGGCCTGCTTTTGCATCCGCACCATAAGCTCGTAGCCATCAATGCCTTCCGGAAAGCCTGGAAAATTCTCCACGATGCTGGTGGTGGTCAGCAAGCCGCCCGGCATCGAACCCGTCAGCACCAGCGGGCTGAGGTTGGCGCGTGCCGTGTAAAGCGCTGCCGTCAATCCCGCGCAGCCTGTCCCGATGATGATAACTCTTTCCATAATTGTGCGCGCAACCTAGTTAGCTCAGGCGCAATTGGCAAGTGCGGGATACCGGCCAAACCAAAGTCTCGCCTTGAGCTTGTCATAGCTGATCGACGCACTAGGCTTTCGGCATGAACCTGATCACCTTGACCACCGACTTTGGAACGTGAGACTGGTTCGTGGGCACTATGGGGTCATTCTGGGCATAAACCCAGACGCTGCGGTCGTGGACATCACGCATGAGATTCGGCCCGGAGACATCCGAGCAGGCGCTTCTGCATTGCCTTTCGCCAGCACTGCACGCACCGCCTGAAAGAATCCCACATCGTCACGGATCTCGAGGGCCTTCTCATGCGGCACGGCCAGCGCGAAGGCTTTCAACAAGTCCGTGACCGCCTGCATGCGGGCCGCCTGCCTGAACTTCTGTTTGTGTTCTTCAGGCTTTTTTTCCTTCGCGGCAACGGTTGAGAATCGACTTGCAGACCGGCGGGGGGTTGCTTCAATGTTAGGAGCCGTGCGCTTATGGTGGAATTGGCAGACACGCTACTTTGAGGTGGTAGTGCCGCAAGGCGTGCAGGTTCAAGTCCTGCTAAGCGCACCAGTTTTCCTCAACAAAAATTGAGGGTTTCTGTGAATTAGACACAGATTTGGCACAAAAACCGGCTGAATCTGAGAATCGAAAAGTGAAGTTCCCGCAAGTGATCCGGCACCGGCGAATTGAGGCCACAATTTACGGCAAGAGCCGCCACTGCCCGCGTTATCGTCTGGCCTACAATACCGCCGGTAAACGCCGTCTCCGCACTTTCGCCACTTATGGCGAGGCCAAGACCGAAGCGGAGCGCATTGTCCGCGAACTGGCCGAAGGCTCGCAAGCCACCGCCCTGAGCGCGAGCCAGTCTCGCGACGCCCTGGCCGCGCTCGAACGTCTCGAAGGCTTTCGCCAGTCCACCGGACGGCGCGTCTCTCTGCTGGCCGCCATCTCGGAGTTTTGCGAGGCGTCCAGCAAGCTTCACGGTCATACCTTGAGCGAAGCCGTGGAGGGTTACTTGCGCTCCGTGGCCAGCGTGAAGCGCAAAGATATTGCGCAAGCTGCCGAGGAATTCATCGCCTCGGATGAACCGCGCCCCAAAGCCGCCGAAGGCCAGCGGGCGCAACTCTCGGCCAAGTACGCCTACAACCGTGCAATCCAGCTTCGCCGGTTCACGTCCACGTTCCCGAACACCGCCATTTGCGACTTGGCCAAAGAGCATCTTGACGCCTTCATTGGCACTCTGACGGACTTTTCCGCCAAGTCTCGTAATCATCACCGGGCTGCGCTTCGTCAATTCCTGCAATGGGCTGTCCGCAAAGACTGCCTGGCTGTCACGCATCGCCTGAGTGAAGCGGACACAATGCGGCCGGAGCGGGCGAACACTTCCGAAGTGGCCCTTTACACGCCGAACGAGTTTCGCGCCCTGCTTGAAGCCTCTGAAGGGCCAATGCGGGCAATCGTTGCGATTGGCGGCCTGGCCGGGTTGCGCACCGTCGAATTGCTGCGGCTTGATTGGGCGGACGTGTGGCGCGTGCCTGGCCATATCGAAGTCACCGCAGGCAAGGCCAAGACCCGCCAGCGCCGGCTGGTGGAAATCTGCCCGGCGCTTGCTCGATGGCTCGAACCGTTCCGCACGCTGAGCGATGGCAAACTATGGACCGGGCATGAAATCATTTATCAACAGCGTATCTTAGGACTCTGCGAAAAGGCGGACGTGAAGCGCAAATCCAACGGACTGCGCCACGCCTTTTGCAGCTACCATTTCGCCTTACACGGCCATGAAAACGCAACGGCTGCCGTTGCCGGGAATTCACCCGCCATGATTCACTCACATTACAGAGGGCTGGCCACAAAAGCCGAGGCGGAATTGTGGTTTGCCGTGTTGCCGTCAAGGTCCGCCCAGAACGTAATTTCATGGCCTGCCACCGCCTGACAAATGGAACTGACATCCAATGAAATCGCTGAAGTCCTGCGCAAATGGGATGCGTTCCAGGCTGCTGATCGCCGACGGAGACGGAATGAACGGCGCGCCAGGCTCGAAAAAAGTCGGCTCGAAATGTCAGAGAGCATAATCAAGGACCGCTTGAATGATCTGAAGCCCGGCACAATCCCCGACCGATGGTGGTGGCTGCAATCACGAAATGAATGGGACAAATTCCAAACCGATCCCTACGCCCAAGGTTACGAACTCCTTCGCCGGTTGCCTGAGCTTCACGGTTTTCCCACGGGTTCCATCCTTGGCCCGCACCTCTCGCCGCTGCCCCCTGAACGTGACCCAATGCACCGCCCCTGGCCGACCCTCTCGCGCAACGTAAAAGAACGCTTCAAATTCCATTACGTGAAACTCCTGGGTGATCTTGGCTTCCCTGTCGGCGGCGAGGTGTTTGTGGCCACCAAGTTCATCATTTTCAATTGTCTCTGGCCAGGCAAGCGCAGCGTTGCTTTCGTTAAAGCCAAGCTCGAATGCCCTGCCCCGCTCATAGTTGGCTCTGACGGCTTTGGGCTACGCCAGCGCAACCCGACTGCCAAAACGCCTCAGCCGCACGATCAGTATATCAGAAGCAAGCGCCGTTTCGCGACCTGGAAACCCATCGAAGAAGACAAACCCGAATGGATTTACCTGCCTATGCCGGATAAGGTCATCGACCCGATGGGGGAAGAGCGCACGCTAAACGACAACGACATTCTCACGGCGTTTGAGACCTTCATCAGAAAACCGCCGAAAGATTTCGTGGCATACCGCGCACGTTTACAGCGACAGCGCGGGCGGTTGGGACAGCTCAACGGTTTGCTGGCCCCCGCTCATCCGCTGCAGGAGGAAATTCTCCAACCCTTTCCCAACCTCCATTACTACTGGAGCGTCACCCAAAGCGAATACGCCACCGACCTGCTCTTTAAGGACGAACGCGAGCTGGCCCGCGTTGACCGCGCCTTTGTCCTCCACGGCCGGTGCACCTTCCACAGTCCCGACGTCCTGCGTTTCCTGGGCCACCGCGTGCCCGTGACCACCGGCCGCGTGGATGCCCGCTTCCAAGGCGAGGTGCGCACCGACGTGCTCGACCGTCACGAAGGCGTCTGCCTCAAACACCGGGCCGGCTTCAACGGACAAAAAGCCTGCGACAAATTCTGGAACCTGCTGCGCGTCGAGAACACCCTGAACCGGCCCGAAGCCTTCACCGTGTCTCGGGCCGAGCCCGCGCCGGCAGCACCGGCCTCCCTGCCGCCCAGTCCGCGCGCGCGCACGACGGCGCCGCCCCAGAGCTTGCCGCCCAACCCGCCGGCGCGCGTCACCGGCCGGGTGCCGGAAGTCAAGCCCCGACGGGCCTGGCAACCACTGCGCCGGAGCGTGACCGATTTGCCGCGCCGGGCCGAAGTCAGCCGGGCCGCCAACCGGCGTTATCTGGACGCGCGGGCCAGCACCCAAGTGGGCCCCCCGCTGGGCCAAGCCGCCGCGCCGCTGGGCCGGCCCGTGACTCACCAAGGCCACCGCTACCGCGCCCTCCATCCGCTCAACTCCTCGGATGGGGCGTTGCTCCGTGCGCTCAGCCGGGGCGAGTGGACGATTGCCGGACTGCGCAACCGCGACCTCCAGCGGCTGCTCTAGGTCGGTGAGCCGCGAAACCACCAGGCCGCCCGTCGCCGCTCGGCGGCGGTGGGACGCAAGCTGCGCCTGCTGCGCGCGCACGGGTTGATTCGCAAAGTGCCGCATACCCATCGCTACCTGGTGACCCAGTCCGGTCGAGCGGTCCTCACGGCCTTGGTGGCCGCCCCCCAAGAAGCGAGCACCGAGAAACTTACCCTGGCGCTGACCGCCTGGAAAAATCGTCGCGACATGAGACAAGTGCCGCAGGGCATGGATTCACTAAGCCGTCGCCGCCAGCATTGGGACAACGTTCGCGCGGGGGGCCGGCGCGATGGCGAACCACGCTTGCGCCTCAGCCTCGGTTACAAGCTCCCTGTAATGGCGGAATACCATCTTCGGGCTGTTGCCCATTTCAAGGCTGACTTGGGCGGCGTTTTTCACTTCGGCCATGCGATAGCTGGCGTAACTGTGTCGCAAGGCATTGTGCTTCCACAGCAGGTTTGCCCGTTGCGCCAGCCGTTTAAGTGCATCGGGTGTTCTGGCAATCTCACAGACCAAGCCGGAATCGCGCCGATAGAGCGCAAGCCACTGTCTGAGGTTGTCGGCAATGGGGATTAAACGCTTCTGTGCTGTGTTGCCCTTGGCGGCTGTCACGCGGATGAAGCCGCGTTCCAGATTGATGTCTTCCCACAGTTGCCGCTCGACTTCTGCGGTCCGCATTCCGGCAAAACCGCCCAGCACCAGCAAGGGCAACAGTCCCGGGCCGGTGGCATAGCGGCGGTTGAATCCGGGTTTGAGGTTGTCCGGGTCCAGTTGGACAGCCGCCAGCAAGGTCGCCATTTCCTTGGGGGTGAAGATTTGAATTTCGCCTTCGCGGCTGGCCAACTTCGTGGCGATCTCCGTGATTCACTAAGGAAAAAGATGGTGCGCGTGGCGGGAGTTGAACCCTAAAACGCGCTTCGCGTCTTTTCGTGAAAAGTGCATCCTGACCGCATAAACATTGACTACAACCGCACTTGCGTTTTTGGCACTCACGAAAGGAAATGCAGTATTTATGAAGGAAATCTGTCGGGAATTGTCGGGAAAGAATAGCTGTTGAAGTCTCAATCGTGGGTGAGCCTTGCGCCGTCTGCGGCTTCCTGGCGGTCAGAATTCCCTTGATCTCTTGACGCCACGTTTGGCCATAGGCTGGCCTGCCTTTTCGTCCGCACTCTTCACCCTCGGCGGGAATCAAAGTCGCCAAGGAGCAGGGGAAACAGGGAAGCTCTTTGCGTCTCCGCGCCTTGGCGTTAAAACTGGTCGCTGGCGGGGCTAGATGATTTTGTGATGGACGACGCGGGCATGGTGGCGTTTGAATTTCTTCGATGTGAAAGCGAATCCATGAAACAAGTCAACCCAGACTGCCGGACATTATGAAATGAGCGGCTTTCTCAAATGCGAATGTTCGCACTGCGGCCTGCAAATAGAATACGCCGCGACGGATGCTGGACGGGAAACCGAGTGCCCCGAATGCGGCAAAACTATTCGCTTGCCTGCGCTAGCGCCCAGTCCGGGCGCGCCCCAACGCTGGGTAATTGTGGATACGGAGACGGACGGATTGGCAGCGCCAATCCATGTCATTGAGATTGCAGCGCAGTTGATGGAAGGCTGGGAAGCATGCGGAGAGCCTTTTCAGGTATTTCTCAACCACAACATTTCAATCCCGATTGAGGCAACCGGGATTCACGGTTATACACGCGAGTTCCTAAAACGACATGGCCTGCCACCACGGGAAGCTCACGAAAGATTTCGCGAATATGTTGGCACATGCCCAATTACTTCCCACAACTTGAGATTCGACTGGGACAGCGCTCTTTTCCCTGAATGGCGCTCATTAAAAATCGCTCAAATTGGCAGCCGAGGTTTTTGCCTTAATGAACTGGCCAAGCGGCTCGTGTGCGAGTCTTCTGATTACTCTCTGGATTGTCTGCGGGATGTCTTCCTAGTTCAAACCGAAGACAGACATCGTGCATTGGGCGATGTGTCTGCTCTGGTTGATTTGTTCCAGAGAGTATATCGGCCACGGTTGGAGAATTCGCACGCCTATACGTTCGACGAATGGGCAGCGCTTTCGATTGCAGAGCCCGCACCCTTGTATCTGACCAAAGCTTTGTCTCCTGAAGAGATTGCACAAGGAATCCAAAAGCGACAACGGCGTGAAAATGAACTCCAAGACAAAACAGTCACCGTTCTGGCTAAAAGCAGTTCAGGAGGATCGTATAAAGTCACATTCACGGCGGACAAAACGTCCGTGAAGGTTTCATGTAACTGCCCTGCCGGATCTAATCGTATGATTTGCTACCACAAGTTGGGGCTTGTTACTGGCTGCCAGGACCTGCTGTTCGACGCGAATCAAAGGGATCTGCTCTTAAGAGTTTTTTCGTGGCCTCAATTCGAGCATTTGAGAATCCGTGTGCAAGCGCTGGAGAACAAATCGAAGGAGATTGACGCTTTGCGCGCAAAAGCATTCGAGAATATGTCGGAGGGCACTGACGATGGGTCAATCGTTGTGGGCAGCATTGTTGAAGACGATGGAGTATCTGAGAGGTTATATGCAGAGCAGAAGATCATGAAGGAGATACTTGCAGCAGGGATGTCGGTCGGCTTTGGATATTTGGCCGGGGAACAACTCTTCACCGCCCTTGTGCAAGAACGCCTAGCGGAAATCACCGCCCTTGCGCAACAACGCCTAGCGGAAATACCCACCCGTCAGCAAATTGAATCCCGCAAAAAAGAGGAGATGGAATTTCTTCAAGACTTAGGTTTTTCCGTTTCAGATTTGTCTGAATTTGAATCTTCCGAATTATTAATTATCCGGATCCTTCGTCCGATTGATTATGCTCTCGCTTGTACGTTCAAGGAGAAATCTAAGATTCCTAAAGAGGATATGAGAACACTTCAAGTTGCGCTTGCTCATTGGGACTACTGTTCTCATTTGCCACGCTATGGCCCGCACGCTACTTGGGAAGACCTCGATGCGGGAACAAACGACCCGCACCGCGAACTCACGAAAGAAGAGCGAATGGCCGTGCTGGATTTGGCTGCTCAAGTTTTACCCCCTAATGTGTTTCTCTCACTAAAGTCGAAGGGGATGCAATCCTACAAACGTCAAGTGGACGAGAAAATCAAGAGTGCCGCTCATCGGCTGCCATAATGGATGACCTGTTTACACGCGGCGGGCTTGAAGCGTGACTCTGCCGGGTGCCAGACAAAACGGCTTTCAAATTTGGCTTATAGCGCGTCTTGATGGCCGGGCCGCAGTGTTGAGACGGGGGGAAACGGCTCGTTTGACGGCGTGGCCACGGCGGGCGCGGGCGGCGCCGTCTGGCCTGTCACTGCCAGACAAGGGGGTGCCTTGGCTGAACTCCAAGCCGGCTTGGGCGGTGTCCGAAGCCCAGCCGG
>CAYIIH010000184.1:0-16170 GCA_964363225.1 uncultured Verrucomicrobiota bacterium | reverse complement strand
TCGCTGGTGCAACTCCAGCATTTGCTCGACGAGCTTCACCATCTGGTCGTGACGGGATTTGTCAGTCTCGTGTTTGATATCGAGCGTCGGAAGAGGAATGTCTTCAATGTATTGGCGATTCAGAGCAATGTAGCCACCTCGGAAAACGCTGCTCGTCTTTTTCAGATAAAATGTAGTTAGCGTTGAATTGAGAAGGACCAAGACAAACAACGGTAACCAACCTGTTGTTTCGCTGGGAACGATTCCGTAGCCACCGCCACCGCCACCACCGCTCCCGACAAAGTAGTGTTTGCCTTCGGCATCCCATGCGAAGCACGCGCCCTTAGCGATGGCTGGGGCTAGAATCTTTGGCTGCTCAAAACGAAGATGGTTCTTCTTGTAAACGTAACCATACCACGCTGAACCGAGCGTGCCCTTCGCTCGTTTGGAGAGCCTAGCTTTGTTAGCCTGGAGGTAATCCCAAGTCAGTGGAAACTGTTCTGTGTAATCTTCGGGAGAGACCAAAACGGATTTATCCGCAATTTTTTGATAGGGAAATATCAAAAACTTCGCCGCACCTGAAAGCGCATAACGTCGAACATCGAGCGAGCCTTTCAAAAACGGCTTGAGATGGTCGGCCTCAAACCAGTGTTCCTGTCCCGTGGCAGCCGAAGCGCATCGCACTTGCCCGCCCTTCCGACCGGTTTCTTCCAGAATGAACACGTCATCGGCATCCGTCTGCAAGCCCACGAATAAGTGCGCAATGTCTTTCAGCCGCTGGTCACATTTGGCCAACCGCCGCATGATCTTGGCCGCGGGTCCAACGTGGAGATTCCAAGCTACCTGGTCAATCTTCTCCGCCAGCAACTCACCTCGTTCCGCTTCGCCAGTCTTGATCCATGCTGGGAGATCTTCAACCTGCACAAACCTGCATTTGTGAATCGGTGATTTGCTCAAGAACAGCAGGCAGGCGTATGTCGTCGCCGTAGCGAAGACCTGGCTGTGGCCAAAATGAACGATGTGTTCGAGGTGCTTGCCGCTGCTGAGAATCGACCGCAATGGTTGACCATACTCCGCATTAAAGAATTTGTGCGGGAGGATGAAACCGAGTCTGCCGGTCTTGTTGAGCAAACTCAGCCCGCGTTCCACAAACACAACGTAAATGTCGTAGTTGCCCTGCCGCGCGGCTTGGTAGGCTTGGCTGAAAAATCCCACTTCCTGCGGCTGCGTGTCCTGCATCGTTTGGATGCGGATATAAGGCGGATTCCCAATCACCGCATCAAACCCACCTTCCCATTCGGATTCAACCGGCGGTGAAGGCGGCACGGCCTTTTCGCCTTTCTTTTTCTTGTACCTGTAACTGCCATGCAGCGGCACGCCAGGCATCCCAAAGTCCAATGGCGAAGCGGCAGGGGGTTCACGCAGCGCGCCGGTAAAAATCTTCCGCCCGAAAATGTGCGGAAATTCCGCGTGCCAGTCGAAGACGTTGATGCGGTAGCGTTCTTCTTCCGTCAGCGCAAACAGCGGCGGCTGGTAGGGACGCGTTCCACCGCGTCCGTGACTTTTCCCGGTCTTGTCAGAGGAAATTTGGGACGGAGTGGAATCCGTCCTTACCAATTCCTGGTAAAAATCCGGGCCGATGAGCGAGTTGCCGCACTTGATGTTGTCGCCCAGGTCGGGCAGGGCCCGTTCCTGAAACATGCGCAAGACGGGCTGCAGGCTTTGTTGGGTTTCGCCTTCCAGCACTTTGAGCAAGAGCGAGAGTTTGGTGGTCTCCACCGCCTGCGCGTCAATATCGACCCCGTAGATGTTGTCCAGGAGGATGCGTTTGCGCTCGGCAATGGTGAGACGCCAGCTTCCGCCAGAGACTTGCACCAGCACCGGCTTGTTCCCTTTGGCCCATCTGGCCGGGTCGTTCTTCGCGTAGAAGTCGAGATGCCATTTGAGCAGATGTTCGTAAGCGCCCAGCAGGAACGAGCCGCTGCCGCAGGCGGGATCGAGGATGCGGACTTTGGCGACGCGGTTGAGAATAGCCGTGGCGCGGCGCGCGTCCACTGTCACTGTAGCAGCCGACGTAAGGAGGCTCTGTTCTCCTCCGTTTGAAGAGTGAGCCTCCTTACGTCGGCTGCTACATTCTTCAAGAAGTTTGCCAACGGTGTTCTGGACGATGTAATCCACGATGTAGGTGGGCGTGTAATAAACACCGCCGGCCTTTTTGACTTCCGGCTTTTCCTCGACGACGGCACGATGGCCCTCGGTGAGGCGGATGACTTTGCCGAGGAATTGCTCATAGACCTGGCCGAGAATGTCCGCCGGCAGCGCGGAGAAAACGTAGGGACACTCCGGGTAATAAAGGCTCTGGAGAATGTCGCGCAGGAGTTTGTCGTCGAGGTCGAGGCCGAGCGTGAGTTCGTCGGGCGCTTCGTGGCGGCCTTTCTCCGGTTGGAAGTGGAAGAGGCCGGAGTTGTAGCGGGCGTCGGCCTGCTCGAACTGTTGGGCAAGGCGCGGGTAGATGCGGCCGCCGTTCGTCAGGGCCTGGAGGCGTCCGTAATCCTCTAGGCCGCGGCCTTCGCAGATGCGCAGGAAGATGATGCGGTCAATGATGCGCTGGACGGCGAAGTTGAGTTCGCGCTGGGTGAGTTTGGGATTGCGCAGAGCGAGGTTGCGGGCCAACTCGGTTCGCCAGCCTTCGATGGTCTTGAGAAACTCGTCGTCAACGTCCGCCGTGCCGCGTTTGGCCTTCGTGGATTCGGCAAACTTGTCGAACGCGCCTTTGAGGACGGCGTCGCGCGAGAACACGCTCGCGATCTCGTCCCAGCGCGAGGCGTATTCGGTGTATGGGATGTAGAGGATTCGCCCACGGGCAGCGTTGTCGTGTTGATCCGGCTTGAAGCGGCAGTCATAGACGGCGAACTCTTCGAAGTCGCTCAGAATGTTGAGGGGGAGCTTGGTCGTAAAACCATACCGGCGCAGTTGGAAGGCGGGGCTGACATCGTGCTGGATGTCCACGGCGGGCTTCTTGGCTTCGAGAAAAAACTTTCTCGCCCCGCCGATGCGGAAACAGTAGTCGGGCGCCTTGGTCGCTTCGCCGACTTTGATGGCGTCCTCGTGGATGACGTCTTTGTAGGCTTCGGCGTAGCCTTGTTCGTTGTCAATGTCCCAGCCGAGAGCTTTGAAGAAGGGGTCAAGGAATTCGCGGCGAAGCTGGGTTTCGTTGTAATGCGGCGAGCGGTAGGCGTCGCGTTGGCGCTCAAAGCGCTCGACGAGTTCGCGAATGGTCTGCGGCACGCTCATGCTGGTGGCGGAGAGTTAAACACAAAGTCGGAGGTGAAAGCAACAGCCTCCGACGGCGGATTCAAGAAAGAGGCTCTCGCCTGGGCAGCCGAGGTGGAGCGCCGATTCTTAATCGGCTTGAGGTTCCCCCAAGCTGGTCGTTGCGCCAAAGCCGGTTGCAAACCGGCGCTCCGTTTTCTTAAATCCACCCCGACAGCCTCCCGAACGGCGGGGTGGCGGCTTGACAGCGGAGGCCGCGTCAGGTATCAATATTTCGTTGTTTGGCGAAATATAGAAAACGGATGCGTGAGTTCATGGCCATCACCAAAGCGCTGGCGGACCCTAACCGCGTGCGCATCCTGCTGGCGTTGCGCGGGCGCGAACTGTGCGTCTGCCAGATCACGGAGTTTTTTCAGCTCGCGCCGTCCACCGTCTCCAAGCATCTGTCGGTCCTGCATCACGCGGGGCTGATCGAGTCGAGAAAGACCGAGCGGTGGGTTTTTTACCGCCTGCCCGGAGCCGGCGCGCCGGTCGTCGTGCGCGAGGCGCTGGACTGGGTTCACAAGACCCTGGCCAGGACCGTACAGGCGGCCAGCGACGCCAAGCGGCTCAAAGCCGTTTTGGAGTTGGACCCGAAGGAATTATGTCAACGCCAATGCCGAAGCTGAAAATCCTTTTCCTCTGCACCGGCAACTCCTGTCGCAGCCAGATGGCCGAAGGCTGGGCGCGCCAACTCAAGGGCGACCGCCTCGATCCTTATTCGGCGGGCCTCGAGAAACACGGCCTGAACCCGCACGCAGTCAACGTCATGGCGGAGGCGGGCGTGGACATCTCGCGGCACCATTCCAAGACGCTGGAGGAAATCGGGCCGGTGCCGTTCGATTGCGTCGTGACCGTTTGCGGGCACGCGAACGAGCATTGCCCCATTTTTCCCGGCCAGACGAGGGTGGTTTATGCCGGTTTTGAAGACCCGCCGAAGCTGACGAAGCACCTGCCCGACGGCGAGGAGAAGCTGGCCATTTATCGGCGCGTGCGGGATGAAATTCGCGTGTTTGTGGAAACGTTGCCGGAAGCACTCGCTCCGGCGCAAATCTGCCTCTAACCTTATGATCTCACAAAAACCTGATGCTGAATCCATCCGCCAGAAGGTGCGCGACGGCTACGGCCAGATCGCGCAGAGCAGCGGCTCTTGCTGCAGTTCGGCGGTAAGTTGCTGCGGTTCGTCGCCCGGCGCTTCCGAACACCTGGCCAAACACATCGGCTATTCGAGCGAGGAACTGGCCGCGCTGCCCGACGGCGCGAACATGGGCCTCTCGTGCGGCAATCCCAACGCGCTGGCCGCGCTCCAATCCGGCGAAGTGGTGCTGGACCTGGGCGCGGGCGGCGGCTTTGACGTGTTCATCGCCGGGCGCAAAGTGGGGCCCGGCGGACGCGCCATCGGCGTGGATATGACGCCGGAGATGCTGGCCAGGGCCCGCAACAACGTAGCGGCGTATCGCGAGCGCACCGGATTGAACAACGCCGAGTTCCGGCTGGGTGAAATCGAGCACCTGCCGCTTGCGGATGCCAGTGTGGACGCAGTGATTTCCAATTGCGTCATCAACCTCTCGCCGGACAAGCCGCAAGTCTGGCGCGAAATCAGCCGAGTGCTGAAGCCGGGCGGGCGTGTCGCGGTCTCCGACCTCGCGCTGCTCCAACCGCTGCCGGCGGCCATCGTCGAGATGGTCGAGGCGCTGGTGGGCTGTGTGGCGGGCGCGGTGCTCGCCTCGGAAACAGAGCGGATGGCGAAGGAGGCGGGCCTTGCGGACATCGTGCTCAATGCCAAGCCGGCTTACATTGACGGGATGGTGGACGGGCAGGATCCGCTTTACCAAAAGATCATGACCAGCCTGCCTGCCGGGGCGAAGCCGGGCGATTACATAACGAGCCTGGAAATCTCGGCGCGCAAACCCGCGCTGAGGATAATGCGGCACTGACCAACACACGACTCGCCTCATGCAAAACCGAGCCTCCACCGCTTCCGTTGCGCCCACGCCTGCGGCGGTCGAACCCAAGCGTCTGGCCTTCTTTGAACGCTACCTCACGGTCTGGGTATTCCTCTGCATGATTGCCGGCCTGTTGCTGGGCAAGGGCGCTCCCAGCCTGACGACGGCCTTGAGCAAAATGGAATTTGGCCAAGGCTCGCAAGTGAACGTGCCCATCGGCGTGCTGCTCTGGCTGATGATTTACCCGATGATGCTCAAGGTGGACTTCAGCGCGATTGGCGGAGTGACGCGCCGGCCGAAGGGGCTGCTGGTGACATTGTTCATCAATTGGCTGGTCAAGCCGTTTAGCATGGCGCTGCTGGCGTGGGTGTTCATGCAGCACGTCTTTGCCGCGTGGATCGGTCCGGAGATGGCGAAAGAATACACGGCCGGCCTCATCATTCTGGCGGCGGCGCCCTGCACGGCGATGGTGTTCGTCTGGTCCTACCTGACCGATGGCGACCCGGCTTATACGCTGGTGCAGGTGGCGGTGAATGATCTCATCATGCTGGTCGCCTTCGCGCCGATTGTGATGTTTCTGTGCGGCGTGGCTAACGTGGTGGTGCCTGCGAAAGTTCTGATTACGTCGGTGGTGGTGTTCATCGTCATTCCGCTGACGGCGGGCTGGCTGACGCGCACGGCGTTGCTCAAATCGCACGGCCAGGACTGGTTTGAACAGCGGTTTCTGCCAAAGTTCCATTCGGTGATGATTGTGGCGCTGTTGCTGACGCTGGTGCTCATCTTCGCCTTTCAAGCGGAGAACCTGACCCAGCGCTGGTTGGCCGTGCTGCTGATTGCGGTGCCCATCGTCATCCAGGTCTATTTCAACTCCAGCCTGACTTACCTGTTGATGCGCTGGCTGAAGGTGCCGCACAATGTGGCCTCGCCGGGCGCGCTGATCGGGGCGAGCAATTTCTTCGAGCTGGCCGTGGCGGTGGCCATCACGCTCTTCGGCCCTGGATCGGGCGCGGCGCTGGCGACAGTCGTGGGCGTGCTGGTCGAAGTGCCAGTGATGCTCTCGGTCTGTCATGTCTGCAACCGGACCCGGGCTTGGTTTTCAGCCGGTGTGTAGCTGAAAAGGTCGCCACGGATTGGGGCGGGCCGCGGCGCTCCCCGGCGCAGATTCGTATTTCCAGATTACTTTTTGCCGGCCAACTCGAGCACCGCCGCCGTCATGGCGGTGACGCCGGTTTTGATGCTCGGTTCCGGAACCGGTGCAAACGCATTGGAATGAAGCGAGGGCAAGGGCAGACCGAGGCGCCTGCTCTTTTCAACCCGCTGCGGTTCCACCACACCGAGCGCAAACATGCAGATGGGGATCTTGTGTTCGGTGCGGCCGAAGAGGCCAAAATCTTCTCCGCCCATGGTGGGTTTGCGCGCGACGACTTTTTCAGCGCCAAACCAGTTTCCAAACACTGCCGCCAGCCGCCGGGTCAGCGCCGGATCGTTGTAGGTGGTGGGCGTGTACTCTCCCTCGACCAGCGTCACCGTCGGCAGGCGATCCTCAGGCAGGCCGGCAGCCAGACCCAAGCCGCGCGTCAGGCGCCGAATGGCGGCAATCGTCTGGTGGCGCACGTCGTCTGAATAGGAACGCAGCGTCAATTTCAGCCGCACCTCTTCGGGGATAATGTTGTGCTTGGTTCCCCCATGAATCGAGCCGACGGTGACGACCGCCGGCTCCGTCGGATTGATCTCCCGGCTGACGATGGTCTGCAAGGCGAGGACGATTTGGGCCGCCAGCACCACCGGGTCCTTGGTGGTGTGAGGATAAGCTCCGTGGCCGCCCACGCCGCGCACGGTGATATCAACCGAATCCACGTTGGCCGAGGAAAATCCTTCGGTGTAGCCCACCGTGCCCACGGGCAACTCGGCGTTGACGTGCAAGGCCAGGCAATAATCCGGCTTGGAAAATCGAGTGAAAAGGCCGTCCGCCAGCATGGCCTGCGCCCCGGACCCTTTTTCCTCGGCCGGCTGGCCAATCAGGACCAGGGTTCCCTGCCAGCGGTCTTTCATTTGCGCGAGCAACCGGGCGGTGCCGATGAAGACGGTCATGTGCACATCATGCCCGCAGGCGTGCATGACGTGGACTTCGTTGCCGTCCTCGTCCTTTGTCTGAACCTGGCTGGCGTAGGGGAGACCGGTCTGCTCTTTGACCGGCAGCGCGTCCAGATCGGTGCGCACCAGGATGGTGGGGCCGTCGCCATTGCGCAAAACGCCAACCACGCCGTGCTTGCCCACCTTGGTTGTCACGGCAAAGCCGAGTGGCCGCAGTTCTTCAGCCATCCGCGCCGCGGTCTTTTCCTCATGGAAAGAGAGTTCGGGATGCGCGTGCAAATGCTGGTAGAGCGTCTCCAGATGAGCATAGTCCTGGTTTATCTGGCGGCTGATGAGTTCGCGAACTTCGGAGGCAACGGGAGCCACGCTTTGAGAGAGAGACTGGGACATCGCCCAGCACAAGGCCAAGGCCATCTGCGCACGATGCTGTCCAAAGAGTCTCTTCATGTTCACTGTTACGCAACGGTTGCAGCTAGGAGGCAGGTCCGGTGTATCCGCACATTCCCACCCGCGGGGAATTGACCACGGGCAGCAGCATTTCCTCGCCGCATTCATGTTGGCCGGCGCACTTGTCGCACAGCCAACCGCCGCCCGACCAGATGCACTCGCCGCAGACTTGCGTCGCATTCTTTCCGCACTCCGTGCATAAGATCGCTGGAGGATCATTCCGCGCGAGAATTTGCAGGCCGCGGCGTTTGAGGCCGCCTGGCTGCTCGGACACGACCTTTAGGGTCAAGTCCGTGGTCGTGCCGAAGTCGTAGGCATGGTAGAATTTCATCTTGGGCCGCAGGATTTTTTCCAGGGCGACTTTCATGCTTTCGTTGCCCATGTCTTCAAATCCACGTGAGACCGCCGAGTCATACGATCGTTTCTCAATGTTAAATGAACTCAAGTGCCCGCAGCATTCCAGCCAGATGCGCCGCAGGAAAGCATCCAAATCCGCCAAGGTCGCGTCGGCGGCTATGGCAAGATGCAGCCAATACTCAGGCAAGTAACGCCCCTCGATCGCCAGACGATAGGTCTTTCTTGTTGCTCCATTCCCCTTGGGTCCAGCGGCAGGAGGAACCGCGTTCTTCTGCCAGCACGATTGAAGGTGCTGCGTGATGGTTGCTTTGCCGAAAGTGCCACCGCCCAGGTTGCATTTGCCGGCCGATGTTGGTTTGTCCGTAGTCATGGCTTTATGAAGAATCTTTGCTGCAAAAACGCAACTCGAATCGTTCGAATCGTTCGAATCGCTCGTCCCGTGCTCTGGCCAATTCGATCAAAATCGCCCATGGACCGTCGCTGGCCTCGTCAATTCCCGCCCGGGCGCACCTTGGCCACCAACTCCGTCATGCGTTGGGTGAGAATCTCTTCAATGAGGCCTCGGAAAGGACCATAGAAGCCGTAATAAATGAGAGAGGAATGCGCTTCGTACCCGCCTTCCTTCAAAATCCGCGCCGAAGGGATGTAGCATGAAATCTCATAAGCATAACCGACCAGCCAGGGATGGTCCGGAGCGAAAAGGCGTTTGAAGCGAGTGGCATAGTCCACCACAACCTCGCCGCCCATGGCCACAAACGTCAGGTCATCTCCCAGGCGCACCGCTGCCAGCGGCAGTTTCAAGGAGGAGGGCAGGGGCTTCCCTTCGTCCAACAAACGCAGGGCCGCCACGGCCCGGTTGCGCACGTGGGGGTCGTCGCTTTTCGCGTCCGTTTCGATTTGGTCGCGACTGGGAGCTTTCTCGAACGGCAGGTCCGCCTCCTCGTAGGCAAACTTCAGCGGCCCATGCACCGGTCGCATGGGACGATTCAACACTCCTGCCACTGCGCCGGCCAGCTCCAGCCCATGACGTTTGGCATCCAGCAGCGTGCCGCGGGGCGACGGGTTGGAATCGCCGCCCATGCCGGTGAGATAGAGGGCGACCGCGCCGGGATAAAGCGCTTCAAGATGCTGGCGCGCGTACGCCATGTAATCGCCGGAGACAATATAGAAATCGTCTCCGGCAATGCTGGTGCCGTGGCAGGCGTAACCGAACAGAATTGCGCGCACCGCGTCGTTCGTGCCCTTGATTTTTAGGACGGGCACATCCCAATCCACCGGACCGTCCGGATTCTCGCCAAAGACGACTTTGTCATCCTGATAAACCCGCCGGTTCATGGCGAAGGTGGCCCGGCCCGTGCCGCGCTCCAATTGGGCTGGTTTAACGTCCGCCAGAGCGGCTCCGATCACTTCCAGGAGCTTGGCGCGGAGCAGTTGGCTGTATTGCCGAATCCGGTCTCGATCCGCGTCGGCCATCTGGTACATGGCTTCCAAAGTGTTGTCCAGGACCGGAGCCGAATGCGTGTGACTGGAAACAACCATGACCGCGCCGCGGCCCAGGGCAAACTTGCTCTCAACTTGTTCCAGGACCGGCGCGATGAAAGCGTGGCTGACTTCACAATTATCCAGGGAGACAAGAACGAACCGCGCCCCCGTGGCATCCTTGAAAGCCAGCGCCTGCACGAGGAGCGGATGGTCAACCTTATCGGCGGGTTTTTTCCGCGCGGCGTAGCCCGCCAGCCAGATGGGAAGTTCCGGCGTCACGTCGCGCACGGCGAGGCCGGCTTCCAACGCGCTGGCCAAGGTTGTCGAGCCGCCAGACGCGAAAGTCAAGCAGGCGGCCAGGAGAAGAAGAAAGGTGCGGCGCTGCACCGCACGGGGCAATGGAGCCGGCCCTTGTTTGAGAGAAGGATTTTTTGTCATATCCTTTCGGATCAAGGTTCGTTGGCGTTGTAGCTTGCTTCCAAAACCTTCTTGATGCGCTCGTGGCATTCGGCGAGGTGAGCGCGCAACGCATCATCGAGCTTGTCCTTCAGCTCCAGCTTCCGGTCGATGCGCTGGCCAATGTCTTGGAGATGAAGCCGCGCCAGACTCCTGGCATCAGCCGGGGCGGAGCCGGAATCACCCAGGAAGACGACATATCCGTAGAGTTCTTCGAGGCCACTGCGGCGGGTGCCCAGGACCAGCGTGCAGAGCCGGCGCAGGTGCTCGCGCTGGAGATTCCGGCGAATCGTCGAGCAGGCCGCGGCGGTGGGGTTGCCGTCCGGGCCGGGATTCAACTCCGACCAGATTCCGTCGGTAAGCATCTTGAAAATCTCGGAGATGCGGAGTGGATTGGCGCCGGAGTCGGCTTTGAGTTCCTGGTTTTGCAGGCGCGAGAGCACGCCGCTGTTGAAACACTGGTTAAGAACGATGCGCTGGATGCCCAGGATGCGGCTGTAAATCGGATAATCCATGCCGCCGCGGAAGAACATCGAATCGCTCCCCCAGTGGTACCAGTTCTGTGTGGTCAAACGCCGGAGCATCGCCGGCGAAAACTGAAAGGCCTGGTCGCTGAGGATGCTTTCCACCATGAACTTCAGCGCTTCGCGCTGTTTGTCACCCGCGACGGGCACGATGGGGTCGTGGCTGCCTTCGCCGCCCTTGAAGTCCCGGGACACGGATTGCCCGCCGATGTAAGACGAAGCGAGGTAAGCCGCATTGCCATACTGGCCCAGGAGCACGGAAAACGCGTTGCGCAGCCGCGCCCAGGACTCGCCCTCTTTGACCACCTTTTCGTCCAGGTTCTTTAACAGCTCCGCTGCCAGGGCCATGCGGTCCCGTCCGTACTTCAATGGGTCGGAGCCGAGGTCATAGGTGTTCACCGCCGGGTCGTCGCTCAGGTACATATCTTCGTCGGTGGCATAAACGAGGTCGGCTTCGGGCGAGCGCGCGGCGATTTTCTTCAGCTCGGCGGCCTCGTCACCTTCGATGGGTTTGTAGGCATACTCGATGGCCCAGTAATCGTAAGGCCCGATGGTGGTCGAGGCGTAGTCCCCTTGCTTCTGTCCTTTGGGGACGATGTTGATCGGGTTGTAATCCATGACGCTGCCGCTCATCCCTTTGACCCGGGTGATTTCGGTGTTGTTGATCTGGTCGGCGCTGAGCATGCTGCTGGCTTTGAAATTGTGCCGCAGGCCCAGGGAATGGCCGACTTCGTGCATGACAATTTCCTTGATGGCCTGGCCGAGGAATTCCTCGGGCAGCTTGGCATCCGGCTCGGCTTTGTCGGCGGCAGCCAGGGCCATGGCGGCCATGCTCAATTCATGATGTTTGCTGGAGCTGAACTGGCAGGCGGTGAATTGCCCGGGCGCCAATCGCCGGCTGAGCAACATCTTGAGCGGACTCCATTGCGCGGGCACCAATTCGGCGGCCCCCGGCTCCTGGTCTTTCGATTGGAAGGCGGCGTTCCAGCGGGCGCCCGGCAGCGGGAAGGGGAGGCCAAAACCATGTTTGGCGGCCATGATGGAGCTGATCACTTCGGCCAGCGCGAGCGGCACCGGTCCGGTTTCACTGGCCGGAATCGGGCTGCCCACCAGGAAGGCGTACTCGGATTTCCAGGCCCGAATCCAACTGGCGTCAAAGATCACGTCGCCGTCAATCATTTCGCCCGTGAGCGGATTGGCGCGCAGCCCGGACATGGCAAAGGTCGAGCTGGTCGTGATCCAGCGGAAGGTGCAATAGTTGATGTCTTCGGGATCAAACTCGTCGCGTTCGTTTTGCCAGCGGACTCCCAGCGCGTTGCGGAAGCCGATTTTTTCAAAGGCTTTGTTCCATTCCAGGATTCCCTCTTGCACGTAAGGCCGGTATTCGTGCGGAACAGTGTCCTCGACCCACCAGACGATTTGTTTCTTGGGCGGGGACAATTTGGCTTTGGGATCGGCCTTTTCCAGCCGCCAGCGGTCGATTTGCCGGACAAAATAAGTATCCGCGTCCGGAGATCCGAAATCCTTGGCCGCGCTCAAAAAATGGCCCACGCGATGGTCGGCCAGGCGCGGCTTGTAGCCCGCCTCGGGCAGTTTGGCCAGGCTGTAATGGATGACGAGCGTAATGCCCCGCGAATCGGCCACGCCATCGTCACCGAATCCGAAAAACATGAACGGGCTTCCGCCCCGCATGAAGGTGGCCTCGACCTCCAGCTCGACGTTGTTCGCAAACGCCTTGATCTTGTGCCAGGAACTCCGGTTGCGGTCCATCTGGCCCAGTCTCAGATTGGCAAAGTCGGTCAGGAAGATTTGCGAGAAATCAATCAGCACGTTGGCTCCCGAGAGGCTGACAATGGGCACGGCCATCAGCACGGAGTCGGTGTAATTCTGTTTGACGGCCTTGGCCAGAGGCGTTCCTTCCGGCGCTTTGTAATGGATGTTGCGCCGGATCACCTGCACCTTGTCGCCCACCCGGCGGAAGACCAGAATCCATTCGTCGCCAAAATTCAAGGGCTGGCCCGCCATTTCCAGGCCGCGCGCGATGGCAATCGGGACGATGAAAGGCTGGTCCAATTGATTGGCCTTGATCTCGGCGTAAAGGATTTCGTTGGTGTGGTAGAAGGTAAACAGGCCGTCGATTTTCTCCGTGCCTTTGGTGACCTCGGCCAAGTCACGGAACTTTTGCGGCGCCGGCGGCGCGGGCGCGCTGGGCGTCGGGGCGCCTGCTGGCGGAGTCGCATCCGCCGCTCTCACGCCGCTCGACCCCAAGACCAAGGCCAACAGCGCCGCCGCACTCCAGCACGGCAGAACGCCGGCCTTGATCGATTGAGCCAGAGTGCGTCGGTGAGAACCGGGTGGCCTCGGGAAAAGACGGTCACAGGATTTCTGCCAAGAGGGTCTGCAATTCAACAGGATGGGAAATTTCATGGCTCCTACTAAGTTCGTTTGCCGCCAAAAAGCAAGCGAATTTGAGAAACCGATTTGAGCAGCGTGTCTCAAAACCGGCCCATCTCAGCGATACTCAGGCTTGAGCCAAAGTTCAGGTGAAGTTCTGAGTTTGAGGAGCAGCCGCGCATCGGCCGCCGGGAAAGGATAGGCATCAAGTTGCTCCCTTGCTATCCAGGCAAACGCATGGCAGCCCAACGATTGCGGCTCATTCCGCCGCCAGCGGCAGCGGAAGAATTTCAGATGCACCGTTTTTTCGGGATAGGCATGCGTGATGGAATCAAGCAATTCCAGAATGTCGATTTCAATGCCCAGTTCCTCCCTCAATTCTCGGACCAAACACGATTCAAAGCTCTCTTCCGGTTCGCGCTTGCCACCGGGAAATTCCCAGAGCCCGCCTAAATGGTCCTCGGGCCGGCGTTGCGTGATCAGCAGTTTGCCATCGCGGAAAACCAAAGCCGCCGCCACTTCGATATGATCTTGGCTTCCCCCGCTCACCGGCCGATGCTTTTGTAAATAAAGCCCAGCCGTTCCATCTCCTTCACGTCGAAGAGGTTCCGGCCGTCGAACAGGATGGGATGGGTCATCACTTTGCGGGCATATTCGAGGTTCAGCTTCCTGAAGAGAGGCCATTCGGTGGCGATGACGAGCGCGTCGCAACCTTCCGCCACCGCATCCATGTCATCGACATAACTGACGTTTGGCAGGACGGCCTTGGCCTTTTCCATGGCTTTGGGATCATGCACACGCAGGAGGGCGCCTTCCTTTTGCAGGCGATGGCAGAGTTCAATGGCCGGGGAGAGACGCACGTCATCCGTGTTCTGCTTGAAGGCCAGGCCGAGCACGCCGATCTTCTTGTCCTTGAGCACCCAGAGCGTGTCGGAGATTTTCTTGACGAACCGGTCCATTTGCAGGGCGTTGATCCGCTGGACTTCCTTCAAAAGACCAAAATCGTAACCAAGCTGCTCCGAGATTTTGATGAACGCGCTCAAATCCTTCGGGAAACAACTGCCGCCGAAGCCGAGCGACGCATCAAGGAACCGCCGGCCAATCCGGGCGTCCATGCCCATGCCGTTGGCCACTTCCTGCACGTTCGCTCCGGTCGCTTCGCACAGGATGGAGATGGCGTTGATGTAAGAGATTTTCAGGGCCAGGAATGAATTGGCGGCGTGTTTGATCAACTCGGCCGAATTGATGTCGGTCACGATGATCGGCGCCTTGAACGGCGCATAAATCTCTTTCATGGCCTGCACCGGGCGCTCGGAACGGACGCCGATGACAATCCGGTCCGGTTTCATCAGGTCTTCCACGGCATGACCTTCGCGGAGGAATTCGGGGTTGCTGACCACGTCAAATTCCACCTGATGTTTGCAGTAGCGCCGGATGGTTTCGCCCACTTTGTCGCCGGTCCTGACCGGCACCGTGCTTTTATCGACCACGATTTTGTAACTGGTCATGAGGCTGGCAATATCGCGAGCCACCCCTTCCATGAAGCTCAAATCGACGGAGCCATCCGGCAATGGAGGCGTGGGCACGGCAATAAAAATCACATCCGATTTCTCCACGCCTTCGCGGGTGGAATGGGTGAAGCCGAGCCGGCCGGCAGTGACGTTGCTCTTGACCAACTCCTCCAAGCCCGGTTCGTAAATGGGCATCCCACCCCGCCGCAGCAATTGGACTTTATCATTGTCCGAATCGACGCAAACAACCTGGTGGCCCACTTCCGCAAAGCAAGTTCCCGTCACTAAACCGACGTAACCCGTGCCGATGACGGTAAGTTTCACGAGAGGATAGAGCCGCTGCGCGCCGAAAAGGGCATTGGGCTGTTGAACGGCAGCGGCCGACGCAAAGATGCGCTGATCGCCAAATCCGAAATCCCTGTCTGCCGCGTCCGCATCGGAGGCAGGCGATACCGCGGAGCGCGGCCACGCCGCAACCCAAGGCAGAAGCCAAATAAACCGCAGAGACGCGATAAACGCAGAGAAAGCAAATCGAGAATCCCTCTCTGCACTGGAACAGTCCAAATTGCTCGCGGCTGGCGAGGAATGTTTTCTCCGCGTCTTTCGCGTCTCTGCGGTTCCTTCAGTTGCGGCTCTCCGCGCTGCGTTTGTCGCATCTCTGCGGTTCCCTGCCCGCCGGGAGAATGAGCGCGGCCCGCGACCATATCGGCAGATACCGATAGACTGGAAATCCGCGCTACCAGGTTCGCGAGGAGCATCCTAGGGATTCTTGGCCGGGGCATTCGTGGTCGCACGGTTCGTGGTCACCTGGACGGTCACGTTGCTGCCGCTGACCTTCAGCAGATTGGTCACCGCACTGGACACAGCAGCGGTCACAGCCGGCAGAACGGCCGCTTTCGCCAGCTCAGGATATTGCTTCACCAAATGCTCCTTACGCATCAGCGCGTCGCTGGCGCGCGGGTTCTTGGCCGCCGGCCGGCTGATTTCCTCGTAAATCTTCAGGGCGGGATCCGGCTGCTTTTGGGCCTCAAACAGGCGCGCCAGGGCAAATTTGGTGTCGGTGACTATGAAATCGTTGGCGTAGCGGGCGACGACGTTCTGATAGGCCGTCAGCGCTTCATCTCGTTTGTTCTGTGCTTCGAGGCAGGACGCAACGCCGTAAGCCGCCGATGACGCCCAGATGCTCTCAGGATAATCATGCGCGAATTTCTCAAACCTCGTCTGGGCCTCCCCATATCTGCCCTCGCTGAACATAGCGCCGGCCGCCAGCAACAGGGCGCGCTCGGCCGCGCCGGTCCCGGGATAATCCGCCGCTACTTTCAAGAAAGCCGAGGGCGACAGGGCAGGTGGATTCGTGGATGCGCTCGGAGTCGGCCGCAATTCCAGGATGGCTTGGTTGGCCGCCATCTCTTTCTCAGCAGCAAGGTAGCGATACACATAAACAGCCCCGCCGATCACGGTCAGGGCCACCGCCAAGATGGCCAGTTTTTGCCTGTTGAGTTCGGCCCAAGCCCAAAGTTCGTAAATGCCCGCTGATCCACCTGCATCTGAATTTGTTGTCATTTCAAAAATCATCCGGTTGGGGCTCAAAAAGGCAAGTCTGAAATGTTTTTGTGCCGCGTAGTTTTCAAAGCAGGAATTTTCTGTAGTTAGCAAAGCAGGACAGGT
>CAYIIH010000183.1:0-16188 GCA_964363225.1 uncultured Verrucomicrobiota bacterium | reverse complement strand
AATTTCCGGCCGTCGAAACGTATCCGGATTTATTGAGCCGGATCAAAGAATCTCTTTAGCTCTCAGGCTTCGAATCGCGGCCGGTCAAATCCCGCAGGGCTTGAACCACATTCTTGCCCTCGTAAAGCATCGCATGGACCTCAGCGATGATCGGCGTGGTCACGCGCAGCGTTTGCGCGAGCCGGTAGGCCGAACGCGCGGTGGGCAGGCCCTCCGCGACAGTGATGGTGCTGGCTAAAATATCATCCAGCTTTTCGCCCTGGCCCAGGCGTTCGCCCAAGCCGCGATTGCGGCTCAACTTGGAAAAGCAGGTGACCGTCAAATCACCAATCCCGCTCAAACCGCCAAAGGTGTCGGCTTGGGCGCCGCAAGCCACGCCCAGCCGGCGGATTTCCACGATGCCCCGCGTGATGAGCGCCGCTTTGGTATTGTCGCCGAAGCCAAGCCCGTCACCGACGCCGGCCGCGATGGCAATGACATTTTTCAACGCGCCGCCCAGTTCCACGCCCAACAGGTCCGCGCTGGTATAGACACGGAAGGCGGGGCGATGAAACAATTGTTGCACGGCTTGGGCCGTGGCCGCGTCTTCACTGGCCGCCACGATGGCCGATGGCATGTCCCGAGCCACTTCCGGAGCCAGGGTCGGCCCGGAAAGCGCCGCGATCCTCGCCTTGGGCGCCTGCGCGCGCAGGAGGCCGCTCATGGTCAAGCCGGTGTCACACTCGATGCCTTTGGTCACGCTCACCAGGATTCCCTGGAATGCAGCCAGCGGTTGCGTCACTTCCCGAAAAGCCTTGGAAGGCACGGCGACCACGATGCATGCGCAGCTTTGGATGGCTTTGACCAGACTGCTTTCAAAGGTCCAATTGCGGGGCAGCGCAATGCCGGGAAGATAGCGGGTGTTGCAGCCGGTAATTCTTAAATCCTCAAGATGCCCTGGATCATGGCCCCACAACGTCACCGCATGGTTCGACAGGGAAAGGTGCCGCGCCAAAGCTGTCCCCCAACCGCCGGCGCCCAGGATTGTGACCTTCATGACGGAGACTCGGTGGGCGACGGCGTTTTCTTGGCGCCGAAGCGATGTTCCGTGCCGTTCAGCAGCCGTTGAATATTGGCTCTATGTTTGTAGATGGCCAGACTGCTGAAAATGGCCATCAGCAGCACCAGGCTCGGACTGCTCCGGGTCAGCCAAACGGCAAAGGGCAGGCACAGAGCGGTGGCAATCGAGGCCAGAGAAACATAACGGCTTAAAACAAAAGTAATCAGCCAGACAGCCAGCGCCAGGAGCAATCCCAGCGGCACCAACGCCAGGAGCACTCCGGCGGTCGTGGCAATCCCTTTGCCCCCTTTAAACTTGAGCCAGCAGGTATAATTGTGGCCGAGAATCACAAAAAGGCCTGCCACCATGGCATGGAACTCCTGGCCGGAAACTTCCGAAGCAAAGGAAATGCCTGTGCAGGCAATGAAACCTTTGAGCGCGTCCCCCAGCAGCACCAGTGTTCCGGCCGGTTTGCCCAGCATGCGGAAGGCATTTGTGGCCCCGATATTGCCGCTGCCGACCGTGCGAATATCAATGCCTCTGGACCGAGCGACCAGAAATCCTGTCGGAATCGAGCCCAGCAAATAGGCCAAGATCGCTGTGGCGATGTACTGCAAAATTTCCACAGACTGAATTTAGGCGGACGCCGCCCGGCGCCGCAAGCGCAATTCCATTTCCCTACGGAGCCACAGCGCGCCAGCCCGTCTGATCGATGCGGCGGAATTCCTCCTCGAGATTGGTTCCCTCGTAGAAGGAGAGCCAGCCACGCAGGCGTTTGGTTTCTCCCGGCGCGCAATCGGGAAACTTGGGGTCGGAATGCAAACAAGGCACGGGCGCGTTGGCCCACGGGCGATGGCATGGCTCCCACGCCGTGATGGTCCATCGTTTCCCATCAGCGGACCGGCCAGCCACGTAGGGACTGGCAAAGACTTTGTTCTCGTTGGTCTGTTGATTGAAACCGGTTGCGCCTTTGAGCATGACACAATTCTGCACGCGCAAATCACTGAGCGTGTTGGTGGTGCCGTTGGTCAGCCAAAGCTCCATCCGCACGGCTTGCACGGTCGGTTTGACGCGCGCTCCGAAAATAATCCCGTTGGGCAGTTTTCGCTCGAAGTCAAACGATCCGTCCTCGCGTCGGTTCCATTCCAGTGGCGGCAATTCAACTGATTGCTTCGTCCAAATCGTGGGCACGTGCGTATGCGCCAGGTAGGTCAAGCCGAGGTTCGACCAGATTGCTTCCGGCACATCCACAACCACATAACTGCTCTCGTCCCAAGGGGTGAAAACACTGATCTTCGTCTCGCGTTGTGGCCGGACGGCGCCATCCAGGAATCCGATCCTGGGATGCCTTCCTCCCGGATATGGCAACACCAGCAACGGCGCGCCGACGGGCCGTTTGGGACGAGTCGCGGCTGTGATATTAAACTTGGCCAGGGCCGCGGCAATCTCCTCGTCGCTTAAACCGGTCGCTTCCCGGATTTCGCCGGTGCTGAACTGATGGTGCCAGACCATGTTTTGCAGCCAGAAGCGAAGATCCGCTTCGTCACGAGGTTTTCTGAAGTTGGGGATCTCTGATGCGGCAGCGCAAAAACCCAGCATCAGGACCAGGCTGAAGACAAGGTGGAGTCTCATTTTAACGCCGAGCTTCGTTCCGGACGGAGTGGTTTATGTATTGGCAGCTCGTGATGGCTTTCTTCAAACAAGTGCCCACCCCTGCCGATACTCGCGCCGGATGAAGGGCGCGGCCGCCGGGCAGTTTTTGGCCTTCAGGTTCATGGGGTCCCATTCCAGCTTCGCGCCGGCGCGGTAAGCGACGTTGCCCAGGTGATTGGCAATCGTGAGCGGGCCGGAATACAGAAAGTTGCACGTCGTCGGCTCGCCGGTTTTGCAGGCGTGAATCCATTCCTGGTAATGGCCTTTAGACTTCGGGATGAACGGCTCCGGCGCTTTGAAGTCCTTGAACTTCTCTTCCGGCAGCAGGACGTGCTTGGCGTAGTCCGCGAGCAGCATGCCTTTGTCGCCGACGAACAAAACACCGCTGCCCCACGGCGGAATCTTGCCTTCAGCGATGGCCTTCGGCTTCATCACTCCTTGATACCAGTGCAGCGTCAGCGCGGGCCGGTCGCCGCGCGCGCCATACGTGTAGATGGCATGCATCGAGGCCGGCGCAATCTCGCGGTGCGGCGGAGGGCCTTCGGCCTCGATCGTGAGCGGGTGGTCGAGCTGGAGCGCCCACCACGGCAAGTCGATCCAATGGCTGCCGAGATCAGACATCGTGCCGTTGCCGAAATCCCACCAGCGATACCATTTCGGGCCGGGCCAATAGACTTCGTGGAACGGACGGAACGGCGCAGGGCCGATCCACATTTCCCAGTCCAGTCCTTGCGGCACCGGCGAGGAACCGGAAGGGCGTTCGCGGGCCGAAACGATGTCCTGGTGCGCCTTGGCCTCCTCCTCGCTCTGCCAGCCCCACGCGCGCCCGACCCACACATGCGCCTCGCGCACCGGACCGATGGCCCCCGTCCGGATCAACTCGACCACGCGGCGGTAGTTGTCGCTCGCGTGAATCTGCGTGCCCATCTGGGTGGCGACCTTGGCCTGGCGGGCGGCGTCGATCAGCACCTGGGCCTCCCAGACACCGTGCGTAAGCGGCTTCTCGCAATAGACGTGCTTGCCCAGTTTCAGCGCCGGCAGCACCGCAAACGGGTGCGTGTGTTCGCACGTGCTCACGACGACCGCGTCAAAGTCCTTCGCGTCGTCGAACACTCGTCGGAAGTCTTTGTACTTCTTCGCTTGCGGATGGTTCTGCCCCGCTTTGTTGACGGGCGGCTCGTACACGTCGCACAGCGCCACGATGTTCTCGCTGGCAACCCCGCCCATGTTGGCTCCGCCCCGGCCGCCGACGCCGATGATGGCGATGTTCAACTTGTCGTTCAGGCCGCTGCCGCGCAGCAACGCCGGAGCGCCCCAGGCGGCGGCGCCGGCGAGAGCGGAACGCCGGAGGAATTGACGGCGGTTGAGGCGCGACAGGAGAAAGGAGGATGCGGGAGTGAATGATTGATTCATATAATTCCGCTACACCGATTGCCGTTCACAAACAAGGAGATTCTGGCTGGGCGTGTCATGAGTCAGTCAAGGATGCGCGGAGCGCTGGCTTCCAGCCGGCCTATTAGCTCATCCCGACCTTAAGCCGGTTGGAAACCCTGCCTACCGGCAGGCAGGGCGGTCTTTTGATCATGAGAACTGGAGTGGCGGCTTTCTAACCGCCAGGCGTTCGGGCGGCTGGAAAGCCGTCACTCCCAGGTAAATGACAATGGAATCCCCGACCGACACCGTCATTTGTCGCTCCCGGCTGAACCCGAGATCAAGCGCAACTTCGAGGTCTTTACCCCCACCGATTTCCTCGCCGCCATCATCCAGCACCGTTCGATGTGTGAATTTTGAAATGCGAGTGTCGAAGCAAGGCCGCCAAAGACGGCCAGCCAAGGCGCCCGTCGCTTTTCGAATTCGCCATTCGCCATCCTCATTGGCTCACCTCACCACCGCTCAGAAAGCTCTTTTCCAAAAAACGGCGCGACCTCATCCAGCAAGTCTGGCACGCCGATCCCCTCCGATATCCCCTCTGCCAGAAACCCATGCGGGTGATCGCCGTCATTGACCAGGGCGAAGTGGTGGAAAAAATCCTGCGCCGCCTCGGCCTCTGGGCCGGCTCGTCGGCCCTGGCCCCCGCCCGCCCGCCGACCAACTCCTGAATCCACCGCTCTACTCCATCATTCAGCCTTCAGTCTTCTCTGCGGCCTCCATGCCCGACTACGAAAACGTACTCACCGATTGAGGACGAACTACCTGTCCGAGTGCAGCTTCCGCCCGTCATGACGCCGGCCCGCCGGTGGGGTGTGCCCCGGTGCGGCCACAGGCAGATCACATTTCCCCGGTCACCATGCTCCAGGCAGCGTCCGGGTGGCAAAACGCAAACGGGTTTGCCGAACCCGGCAAAAATCCGCAAAAAAGCGCTTGCCGCCCACCCACAGAGGCATAAACCTACCGCAAATGAAGACGACGCAAAAGCCATTCTGCCTGAGGCGCGCAGCGTCAAAAAACAAATTCCTGTCAATTTCGAGTATGAAAATAATCACGTTCGCACTCGCCAGTCTTTTTGCTCTGTTCTCCGCGCTCACCGCGCGAGCGGCGGCACCCGTCGTTACCAACATCGTCGCTTCGCAGCGGAGCGGAACGAAACTCATCGACATCCGTTACGACGTGCTCGATGCGGACGGCGACCCGCTGAAAATCCGCATCGAGATTTCGCACAACGGCGGCAGCAATTATTCCGTGCCCGCCATCACGTTGAGCGGCGACGTGGGCAACAACATCACACCGGGCACAAACAAGCTGATCGTGTGGAACGCCGCCGTGGACTGGGATGGCGAATACTCGCCGCTCATGCGCGTGAAGGTGATTGCCAGCGACAGCCGTGGTTATCCGGGATTGCAGTGGGGCCAGGAAGTGCCGCCGGGCGGATTCTTGCTCGGGCAGGATGGCGGGGCGGAAGGTGTTGGCCCGGCCAAGCACGTCAACATCCCGTATTCGTATTGGCTGAGCAAATACGAAATCACGGTCGGGCAATTCGCGGAGTATTTGAACACTGCGTTGGTGGCTGGTGAGATTTCACGAGTCGGAAACGACATCGGCGCCAACAGCGGACTCAGTGGCATCGGCGTTCCGGTCAACACGACCATTTACACGCTCGGCACAGACATCCGGTGGAACCTGAACAAGCTCGAAGTATTGCCGGGCCGAACCAACTTGCCGGTAATCGTAAGCTGGTATGGCGCAATCGCCTTTGCTCGAAATTACGGCTACGATCTGCCAACGGACGCTGAATGGGAAAAAGCAGCTCGCGGTCCCGGCCACGACGGCCTCGGTGAACACCAGATCTACCCATGGGGCAACTCCATCAACGGCAGTGACGCAAATTACAGCGGCAGCGGAGACACTTACGAACCTGGCCTCACGCCGGTTGGCTACTACAACGGATTGCAGTTGCCTTTTGGCCCGGATAGAGCGAACGACTATGGGCTCTACGACATGATTGGCAACGCGGATGAGTGGACTCGGACCATCTACACTCAAAGTGACGCATATCCCCCTACTGAATCCTTGGCCAATTCGATCAACTCATTGACTCCAGCCAACACTCGATCGGTGCGCGGCGGCACTTGGCAATACGCCTGGTCCGGGAACCACAAGTGTTACGAACGCTCTTCAAACAGCCAAAGCGGGCTTTCCGGCTTTCGCGTCGCGCGTCGCGCGCCATAGAAGCAGCAGGCGATGTCGCCTCTTCACGTGAAGAGTATTTTTCAAATCGCATTCCGTTTTGGCTTAGCGCTCCTGCTGTTGCTCGCCGCGACATCGACACGCGCGGACAGCGAACCATTCGCTGAATCAGCGGTGTTCCTCGTCAACACCAGCACTCCACGATTGGACAGCGACGGCGACGGCATGCCGGACGACTACGAATTGGACGTCGGCCTGAATCCGCTTTTCAATGACGCAAACGTGGATCCCGATGGCGATGGCCTCACCAACATCCAGGAATACAACGCCGGGAGCAATCCGGTCGCGCCCGACTCTCCGCAGCTTTCGCAAGGCGCGTCAGCCGTGTTCGCCGTCAGCACCCGGATCATCGTCATCGACACAGACGGCGACGGGATGCCTGACGACCGGGAAATCGCGCTCGGACTCGATCCGGCTCGGAACGACGCCAACGAAGACCCCGACGGAGACGGGTTGACGAATTTGCAGGAATACAACGGCGGCACGAGTCCGCTGTCGAACGACTCTCCAGCAGCGAGCGCCAGAGTCTCCGCGCTCTTCACCGTCAACACGGCGATCTACGCGTTCTCTCTTTCCGCCGACACGGACGGCGATGGGATGCCGGATTGGTGGGAGCAGAAGTATGGGTTGAATGCGCTCGTGAATGACGCCAGTGGGGACACGGACGGCGACGGCGTTTCAAACTTCAACGAATACAATTCGGGCAGCAATCCAGTCGCCCAAGATCACCCCTACGTGATCGGTTTCTCCGGCATTTTCCTCGTGGACACGGGCGGGCGTTCCTTCGACTCGGATGGTGATGGCTTGCCGGACTGGTGGGAGAAACTTTATTTCAACGATCCACGTGCCGCCGACCTGTCGGCGGACACCGACGGGGATGGATATTCCAATGACGCCGAGTTCTTGGCGGGCAGCAATCCTCTCGATGCGAATTCTGTTTTCAGAATCGAGGACTGTGCTGTCGCCCACACGACCAACGCGACGACCGTAATTATTCGCTGGGCCAGCTTTGAAGGGAGCACGTATTCCATCTGGAGCGCCACACTGGCTGAAGGCCCTTATTCGGAGCTGGCGACAAACCTCGCGGCCACGCCGCCAATGAACAGCTTCAGCAATGCTTTCACGACCACGACCCGTTTTTTCCGTGTGGGCGTGAGCCGATAACAAAGAGGAACCCGCCCGTTACCGCGAGCAATGCGCAAACAATCAGCAGCAAAGTCCTCCGCTTCCGCGTTCCTTCCCGGTCACAAACACTTTCCCTACGGATGGCGATGGTTCGGCAAACTGCTCATCTGGTTTCTCGTCAGCAGGAACCGGCGAAGCGTCTTAAAAAAAGAACGAAAACGGATTCCCGCCTTAGACTCAGCAATCAAAACTGTCCGGCGGGAGCAACTGAAAGCGCGCGAACGAGGATTGGTTCACGCAGAGCGTGTGTTCAATGTAGGTCTGTATGTGTTGGTAATGGATCGCGACTTTTCGGTGCTCAAAGTAGATATGGTATCCACGTTTGAAAGCTGGCGATTGAGGTTTACAGCACGCCAGGTTGCCTTGTTGTTGTATGAGGTTTGCGATGATCTCTCCCACATGCTTGGAAAAGAGTTCCGAGAGTCACTAGCGTTCCTCGGCATTTCAGAACCCGAGATGCGAGAATTGGAGCAAATCTGCAAAAGTTTAGGGCAGTTCAAAAATGTGAACCGTCAATTCTTGTACGTGGAGCTTCGCAATCTGGTGGCAGGGCATCGCGCGCAAGACTCATTGCTATTTCTCGAAACGGTCGAACATCTCGATCCCACGAGGGTCTTCCAACTTGGAGCAGACTTTTTCGCAATTGTTCATCCGCTCACCGCATTCCTCACGAAAACAACTCTGCGGCTGGGGCAAACAGACTTCATGCTAAAGCAACTGCTCGCGTCGCCAAAGTTCCTGGCGTCGCTCGAATCGAAGTAGCTCCGAAAAGGCGTCAAAAAGATGCCATGCATTAAAGGTTCGGAAAAGGGTCCTGGCTACTGACAAGTGACGCTAGGCCGCTACGCTTCCCAAGAGTTGCGGGAGGGTGTTCTAAGTTCCCAACCACAGCGCCAATGCCACGCGCACGTTCTTCACCACGACCGCGTCGAATTGTCCGGCCTTGCGTTCAAATTCCGTCCATTTGACCGGCTGCACGCTCTGGGCGTTGCAGTAACTTTGTTCCAAAAGCCACGGGACGCGCGGCAGCGTCACTTCGTAGGGAGTCCCGCCGTGCTGACAGGTGAGTTGCACCACGCTGCGATCGCCAGGCGGACGTTCGGATCGGGCCTGGAAACCACCCAGCAGCGCCGATGCTTGGCCTCATAGCCGAAATCCACAAACCAGACTTCACCGGGCTGAGGGCTGCCCTTCATACATTTCATCCAACATCTTCGCCCGCCGCCGGGCCGGGCTTAACACCTCATCTTCCGCGGCGTCCGCTTGGAGCGGGAACGGAATGGCCCGGCGCTTGACCATGTGCGTGAACAGCAGCCTCACCACTTCGCCAGGGGAAGTGCCGATTTCCTCAGCCACGCGGCTCGTCTCAGCCAGCAGGTCCTTCTCGATCCGGCAACGGAACATCTCAGTCATGCTTCAAATGTGCCGTGTCCAATTTCCATTGTCCAGCGGTTAAAGCCATAGCAGTTGCCTGCACTGCAGACAACGAACGGCGGGCTCACGGACCGCTGTAGTATTCACTCGGCTTTGGACTGAAATCGGATTTCCCCCGCGTGCGGACCCACCTGCAAACGGTCGGAGTCCGCGCTGAGTTTCGCCCCGAGGATTTCGACGTTGTCAAAGGCCACTCCGCGCACATCGTGCTTCTCATCTGCGCCGGCGATTTGCACTCGATACGCGCCCGGCTGGCCGGACACGGTGACGTTGCGGAAGCGCACGTTGCGGATGGAGCCCGGAACCTTGTTGCGCATGTATTGGTTCACGACCGGCTTCAGGCGGATGAGTTCCCCCTGCCCTTCCCCGTGAAGACGAACGTTCTCCACCGTCACGTCTTCGAGCTGCATGTCTTCGCCCGGCTCGAAAAGAAACGGCGTCATGGTGAAGTGAATAATGTCCAGGTTGCGGAGGGTGATGCCGCGCATGAAGGCCGCGCGGCTCTCGTGGCCCAGCAGGAAAATGCGCGCCCGGTCGCACCAGAGCGTGCAATTCTCCACCGTGATGCGCTCGACGTTGCTGTTCGGCGCGGAGAAATCCAGGCCCTTGAGCGCCACGCAATCGTCGTCGCTGCGGATGAAACAGCCGGTGATGAGCACATCCTGCGAATTGCACGGGTTGATGCCGTCGTCGTTTTGCACGCGCGAGCCGCACAGCTTCACATCGCGCACGGTGATCTGACGGCTGTCGCGCGGCACGATGGTCCAATGCGACGCGCCACGGATGGTGAGGCCGCTGACCTCGACGTTCGTGCCCCGGATGGAGATGACGTGCGGCGTCGGCCCTTTGCGCCATTCCCAATCGGAGCCGTCCAGGATGCCGCGGCCCGTGATGCGGATGTTTTCGCCCTGCGCAAGCACGCCGCCCTTCACGACCGACCCGCCGGCCAGGTAGAGCGTCTGGTTGTTCGTCACCAGAATTCTCCCCGGCTGATGGACACCGGGGCCAAAGTAAATGACTCCGGGCGCGTCGGGCCTGGGCGGGTTCTCCTCCAGCGGATTGGCAAACAGCAGCAGCGGCCCTTTCTTTCCGTCCGGTTCGATGCTCAACTTGCGCGGCCCAGGCAAGGCCACGATCAGAGTGTGCTCGTCCTCCAGCCGCGTTTTGATGCCGGGGCCGGCGGGGCGAACCACCGTGTTGCGCAACGAGCGCTTTGACGTGATGCGGACCTCAGCCGGACCCGCCAGGTCGAAGTTGGCAAAGGAATAAGGCCCGCCGAAGTCCCATTGTTTGCCGGCAAACGGCGGATCGAGCACCCGCGCCGAATAGACGTCAACTCTCTTTCCGTCCGCCCAAACCGCATACTCTTCGGACAACGGCTCGCCGGCTGGCGTTGGATACGTCACCACGCCGGCCAGAGCCGAAACGCTGCTGAACGCAAACGCAGCCATCTGCAGTGTTCTTTTCATGGTTTTAATTTTCTTTCTTCGCAGTGGCAACTCCAGACGCGCGTCTCGGTCTTAGCTGTCACGATTTCCGCCAAACAGTCCGTCCTCATCGGTTCGCTGTTTCTTCTTCGTCTCGTGCCGAAACCTAGGCCTGCGGAGCCTCCTTGTCCAAGACAGAATTGTGCCTTTGACTTTTCTCTTGGTTCGGTGTCTAGTTGTCGAAGGCAAGTTGCAGCCGTCCGATCACGCCTCGTTTGAGCCGCAGAGCAGCGATTCCACCTTGACCAACGATTCCGCTGTTGCGAAGTCCATATCCATGAGCAAGAAAATTCTATTAACCAGTGTCTGCCGCCCGATGGGACCAAAATACGGTGATGCGTCTTCGGTCGGCTATGAACTCCTCTACCGCCAGGTGACGCGCGCCCAGGGCATCTTCAGCCCGCGCACGGTGAACATTCATTTTTCCCTCGAATACATCGCGGAGAACCTCGATGCGCCGACGGTGGTGCTGCAATATCCGTCCAAACGCGAGTTGATCCGCGAACTCAAGAAGGGCTACGACTACGTAGGCATTTCCTTCCTCATGGCGGTCATGCACAAGATGAAGGACACGGTCGCTCTGATCCGCCGATACGCGCCGCAGAGCAAGATCGTCCTCGGCGGCTACGGCACCGTGCTGAAGGACGAGGTGCTCAAGCCCTACGCGGACTACATCTGCCGGGAGGAAGGCGTCGCGTTCTTTCGCCGGCTGCTGGGCGAACCGGAAATCCCGATGCCTTACAAGCACCCGCTGATCGTGAGTTGGCTGAAGGTATTTGGCTGGAAGGTGTCAGGCACGGGGAAAATTTTTGCCGGGCTCGGGTGTCCCAACGGCTGCGATTTCTGCTGCACGTCGCACTTCTTCTCGCGCAAGCACATCAAACTGCTGCCGGAAGGCAAAGACATCTATGCCGTCGTCGAGCGTTACCTCGACATGGACCCCAATCTGGTCTTCCTGATCCTGGACGAGGACTTCCTGCTCAACAAGAAGCGGGCCATGGCCTTTCGCGATTGCGTCATGAAAGGCGGGAAGAAGCTGTCGATCTTCGCTTTCTCCAGCATCAAAGCCATCAGCCAATACACGGTCGAGGAGATTCTGGAGATGGGGATCGACGGTTTCTGGATCGGCTACGAGGGCACACGCTCGAATTACGCCAAACAGCAGGGGCGGCCGATTCAGGAGATTCTGACGGAGTTTCGCGAGCACGGCATCACCATCCTGGCCTCGATGATCGTCGGGTTTGATTATCAGAACCAGGAAGTCGTGGCCCAGGAACTGGAGGGACTGATGAAACTCAAACCCGCGCTCGCGCAGTTCCTGATTTATGGCCCTGTGCCCAGCACGCCATTCTACGAGCGGATCATCAAGGAAAACCTGTTGCAGGACGTTTACACCAAAGACATGGACCTGTTTTACCGCCGGGCCGACGGCTTCCGGACCATGATCAAGCACCCAACGCTCTCGCCCGAAGAGATTGAGCGCATCCAAAGCTGGTGTTTCGACGAGGATTTCCAACGGCTCGGCCCGAGCATCTTCCGCGTTCTTGAAGGCCGCTTGCTCGGCTACCAGAAACTCAAAAACTCGCCGAATCCTTTTTTGCGGCAGAAGGCCGAGTATTACGCGACAGAATTGAGAGTGGCCTACCCGGTGTTCCTCGCCGGCAGGCTGCTGGGTCCGAACGCGGCGGTGCGGCGCTGGATCGGGGATTTGCAACGGCGCATGCACGCGGAACTGGGCCGCCCCGCGTTCGCCGAGGAATTCAAGTCCGTGCTGGGCGTGGGCGCCGCGCTCTGGACCGGGTTGACGTTGAAGCTGGACCTTTTCCAGCATCCCAGTTTGATCCGGACGACCTATCGGATGCCCGACAAACGCTGGAGTGCATTCCATCTCTGGGAGGAAATCCCTCACAAAGTCTCGATCCCGAATCTTTCCATTCAAGTCGAACTGCAACACGCCCGGAAACAGGTGTGGCTGCGCCTGGAAGGCGCCCTTTCCTCCGCACATGCGGAAGGATTGGGACAACGAATTCATGATTCTTTGGCGCGGAGCAAGAGCCGTCTCGTGCTGGACTTGCAGAAGCTCCACTGGGACAAGGTGGACGACCTGCGTCCCCTTCGGGAAAAGCTGGCGGCCTATCGCTCCCGCATCCGCCTGATCGTGCCCAAGTTGTCGGCGGCGCATCCCGAGCTGATCCTGCTGGCCAGCATGTTTCAGCATTACCGGGGCTGAAGGGCTCGGCCCGTCGCCGCGCGCGACAGTCACGCTGGCCAAGTTTGCTGGCCTCGTAAAATCCGAAGCCCAAAGGCCGAAATCCGAAAGAAACCCGAAATCCGAGGTCCAAACGGCCTCAGCACATCAAGGGTGGCTGCAGGCGGGGAGCTTTTCGGATTTTGGCCTTCTGATTTCGGATCTTTGCTGGCCTGCTCGGTCTACAAACGCCCGGTTCGCACTCCCGAGCAGCCTTGGCCCGAGAAACGGCCCTTGCCAAGCGCTCCGCTTGGGTGTAGGCACACTGGGTAGGGATTGGACGCGGCCGCTGACAGTCGTCCAAAGGGCGCGCGAATGAACAGCCGGTTCTGGAAGACGAACCATGAACTCAACCAAACGACGAGCACACGCCTTCACGCTGATCGAGCTGCTGGTGGTCATTGCCATCATCGCGATCCTGGCCTCCCTGCTGTTGCCCGCTCTGAGCAAGGCCAAAACCAAGACCCAAACAGCCAAATGCTCCTCGAACATGAGAAACTGGGGTGTCGCCACGATCATGTATCTGGGCGACTACGACGACCGGTTTCCGTATATGGCAGACGACTACGTGTTCACGCTGCCGTTTTTGTTCCAGAAGCTCGCGCCTTACGTGGCGAGACCGACGGAAGCGGGCAAAAACTTTGCGCAGGCGAATGTCTTCAACTGGGACCTTCGCCGATGCCCGGGTGGCAGCTACGGGCGAGTCCCGTTCTATCGCGGAACGGATAAACCGACGGCTTGGAATTGCTGGGTCGGCGCCCACTTCGGCGCTTACGGAAACCCGCTCAGCGGCCCGTTCTACTACGGCCCCGGCACGCCGCCGTTGAAAGCCTCGCGCATCAAGAAGCCTGCCGATGCCATGACCTTCATGGACACCATCACGCATTACGTTTACGCCCCGGCGGACCCGAACTATCGATTCACGCTCGATCTCGATGGCGACGGGGCGGTGGACACCATGCCGCAATACCCCGACACCCCCTTCAATTCCGGCCGGCCCACCGTGCATAACAACGGCGACAATGTCGCGCTGCTCGATGGCCACGTCGAGCGTGTCTCCTTCAAAAAGCTCTGGCAGATCGACGCTGCGAAGAAGGTCGTGCATTCGTTCTGGTATCTGGAGGATTGAGCAGCCGGCACCGGCCAGCCCGGCGCCTTCAGGCGCCGCCCGCCCCGGAGTCCCGGCGCGTCCCCGCCGCGCTGACGCAACGTTCGGGTTGAGAAGACAACTCCAGGTTGAACCGGCTTCGATCCGCTCCTACCCACACCGCGCCCCGCGATGCTTCAGGCAAAACGAATCCAATGCCGGTGTCAATCTGTGGGACGGAACCATTCAACGACAGCCAAACCAAGTCGAGCGAAGCGTCGGATTCTGAGGCTGGTCCGTTTTCCAACCGTCGCGCGCTTAGGGCTCGAAAAAGCTGTCGAAGCCTTTGGCCTGGAGGCCTTTTTTCAAGTCTGTATCCTCGGTCCACAGCCGTCCGTCCAAGTGCAGCGTGAGGGCAACGTAAGCCGTATCCTTCTCGTCCACGTATTTGCACAACCGGTACGCTTCCATCCACGTCCCCAAAGGAGTGTTGGCCTCGGAGATAAACTCCAGCCGGCTTACCAGAGTGTGGAGAGCTTCAAGGAGTTCTTCCTCACTCAGCCGCGCCGCGCGCACGAGCCTTTCCTTGTGCTTGAACAACTCGACGAACAGGAAACGGGGGCTAAAGAACCTCAGATTCGCTGAGGGGCCGAGACGATCTCTCAAGTCGCCGCGTCGGGCAGCAAGGATTTTGAAAGCGATGTTCGCATCAACAATGATGCCATCCGCCTTCATTGTTCGGCCGGCTTGATGAACCGGTCTTTGTTCGCGGCCCACCAGCGTGTCTTCACTTCCTCAGCCAGGTGTTCAGCCTCCTCCTCAGCCAGGCTGCTCCGGCAAGTGATGGCTTCCAGGCGCAACCAATCCAGGAACGAATTCAGCCGGTCGGCCGGCACTTCGTCCTTCGGAATCGTGACGCGAATGCTCGCGTCGGTGGTCTCTACGGTAATCATGCCGGCAAGTTACCCGCGCGTGAGGGAGGCTGCAAGCTCCTAACCGGTGCCAGTGCAGGAACCCGGCGAAGGTCCGCAGGCCAGATCGACCGCTGACCTTCTGGACCGTTGAGTCCGTCTGCCGCTCTTGACCCCAGAAGCCAGCGGCGCTAGGTTCGGCGCGTGAGTAACACCTTGACAGCACCACTGCCACTGGAAGTCGGTCAATTCGGCAATTTCGAGGCCCGGATGTTGCGGAACTTCCGCGCCGCCGTGGACGACTGGGACGAGGTTTGCTCTGCGCTGGGCGGTTGGGAAACCCAGCATCTCACCCGCGACGATCCGGGCCCGACGAAGGAGCAACACCGGCGCTGGGTGACCGAACTGTTGTCTTGGGGCCACCTGGTGCAACAGGCAACCCAACAGCCTGAGTTCCCGGACAAGGCCCTGGACGCGCGGGTCAACGCCCGCGTACGCCACTTGGAGGACAAGCTGGCCCTCTGGCACCGCGAAATGACCGCAGCAGAGGAAGAGCGCATCCTGCAAGCCGCCTTCCCGTGAATCCCGAACTGGAGAAGCTGCTCGCGGCGCTGGAAGCACGAGACAACGCATCTCCGGCGGCGTTTGCCGACGCCGCAGCCGAAGTTGAACGGCTGCTCGCCCCGATCCTTCAGCGGCTTACTCCGACTGGCCGTGTGGACTTCTTGCGCGCCCTGCAAAACCGCTACCGCAACTATCTCAGAGCCGGCCAATGTCCTCCCACTTTGCCGCCTTCTGTCTAATTTCACCGCCAGCACCCGGTGCCCGCGCAGAAACGCGTTCATCTCCGCTTCGGCCGCGCCGAGATTCTTGACCGGCAGCACGAACACTTTCAGTTGCATGGCAGTTTAGCCCGGAGCGCCGACATTCCTGTCGGCATCGGGAGCGCGCGGTGGAACGGGCCGACAAGAATGTCGGCGCTCCAGACCCCGATGACTTGAGGAACGATGACGGTTGATTTCCAGGAATGGACTGGAGCCTTCCATTGCTCCAGAGCCGCAGAAGCACGGTTTTCCTTTTGCCCGATTGCCCAGTTGCCCGGTTGCCGACACAAACAGACTCAACGCATGAACGCATAAGGAAAACCAACTAAGCTAAAGCGGATTACTCCCGAAATTCTCGACCAAGGGCCAAGCTTATTTGAACCTTTTTGCCAAACATCTTATGAGTCTTTGCTAAACGGGTTCCACACTTTGACACCGTGCCAAGAGGCTGCAAATGGCCTCCATCGGTGCTTGTCGAGCAGGTGCTGCCGGTATTCCGCTCCGACATCAATGCCATCGGGAACCAAGCGGGTAATACTCACGATGTCCGGGTGCAACGGCGGGCGGGCCGAGCTTTTCAGCCCAGAAAAAGAAGTTGGAACCGCGAAATACGCGAAATACGCCAAAACAGAATGG
>CAYIIH010000182.1:0-16238 GCA_964363225.1 uncultured Verrucomicrobiota bacterium | reverse complement strand
AGTGATGATCACTTCACCTTCAATAGCTTGGCTCACGCCAAGCATTGGCCCTGGCTTGACAGGCCTCGCGCTTATTCCGTCAGACTTCGCCGTATGGTTTTGGAACCTTGAGATCCTGCATGCGCCTGGCCACCCTGGACCTGCTGAAGTCTGCCTGCGGACGTTACGCCTTGGGCGCCTACAATGTCTGCAACCTGGAGCAAATCCACGGCTTGTTCCGAGGCGCGGCCCAAGCCCGGGCGCCGGTCATCGTCCAGTTCACGCGGGTGATGCGGAATTATGCGCATCCCCAAATGCTGGCGGCGATGCTGCGCGGCGCAGAAACCATTTATCCGGAAGTTGCATTTTCGGTGCATTTGGACCACGGGGATGAAAAGAGTTGTGATGAGGCTATCGGGTCGGGCCAGTACAGCTCGGTGATGATTGACGCCTCGCATTTGTCGTGGGCCGAGAATGTGGCTGTCACCCGCCGCGTGGTCGAGAAGGCCCACGCTCGAGGCCTCGCGGTCGAAGCCGAACTGGGCCTCTTGAAAGGGATTGAAGACGGCATGGCCGTAAGCGCGCGGGAGGCCATTCTCACCGATCCGGCCCAGGCGGAGGAATTCGTGCGCCGCACGGGGTGCGACAGCCTGGCGGTAGCCATTGGCACCAGTCACGGCGCTTACAAGTTTACCGGCCAGCAGCGTCTGCATATCGACCGGCTGGCTGAAATCCAGCAGCGTCTGCCCGGTTTTCCGCTGGTGCTGCACGGCGGCTCGGCCGTGCCCATAAAAGAAGTCGAACGGATCAACGCCGCCGGCGGCCAATTGGACCCTGCGGCGAGCGGGGTTTCCGAGAGCGAGTTGACGCAGGCCGTGGCCCTGGGTGTCACCAAGGTCAACATCGGCACCGATGGACGGTTGATTTGGACGCGCGTCCACCGGGAGTTTTTCCAGCGCAGTCCCAAAGAATTCGATTTCATGCCGCCGGGCAGGATTTACATGGATGAGTATGCCGCCTTTGTGGCGGCCAAAAGTGAAGTGCTGGGAGCGGCGGGCAAGGCGGAGGCCGCGAAAGCGGGGACGAAAAAAGGTCTGACGTAGCGGCCTCTCGGCAGAGCGCCGCTGACTTCTTTTGGGAAGAATGGCGGCGCTGCCGAAATGCCGCTACCCCGAGGTTCAGGCGTGCCATGCGCGTCAAAATGTCGGCGACTTCTCACCTTGACCTGCTCCCGCGGTGGGGGAGTCCCCTCTCGGCCGCGTCTGGATCGTGTGAGGCAGTGCAGGCCAAGGATGTGCCGGTGACGGGCGACGGCACGCCTCTCTCCTGGGGGAGAATCAAAATATTTGCTTCCCTTTCCCTCAGTCCTTTCCGCATCATTCGCGCCACCATGAAATCGGCGCGTTCATTGCTCGTCCGGCCTCACTGGACCACAGGCGAATATGTGCGGGTGACCCCTGAATCCGCAGGGTGGGAGCATCTGCATTTCGCGGCCCGCCGCCTGCGCGCTGGGGAAACGTGGCACTCCGCCACCGGCGAACTGGAATACGGCTTCATGATTCTAGGCGGGGTCTGCTCCATCGAATCCTCGCGCGGCTCATGGCCGCAAATTGGCCGGCGGGCGGACGTTTTTCACGGCATGCCTCACGCGCTCTATCTGCCGGCACACACGGAATTCAGCGTGACGGCGCACACCGACAATTTTGACTTGGCTTACGGTTCCTGCCGGTCGGAAGGAAACCATCCGCCCAAGCTGGTCACACCGGAGCAGGTGGCGGTGGAGATTCGCGGCGGCGGCAATGCCACGCGCCAGATTAATTCCCTCCTCCCGCCGGGCTTCGATTGCCACCGATTGGTGGCGGTCGAGGTTTATACGCCTTCGGGCAGTTGGAGTTCCTATCCACCACACAAGCATGACGTGCATCGCGTTGATGCAGCCGGCCATCTGCTGGAAGCCGATCTGGAGGAGGTTTACTTCTACAAGATCGACCGTCCCGACGGCTACGCTCTGCAGAGGGTTTACACCGCGGACTCGAGGTTCGACGAGGTGATGGTGGCCCGGAGCGACGATGTGGTGCTGGTGCCGGAAGGCTATCATCCGGTCGCTTCGGCGCATGGCTACACGACGTATTACCTGAATTTTCTGGCTGGCAGCGCCCAATCGCTGGCCAATGCGGACGACCCGGCGCACGCCTGGATCAAGCAAACTTGGACCGAGCAAGACCCGCGTGTGCCGGTGGTGACCATGGAGATGGAGCGGACAGATGCGCGCTAAAGCGTTAAAATGGTTAAAGTGGTTAAAATGGTTAAATGAGTTACATGAGGAGCCCCGGAAAAAGCCTGCTGCGGCCTAGTGCCGGCGACGCATTGCTTCTCTCCTTTAACCCTGTAACGATTCAACCCATTTAACACCGAGAACACCCCGTGAACACACCAACTTACGATTTGATTACGATGGGCCGCTCCTCCATCGATCTCTATGCCAACGAGGTGGGCGCGCCGTTCGTGGACATCAAGTCGTTTGCCGCTTACGTCGGCGGTTCGCCCACCAATATCGCCGTAGGCGCCCAGCGCCTCGGCCTGCGCACGGCGGTGCTGACGGCGGTTGGCGAAGACCCCGTCGGCGATTTCATCCTCCATTTCCTGCAGAAGGAAAGCGTCGAGACGCGGTTCATTCCGCGTAAGCCGGGCACGCGCACCAGCGCCGTGGTGCTAGGCATCGAGCCGCCCGACAAATTCCCGCTCGTCTATTATCGCGACAATTGCGCGGATAACCAGCTTTCCATCGACGACGTGCTAAACACGCCGATTGCGGAGGGCCGTGTCTTTGAATTTTCCGGCACCGGCCTCAGCCGGGAACCGAGCCGCAGCGCGAACCTCTTTGCCGCCGAGCGAGCCAGGGCCGCCGGTGTCACCGTCGTTCTCGATTTGGATTTTCGCCCGAACCAATGGCACGACGCGCGCGCCTTCGGGGTCACCGTGCGCGCGGTGTTGCCGCTCGTCGATATCGTCCTCGGCACCGAGGATGAATGCAAAGCGGTCACCCTTACCGATGCGGCGCAAGTCAACGTCACTCACTCGCAAATCTCAGGCGCGCGCGTGGCCGGTGATTTGGAGAGCGCCGTCCAATCGATGTGCCGGCGGGGACCCAAAGTGGTGGTGGTGAAACGCGGCGAGAAAGGCGCTTCGGTTTTCCAGGCAGATGGCCCGGCGAAGGATGTGCCGGGTTTTCCGGTGGAAGTCTATAACGTGCTGGGCGCCGGCGATGCCTTTGCCGCCGGCTTCATTTATGGGCTGGTCAAAGGCTGGGATTGGTATAAAGCGGCACGGATGGGCAACGCCGCCGGGGCCATCGTGGTCACGCGGCACGGCTGCGCCAATTTCATGGCTTACGAGGCAGAAGCGTTGAAGTTTATTGCAGAACGCGGAGGATTTTGAGAAGGAAAACAACATGAAGACCAAACGACTCACCACGGCGCAAGCCCTCATCCAGTTTCTCATTCACCAGCACGTCGAGCGCGACGGAAAGCGCCAGCCTTTCTTTGCCGGCTGCCTGGGCATCTTCGGCCACGGCTGCATCGCGGGCGTAGGCCAGGCGCTGCTGCAATACCCGGAGTTCCGCTACTTCCACACCAAGAACGAGCAGGCCTCGGTGCATATCGCCACCGCCTTTGCCAAGATGAGCAACCGCCTCCGCGCCTTCGCCTGCGTCAGTTCCATCGGCCCCGGCGCGACCAATATGGTGACCGGCGCCGCCACCGCCACCATCAATCGCCTCCCGGTGCTGCTCCTGCCCGGCGACATCTTTGCGCGCCGCAATGTCGGCCCGGTGCTGCAGCAACTCGAACATCCCGCCTCCCAGGACATCTCGGTCAACGATTGCTTTCGACCGGTCTCGAAGTACTGGGACCGCATCAACCGCGCGGACCAGCTCATGAACGCGCTGCCGGAAATGATGCGCGTGCTCACCTCGCAGGCCGAGACCGGCGCGGTCACGCTCGCGCTGCCGCAAGACGTGCAAACGGAGGTTTTTGACTACCCGGCGGCACTGTTCGAGGACCGCGTCTGGCATATCCCGCGGCCCGCCCCCGAAGCCATGCTGCTGGACCGCGCGGTCGAACTGATCCGCGCCAGCCAGAAGCCTTTGATCGTCGCGGGCGGCGGCGTTCTTTACAGCGAAGCGCATGAGGCCCTGGCGAAATTCGCCGAGCAGACCGGCCTGCCCGTCGGCGAAACGCAGGCCGGCAAAGGCTCGCTGCGCTACGACCATCCGCAGAACCTCGGCGCCATCGGCGTCACCGGCACTTTCGGAGCGAACATCATGGCGCGCGAGGCAGACCTTGTCATCGGCCTGGGCACGCGCTACAGCGATTTCACGACCGCATCGAAGACGGCCTTTCAAAATCCGATGGTGCGCTTTATCAACATCAACATGGCCGGGTTCGATGCTTTCAAGCACTCCGCGCTGCCCATCGTGGCCGATGCGCGCGTGGCGGTCGAAACGCTCAGCCAGGCGCTGTCCGGATGGCAGGTCAGCGCGAGCTATCGCCGGCGCGCCGGGAAGTTCAACCGCGCTTGGGACAAGGAAGTGGACCGGCTCTATCACACGCCGACCGGCCTGCCCGTGAGCCAGGCCGAGGTCATCGGCGCGGTGAACGATTTTTCGCGTCCCCAGGACGTCGTCCTCTGCGCAGCGGGCAGCCTGCCGGGCGATCTCCACAAGCTGTGGCGCACGCGTGATCCCAAGGGCTACCACCTCGAATATGGGTACTCCTGCATGGGCTACGAAGTCGCCGGCGGACTGGGGGCCAAAATGGCCGCGCCCGAGCGCGAGGTTTATGTGATGGTCGGCGACGGCTCGTGGCTGATGATGTCGAGCGAGCTCCTCACTTCCGTCCAGGAGGGCTGCAAGCTCACCGTCGTGCTGCTGGACAACCACGGCTTCCAAAGCATCGGCGGCCTTTCGCAGGCCATTGGCCACGGCACGTTTGGCACGCGCTACCGCTTCCGCAACCCCAAGACCGGCCTGCTCGACGGCGAGAACGTGCCGGTGGATTTTGCGGCGAACGCGCGGAGTCTCGGCGCTCATGTCATCTCGGCGCGGGACATCAATGACCTCAAAGCCGCGCTGGCCGAAGCGCGCCAGCAAACGAAAACCACCGTGATCGTCATCGAGACGGACGCGGAGAAGCGCGCCCCCGGTTACGAATCGTGGTGGGATGTGCCGATCGCGGAAGTGTCGGAGATCAAATCAGTGAAGGCAGCCCGCAAGGGATACGAAGCCGCGCGGACGAAGGAGCGGTATCATTTGTGAGCTTTTTCCATGAGCATCACCCAAACAGACCGATTGCCCAACTACGTCGGGGGTGAATGGCGCTCCTCCCAAGCCGGCGAATTCCTCGAGGTTGCCAACCCGGCCACCGCTGAGGTTATGGCCCAAGTGCCGCTCTCGCCCGCCGCCGAGGTGGACCAAGCCGTCCAGGCCGCCGACGCAGCCTTCCCGGAGTGGAGGCGCACGCCGGCCACGGAGCGCATTCAGTATTTGTTCAAGCTGAAAAACCTGCTGGAGCAGCACTTCGAGGAACTGGCTCGCACGGTCACCATCGAATGCGGCAAGACGATCGCGGAGGCGCGCGGCGAGATTCGCCGAGCCATCGAGAACGTGGAAGTTGCTTGTGGCGCGCCGATCCTGCTGCAGGGCGATTTTTCCGAAGACATCACCGGCGGCATCGACGAGATCATGATCCGGCAGCCGCTCGGCGTCTGCGCCTGCGTCTGCCCGTTCAATTTCCCCGGCATGATCCCCTTCTGGTTCATGCCTTATGCGCTGGCTTGCGGGAACACCTACATCGTGAAGCCGTCGGAAAAAGTGCCGCTCACGATGCAAAAGATCGTCGAACTGATGCGCCTGGCTGGTTTCCCCAAAGGCGTGGTCAACCTGGTCAACGGCGCGCGCGAGACGGTGGACGCCATCCTCGATCACCCCGGCATCCGCGCCATCAGCTTTGTCGGCTCCACGCCGGTGGCGAAACATGTCTATGCCCGGGCCGCAGCGAGCGGCAAACGGGCCCAATGCCAGGGCGGAGCGAAAAACCCGATCATCATCCTGCCCGACGCCGATCTTGAAACAACCACGCGGATCACGGCGGACAGCGGTTTTGGCTGCGCCGGGCAACGCTGCCTGGCGGCCTCGCTTGTCTTGACGGTGGGCGAGGCGCGCCAGCCGTTCACCGTAGCGCTCGTCGAAGCCGCCCGCAGCCGCGTTGTTGGCTACGGTCTTGACGAGAAAGTCCAGATGGGTCCGGTGATCACGCCGCAGAGCAGAGCGAGGATTGAGAGTCTGATTGGCAAAGCTATTCAAGAAGGGGCGGCTCCGCTGGTGGATGGCCGCAACCAGGCCATTCCTGGGTTCGAGCGCGGCAACTTCGTCCGCCCGACCATCCTGGACAACCTCAATCCGCAAGGCGAAGTCATCCGCACTGAAATCTTCGGTCCGGTGCTGGGCTTGCTGCACGTGGACACCATCGAGGAGGCCATTGCTTTCGTGAACCGGGGTCCCTACGGCAACATGGCTTGTCTGTTCACGAGCAGCGGCGCCAGCGCGCGCAAGTTCCGCTCCGAAGCCGAGGTGGGCAACATCGGCATCAACATCGGCGTGGCGGCGCCGATGGCGTTCTTCCCGTTCAGCGGCGCGCGTGAAAGTTTCTTCGGCGACCTGCACGGCCAGGGCCGGCACGCGATTGAGTTTTTCACCCAGACGAAAGTCGTGGTGGAACGCTGGCCCAAGGATTGGACGAGGAAGTTTTAGCACGGTGCTCTTGGGGAATTGAAGAACAGAATGGCAATTGTGACTCTAGACTCATTCAAATTTGAATAGCTTGCGAACATGACCAACACAATTTCGATTCAAATCGCCAACGCGCCCTGCTCCTGGGGCGTGCTGGAATTCGACTTGCCCGGGCAGAAAATCGGCTATGCCCAGGTGCTGGATGAGATCAAGGAAACAGGCTATGCCGGCACGGAATTGGGCGACTGGGGTTTCATGCCCACTGAGCCGGCGGCGTTGCGGCGTGAGTTGGCGGCCAGAGAGCTGGCGCTGCCGGGCGCTTTCGTGCCCGTGGATTTCTCGAAGGAAAACGCCCATGACGGCGGCGAACAACTGGCCTTGAAAACGGCCCGCTTGATGGCCGAGGCGGTCGGCAACACCCCGTTTCTTGTCCTGGCCGATGACAACGGGAAAGACCCGATTCGGACGAAGAATGCCGGTCGCGTCACGCCAGAGCAAAGCCTTTCGCCGGAGCGCTGGGGAACCTTCTGCCGAGGCGTCAACCGCATCGCTGCCTCGGTCCGCCGCGAGACCGGCTTAAGGAGCGTTTTCCATCATCACTGTGCCGGCTACGTGGAAACACCCTGGGAAATCGAACAACTCTTGCAGGGCACCGATCCCCAGTTGGTGGGGCTTTGTTTTGACACCGGCCACTTCCGGTTTGGAGGCGGCGAAGCGCTGGAAGGTTTCAGGAAGTTCCAGGAGCGGATTTGGTACGTCCACTTCAAGGATTGCAGCCCGGCCATGCATCGGCAGTCGCGCGCCCTCGGATGGAACTATTTCGAGTCGCTTCAGCACGGCATTTTTTGCGAACTTGGGCAAGGCGATGTTGACTTTGCGGCGATGGTTGCCGAGTTGAAAAAGGTTAACTACCAGGGCTGGATCGTGGTGGAGCAGGATGTTTTGCCCGGCATGGGCACGCCCAAGGAGTATGCCCGCCGCAACCGGGAATTTCTCAGAGCCTGCGGCCTTTAGAAGCAGCCAACCCGTGGAACTCATCTCGCGCCGGCGCCGGCCAAAGGCCGCTTGTCAATGCGAGCCGTTGCATGTATTGTCCCCAGCATGATAATTCGGTTCGTCACCAGCCTCGCAGTCTGTTTCTGCGGCATTTCAGGATTTGCAGCCGATGTGCTGCAACTCAAGGATAATGCCTCGATCACCGGAAAAATTCTGGCCGAAAAACCCGATCAAATTGCGGTGGACGTCGGCTATACGATCCTGCTCGTGCCCCGGAGCCAGATTGCCAGGATTGCGACGTCGGACAATGCGAAGGAAGCGGAGACCAATGCGCTTCCGAAAGCGAGTTCGTCACCGGGCGAAACCGCAAAAGTTTTCTTCCAAACCGCCGGCACGCCGCCTCAAGAACGAAGCGTTCGAGAGCTCGTCAATCAACTGGGCGAAAGCGTGGTCCAGGTCCGAACTCCGGGCGGGTTGGGTTCCGGGTTTATTATCAATGAAGAGGGGTTTTTGATCACGAACTTTCATGTCATCGAAGGAGAAACGCAGATTTCCATCGAGGTCTATCATCAAAAGGAAGGGCAACTGGAACGGAAGAGCTACAAGCAGGTGAAAATCATCGCCATGAACAAATTTGTCGATCTGGCGTTGCTGAAGATCGAGGACAAAGAGGCTCCCAAATTCGTGCGCGTCTGGCTGGGCGATTCGGACGCCGTGGCCGTGGGGGAACGGGTCTTTGCCATTGGCAGCCCTTTGGGCCTGGAACGAACGGTCACGGAAGGGATTCTGAGCACCAAGACGCGCCAGATGCAGGGCGAGCTGTACCTGCAAACCACGGCCCAGATCAATCCCGGCAACAGCGGCGGCCCTCTGTTTAATTTGCGCGGCGAAGTTATTGGCGTCACCAATATGAAGATCACGTTTGGCGAAGGCCTTGGTTTTGCCATTCCCGGGGAAGCGGTCAAATTCTTTCTCAACCACCGCGATTCGTTTGCTTATGACACCGACAATCCAAGCAATCCATACCGTTATCTCGAACCGCCGAGCCGCCTGCAAAAGACCGAATCCAAATGACTAACCTGTTGTGGAGGCTGGGAAACCAAGCCATCGTTAACGCAATGAATCGCAAGCTCATCTTTGTTGCGGCCGTCGCCCTTGTTTTGTGCCAAATCCAGGCCGCCGTGCCGCCGGTCGAACAACTGCTTCCGGCTGATACCCTGGGGTTTATCTCCGTTCCGGACTGGGACAAAGCGGCAGCATACTACAAGGAATCGCCCTACGGCCAGCTTTGGCAAGATCCCGTGCTCAAGCCCTTTAAGGACAACTTGGCCAGCCAATTCAAAGAGGACTTTCTTCTTCCGCTGGAAAAACAGCTTGGCATCAAGTTTGGCGATTACGCAGACTTGGTTCATGGTCAGCTCACCATTGCCTTCACTCCCGGCGCCGCCGAAGGTGACGCCGGAAAGACCTTTGGTTTTCTGTTCCTGGCCGATGCGAAAGAGAAAAGTGAGAAGCTCAAGACCCAACTCGCTGATCTGAAAAAGCGGTGGGTGGATGCCAACCAACAGATCAAAGCCGAGAAAATCCGCGAAATCGAATTCACCACCGTCATTCTGAATGCGGAAGAGTGGGAAAAATTCCGTCGCTCTGTTTTCTCGAATCCGGACGAAGACGATGACCCAGCCAAGAATACGGCTCCGGACCAAGCACGGAAGAAGATTGAGGTTTCTATTGGCCAGTCCCAATCGCTGCTCATCATTGCCAATAACCCAAAGGATATCGAAAAAGTGCTGGCGCGCCAGGCGGGCGGGCTGGTGGCGCCTCTGGCAGAGCTGACTTCCTATCAGGCCGTCCACTCCGCTCTGTTTCGTGAAGCGCTGGTTTTCGGTTGGATCAACTTCAAGCCCGTCTATGACCTTTTGCTCCGCCAGATGAGCGAGCCCGGCGCGTCTGGAAAAAAACAACCCGGCCCCTTCTCCCTGCAAATGGATAAAATCCTCCCAGCCATCGGTTTGGGAGGCTTGAAAACCGTGGCTTTCAAACTTTCGACTGCTGCAGAAGGCGCTTATGTCGAAGCGTTTGTTGGGGTCCCGGAAGCGAATCGGCAGGGAGTTTTCCAGATAGTGGCTCCGCTGCCCAAGGAAGCGGCTCCTCCGTCTTTTGTTCAGGCAGAGGTGGTGAAGTACAATCGCTGGCGGTTGGATGCGCAAAAGGCCTGGACCAGCCTGGAAACGATGCTCAGCAGCATTTCGCCGCAAATTGCGGGCATGCTGCAACTGAGTTTGGAGGCCATTGGCAAAGACAAAGACCCCAATTTTGATTTCAAAAAGAACCTGATCGGCGGTTTGGGAGATGATTTTATTACCATTCAAAAAGTGTCGCGCTCTTCCGCGGCCGCTGACTTGGAGAAGCCGCCCACCTTGCATCTGATCGGCTCGCCCAACGCCGAACAATTGGCACATGCTTTGAAAGCGACCTCTTCCTTGATGCCGGTGCCGCCCAGCGCCGGGGGCTTGCAGGAGCGTGAATTTCTGGGGCGCAAAGTCTATTCGATGTTGTTGCCACCCATGGCGGAGGGGCCAGACGCAAAACCGGAACCGCGCAGTCTCCATTTTGCCGCCGGCGGCGGCTATCTGGCCATGTCCTCGGACGTGGCGATGCTGGAGGAGTTCCTCCGCAGCAGTGATGGAACTGGCAAGACCTTGCGGGACGTGCCGGGCCTGAAGGAAGCCGCAGAGAAGGTTGGCGGGCTGAGCACCGGATTATTTGGCTTTGAAAATCAGAGTGAAACGATGCGGGCGAACCTGGAAATCCTGAAGAAAGACAGCGAAGCTTTTCAAAAGCTGCTCCAGTTCACTTCCGGTGGCGTCAAGCCTAGTGCTGAAGACCCCCAAAGAATGAAGGATTGGTTTGATTTTTCCTTGCTCCCTTCTTTTGATAAGATCGCCAAGTATTTTCATTTCTCGGTCTATGCTGGCAGCGCCGGCCCCGATGGCATCAGCTTCAAGGCCTTTTCTCCCACCCCGCCCCAACTGAGAAAGTAGCCGGGAAAGTCTCGGGGCTATTCCTGGGGATAGACGAGAATCCGATCGTGGACGATGACCGCCAAGTCGTTCTTCTTATCGCCGGTCAAATCGACCACCAACGCTTCGCGCGGTTCCGGTATGTCATTGCGGCGGCTGCGAAAAGTGCGTTCCTCGAAGACCTGCCAGCGATTTGCCGGAACCAACTGATGTGGCGGCTCGAACGTCACCAGATCAAGATAACTCTTGTTCGTTTCCAGAAAAACGAGGTCCTTGCGGCCATCCTGGTTTAGGTCGCCCGGGACCACGTCATGCAGGAAGCCATCCTTGATGGGGGTTTCATAACCGTCCAATTCCGAAAACTCCCAAACCTGGCCGCTGAAAGGCATCCAAGCCACCGCATTAACTCCCAGAAAGGCGATGCTGTTGAGATTGGTTTCACCTAAGGCCGTTGCTTGCAGAGAGACGAATTCAGTCATCGGCAGCGCCACATTTCGCATCACCTGCCATACCCCGGCGTTATCGCGCTCGCACAAGGTCAGTGACTTGCGTTCCGCATCGAGGAGGAACAGTGCTGGAATGTTGTTGGTGCCGTCACGGACGGCCGCCGCCCCCACAATGCGCGAGTTGCTGGCCATGCCGTTGATCTGCTCCTTGACGCTGAATGACCAGGCCGGTTTATTGCCGGCGCTGCCATCCTTCATCTCGGCCTGCAACAGGACCGCGCGCAGGAAATTCTTCTGCGCCAGCAATAATTCGGCCTTGCCATCGCCATCCACGTCCGTCGCGCTCAGCCAGGGCTGCTCGGCACTGCCTCCGGGAGGCGCGACATCCTGCTCATTGAAATCCTGGCCGGCCACCTGCAGCAGGACCTTGATTTTCTCGTAAGGAATCAAAACGACCAAATCCGCCAGGCCATCCTGGTTCAAGTCATGAATGGTCATGGAACTCGGATTCGATTTGAAACTCTCGTTCAGTTTCTGCTTTCGCACCTCGCCGTCGGCGGTGCGGGTTTGCAGTTCGCGCTTGCCCTCTTGATCCAGAATGATCGCAAGCAGGAGCTTGTTTCCAGCCTGAAGAGCGCCCACCGTCATGGCCAGAGGACGCCCTTCCAGCGGCAGTATCTTCGGGAAAGCAATCCGGCCTTTTTCATCGAGCTGCGTCACGCCGATTTGCCGCTCGTCAACGCTCAGCAAAAATATTTCCGGCTGGCCATCCGCATTCCAATCGGCCACGGCAATCTCGCTGATGCCGGTCAACGTCGGGAACGTTTTTGACGCCGCCAAGGTTCCGTCGGCTTTCTGCAGATAGACCGTAAGCTGGCCGCTGTCCGGTTCGGCCACCAGGAGGTCTGGAAGGCGATCCCGGTTAATATCAGCCCAAGTCACACCTCTCCGGGCCTTGGTGGTCTTGTTTAAAGGCAGCACTTGGAATTGCCCCTGCTTCCATGAACCGAGCAACTCTTCGGCCGGCTTCTGCGCAAAATTTGAAATCTGCGCCCGGCCCGATTTCTGTGCCACCGTAACCACCTCAGTTTTGCGGTCCCCATCCAGATCGTCAGCCCCATAGGAACGAATGGGCGGAAGCGTAAAATGGATTTCGGGGCCAAGCTGCCCGGAACTGTTTTGGAGACGGAACCGAAATGGATTCGGATGATCCCAATTCACGAGCAACAGGTCCTCCCGGCCGTCACCTTCGATGTCCAGAATTTGGAGAGATTTGACCGTGCCCGCATACGGGATCTTTTCCGGTTCCGCGAGAGTGTGGTCCGCTTTTTGTGTCAGAGAATAAATATGGCTCTCCGCCAGCAAGAGCAGGTCCGTGCGCCCGTCGCCATTGAGATCTCCGTTCACCAGCGCGTAAGGATCAAGCAAGCCGTCCTCCAGAGGCCAGCGCTTCAACGCGCTCCAGCCGTTGGGGCCCTGGTTGTACTGCAAAACGAGCTCCTTGGGCTCGCCAAAATACGCCACGTCCGGGCGGCCATCACTGTTCAAATCGGCCACGACCAATGCGGAAATCCGCTTTTCCGAGGCAATGGAATCAATTCGAAACCGTGCGTCCGGAGGCAGTTCGTTCAATTCATGTTTGCTGACCACTTTGCGGGCCACGGGGGCGTTGGTTTTGCCAGTTTGATTGTAGAGCAGATTGATCTTGGAGCGCGAGTTGTTGATGACGATCAAATCCTGCATGCCATCCCCATCCAGGTCTGCGGCCCGCAATTGCCCGATTTGGTTGTCAATCGGGAAGATCTCCGGCCCGGTAAACCCGAAACGATTCGTGCTCGGCCCGGCAGCAGCAACCGGGCCCTGCCAAAGCGCCAGCCCCGCGCCGAAACAAACCAGGAGCAGGCGCCAGCTCAAATTCGATTTATGCATCTGTGTTAATTCGTAAAAGCCCCGTCCCCGCGTCGGCACTGTCAAATCATGCACATACTGGCGCAACATCTGAAAACCATCGGCCGAACCAGCGCCCAGCATCCTATTTGTCACCAGGCGGCGCTTTGGGCGGGTTCAGCAGTTTCTCCAGTTCTGGATTTTCCGCGTGACCCGTCGCCAAAGCCTTCTGGTAATGCCACCGGGCTAATTCCAGGAATGGCGGCTGCTGCGAGGCATAGATCACCGCCAAGTTGTGGTGGGCGACAGCGTAACCCGGCGCAAGTTGAATGGCCTTCCGCAAGGCCGCTTCGGCGGGTCCTCGCTGTCCCTTTTGGCTTAATGTGATGCCCAGGTAATTCTGCGTTTCGGGGTTCTTGGGATCGAGCTGGGCGGCCCGGCTGAGAGTATCAAGCGCCTCATCATATTTTTCCTGGCGGAACTTCAGGATGCCCATTTGGAACAGGCTGAAGGCGTCGTTCGCGTCTTCCCGCAGGGCCAGCTTCAGGTTCGTTTCGGCATCTTCAAGGCGGTTCTGCTCCATCTGAATCGAAGCCAGATTGGCCAGGGTAAAAACGTTTCTTTCATCCAGTTTCAGCACCTGCAAATACTTCTTTTCAGCTTCATCGTACCGCCTCGCGGCAAAGGCTCTCTGCGCTTCCGCCAACAGCAGACCAGCTCCGGCCGGCGGTTCCTTTGACGGTTTCTTGCCAGCGTTGGGATCGGTTTCCGCAGCCACCAGAGGCGTCGTCTTGAACAAGGCCAACTCCTCGGGAGTGAAAGGCGCCTTCTTCGATTCATAAACGTCCAAGCGGGCACGCATAGCAGCGATCTCATTCGTCAACTGGCCGGCCGGTGAACTCTCGCCACGCGCCTTGTTGTCATAAAGCTCTTTGGCGGCTGCATTGAGCTTTTTCAATAACTCATCCCGCTCATCCTCCAATTGTTTTACACGGCTGCTTTCACGCGCACCGGGTTTCACAGACGCAGCAGGGGCGGCCGCTTTGACTTGCCAGGTGGCTTTTTCCTTCTCCAAGGCTGATTTTTCTTCCCGCATGGTTTTGAGAGCTGATTCCAGTCCCTTCACGGCCAAAGCCTTGCTGTCTGCGGCTGTCTTGGCTGAGCTGAGATCTTTTTGCAGCAGCGCAATTTTGGCATCCCGCTCTTTTTCCAGTTGCTTGATTCGGCTCGATTCATCGGCGCTCGGTTTGGGGGTCTTAGCTGCGGCTGACGACTCGGACAATCTGGCTTGAAGCGACGCTTTCTCCTTTTCCCAGGCCGCTTTCTCTTCGCGCAAAGCCTTCAGATTCGATTGCAGGGCGGTCATGGCTGCGGTGTTGCTATCCGCTGCTGCTTTGGCTGAGGTGAGGTCTTTTTGCAGCAGTGCAATTTTGGCATCCCGCTCTTTTTCCAGTTGCTTGATCCGGCTCGATTCATCGGCGCTCGGTTTGGAGGTCTTCGCTGCGGCTGACGACTCGGCCAGTCTGGCTCGGAGCGACGCTTTCTCCTTTTCCCAGGCGGCCTTCTCTTCGCGCAAAGCCTTCAGATTCGATTGCAGGGCGGTCATGGCTGTGGTGTTGCTTTCCGCCGTTGCTTTGGCTGAGGTGAGGTCTTTTTGCAGTAGTGCAATTTTGGCGTCCCGCTCTTTTTCCACTTGCTTGATCCGGCTCGATTCATCCGCGGTCGGCTTGGTTGTTTTGGCGGCGTTTGAGGCCCGGTTCAACTTGACCTGGAGCGCCGCTTTCTCGCTTTGCCAGGCCGCTCTTTCCTCGCGCAAAGCCTTCAGGTTCGACTGTAACGTGGCCATGGCCGCCGCGTTGCGTTCTGTCGCAGCCTGCGCGACCCTCAGTTCTCTTTGCAGCGCCGCAATTCTTTGGTCTCGCTCCTTTTCCAGCCGCTTGATCCGGCTGGTTTCATCAGTTCCCGGTTTGGCCGCGACTGAGCTTGCAGCCAGCAGCTTTTCGAGCAAGGAAGCCCTTTCTTTTTCCACCGCCGCTTTTTCTTCGCGCAGAGCAGTCAACGTCGTCTGCAACGAACCGGCAGAGGCGGCATTGGCCTGTGCGGCGGCTTTGGCGGAAATGAGTTCCTTTTCCAGGGCAGCAGATCTGTCGCTGCGCTTCAGATCAGCAAGCTGGCTTTTCAGCGATTCCCTTTCAGCCTGGGCGAGCTTGGCTGCTGCTTCCTGCTCTCCGACAGCCTGCAAACGCGTCTGAAGAACGCTTCTTTCCTGGGTTAACGCCGCGATGGTCTCTTTCTGTTGCTCGAGCTGGTGATTGGTTTCTGCCAGAGCTTTCTGCGTTTGTCCCATGACCGAAGAATCGATCAACTTGGCTTGCTTGATCTGCATTTGCTCGAAACTGACTTTCAACAAATCCTTTTCCTTTTCCAAAGTCTTGATTTTTTCTTCCGCCTTGGTTAATTCGCGCGGGTCCATGGAGGCCGGTTGAGCGGACAATGCTTCTTTAAGCTTGGCCTCCAGCAAGGATCTGTCGGCGTGGAGCCGGGCCACCTCGTCATTCAGCCCGCGGATTTGATTCTCCTTCTCCGCGAGTGCCGGCGACGGTTTTGCCTCTGCCTCGGGAGCAGCGGGAGCGGCGGGCGTTGGAGGAGCGGACGCAGCCGGGCGCAGCTTCAAGAGCGGGTCCAGCTTCTCTTCGACGTAGTTCAGCCGGAACTGAATCACTTTCGGATTCCAGGTCGGAAACGTGCTTTGCAGTCTTTTCAGCGCTGCCTGAGCTTCATGATACTTGTCACGAGCCATGTCCGACTGGCCAGTGCCTTTAAGCTGGTCAGCCTGCTGGATCGTTTGATAAATCTGGACATATTGATCGTCAGGTCCCTGGGCAGAAACCTGCGCAACAGCAACAGCCAAAATCGCCACCAACAAAATACAAAACCGTGTCATGTGGAGAATAGTAATGGAATACCTGAGGCTTTGGCAATGCGTTTGCGCACCACTTTGACCAGATAGGCGCCGCCGAAGCAAAGCAGACACCAGCACCGTGCCCAGGTGAACAACAAACGAACAGCTCTGAGGAATAGGTAAATCTTCGCACCTTTGGTTCTCTGCTTTGGCCCTTT
>CAYIIH010000181.1:14490-16265 GCA_964363225.1 uncultured Verrucomicrobiota bacterium | reverse complement strand
CGTTTACGGTCAGCGGTGCTGGGACGGGGAGCGTTCTGGGTCTGAGCTATAGCGGCTTTGCCACGTTGCAGGGCGGCGCGGGCGCGGACACGTTCAACGTGACGGCGGCGGCGACGGCGAATTTGAAGGGCGGTGCCGGGGCGGACATGTTCACCATTGGCTCGGGTGCCACATTGACGGGAAGCATAGATGGCGAAGCCGGAACAGACACGCTGACGCAGACGGATGGGACCAACGCCTGGCTCGTGGCTGTTGGTGGCAATACCGTGACAGATGTAGGCGGCACGTTCAGCAGCATCGAGGTTCTCAACGGCGGGTCAGGCAATGACTCGCTGACGATTGATTTTACCACCAGCGACCCGATACCGAGCAGCGGATTGACATTCAACGGCGGTGGGCAGGCTACGAGCGACTCGATCACACTGCAAGGCAGCTCGCCAGCGATGGTGACGCACACGTTCACCAACGCCCATGACGGCAGCATCGCGGTGTCCGGCTCGGCCACGATCAATTACACCGGTCTGGAGCCGATCACGGACAACCTCTCGCCCACGAACCGCGTTTTCACTTGGGCCAGCAGTAACGACACAATTGTCCTCACCGATTCGGGCACTGCCACAGACAATGTGTCAAAGATCTCCAGCGGCACGAGCGAGACGGTCACTTTCAGCCACAGCGGCATGACGTCCCTCACGATCAATGCGGGCGGGGGAACAAACTCTGCCACCATCACCAGCTTGGACGGCAACTTCACCTCGGCCGTGACGATCCACGGCGCGGCGGTAGCAGTCAATACTGCGGTGGCGACCAGCGGCGGTAATTTTGCAGCCGACGGCACCACGTTCAGCGGCAATGGGAGCCTCAACACGACCGGAGGGAGCGGTGCCGGCAACGTGACATTGGATTTCAGCAGTACGGTTGCCCTCAGTGAATTGAGTGTCAAAGGCAGTTTGAGCGTGACGGCTGGGGGAGCGATTACACAGAGCGGGGCGTTGTTGGTGACGGGCGCCGCGAGCTTTACGACCGGGCCTTTCCCGATTACGCTGACAACGGGCACAAATGACTTCATCGGGGCGGTGACACTTAACAGCACGGGCACGAGCGTCTCGGTTACGGACAGCAACGCGTTGACGTTGGCGGCGCCGGCGCTGGGCGCGAATACCGGAATAACGGCGATAGCCGGGACGACGCTAACTTTGCCGGCCGTCACTAACTTCAGCACGGGCACGGGCAGCATTGATTTCCGGAGCAACGGCGGGACGCTGGCCACCACCGGAACATTGACGACGGGCTCAGGCACGATCACACTGGTGGGTTCGAGCGGGCTGGCCTTGGGGCATAACATCACCTCGATCAGCGCGGACGTGAATCTGACGGGTGGGACATCCGGCCTGGGAGTGATGCTGCAAGCGGATGTGAATTTGAGCGGCGCGACCGTGACATTTGTCTCGGCGGTTAATAGCGACTCGACTGCGCGGGCCTTGACGGTGACGGGGGCAGCGGTGTTTGCCGGGAGCGTGGGCGCGACCAACAGTCTGGCGAGCGTGAGTGTAACAGGGAACACCACGATCAACGGCGGAAGCATCACGACCAGCAACAGCCAGAGTTACAGCGGGGCGGTGACCTTGGGAACGACGGCGACGCTGGCGGGCAGCACGGTGACATTCGGCAACACAGTGAATGGCGGCGGGGTGAGCCGGTTGACGGTGAGCGGGAACGGGGTGTTTGGTGGCGCGGCGAGCGGCTTGACGCGGTTGAACGTGAGTGGAACGACC